>NZ_JAAKTY010000021.1:0-86847 GCF_049174875.1 Aeromonas sp. 600948
GCTATTTTCGCTGGCGGACGGTTTCATGCGGGATCAATTGTCAGCACGGTTTTTCATTTGGTTAGGCGTGAGCTATGTGCAGATTGACCGCTATTTTCGCTGGCGGACGGTTTCATGCGGGATCAATTGTCAGCACGGTTTTTCATTTGGTTAGGCGTGAGCTATGATAGGCCGCTATTTTTTGGCCTCCCGTCAATTTAGAAGTCATGAAGAGGTGTACCATTTTTTCCCAGATCGCAAACTTTTGCCGCAAGGTGCTCGGCAAGGAAGACGGCGAGCAGTCGGTGGAATCCCCCATTCCAGCCCGTGTCGCCGGTCAACGTCGTACCTTAAGCCGTGATCAGCACCCTATTTCGCGCAAAGAGATCAGCGAGAATGCACTCAAGGTGCTCTATCGCCTGAACAAAGGGGGCTATGAGGCCTACCTGGTCGGCGGCGGAGTCCGGGATCTGCTGCTCGGGAAGACGCCCAAGGATTTCGACATCGCAACCGATGCGACGCCGGAGCAGATCAAGGCGCTGTTCAGCAACTGCCGCCTGATTGGCCGTCGTTTCCGCCTGGCCCACATTGTCTTTGGTCGTGACGTGATCGAAGTGGCCACCTTCCGGGGTCACCACCATCAGGTCAATACCAGCAAACATGTGTCGGCCCAGTCTGATGAAGGCATGCTGCTGCGCGACAACGTCTACGGCACCATCGAAGAGGATGCCGAGCGCCGCGACTTTACCGTCAACGCCCTCTACTACAGCGCCAAAGATTTCACCCTGCACGATTTCGAAGGGGGTCTGGAAGATCTGGCCGAGCGCAAGCTTGAGCTGATCGGCGATCCCGAGACCCGTTATCGTGAAGATCCGGTGCGTATGCTGCGCGCCGTGCGCTTTGCCGCCAAGCTGGATATGACCATCAGCCCGCGTACCGCCGCCCCCATCAAGGAGCTGGCGCCTCTGCTGCAAGACATCCCTGCAGCCCGCCTGTTTGAGGAGACCCTCAAGCTGTTCCTGGCTGGCGACGGTCTGGCGACCTACAAGCTGCTGCGTGAGTATGGCCTGTTCCAACAGCTCTTCCCGCAAGTGGCTGTGCTGTTTACCCCGCACGGCAACTCGCCCTACGAGCAGTTTATCGAGCAGGCACTGATCGATACCGATACCCGCGTTCGTGAAGATAAACGCGTCACTCCCGCCTTCCTCTACGCCACCCTGCTGTGGGGCTGCGTCGAGGCCCGTGGTCGGGTGCTGGAGAACGAGAGCGGCCTGCCCTGGTATGACGCTTTCATGCTGGCGATCAACGAGGTGCTGGACAATCAGGTGCGGATCATCGCCGTTCCCCGCCGTTTCACCACCGATGTCCGCGACATCTGGGCACTGCAACAGCGGTTGACCCGTCGTCAGGGCAAGCATCCCGAGCGCGCCATGGAGCATCCCAAGTTCCGCGCGGCGTTCGACTTCCTGTTGCTGCGCAACCGGGTCGAGCGCGGTCTCGGCGAGCTGGCCAGCTGGTGGGAGCGCTATGTCGCCTCCAATCCGGATGTGCGCCCGCAACTGCAGCGTGAAGCGACCCGTCGCCCGGCTAGCGGTGAGCGCGGCGAGGCTCGCAGCCACGATGGCGAGAAGCGCAGCAGCAACAGCCGCAACCGCCGTCGCCCCCGTCGCCGCAAACCGAAAGTGGCCGAGTGACAACAGACGTGATGACCGAGGTCTTCATCGCCATTGGTTCCAACCTGTCTGATCCGCTGGGTCAGGCTCGTCGCGCCGTTGCCGCGTTGGCAAGGTTGCCGGAATCTGTGCTGGTGGAGGCCTCGTCGTTTTACAGCAGCCGCCCCATGGGGCCTGCTGACCAACCGGACTACGTCAATGCCGTGGCCCGGCTCAATACCCGGCTCGCGCCCCTTGCGCTGCTGGATCAATTACAAAAAATCGAGCTGGAACAGGGACGTGTGCGCAAAGATGAGCGGTGGGGGCCGAGAACTCTGGATCTCGATCTGCTGCTCTGTGGGGATCAGGTGATCAACCATGAGCGTCTGATCGTACCCCACTACGGCATGAAGGAGCGGGAGTTCGTGCTGCTGCCCCTTGCCGAAATTGCGCCTGCTCTGGTGCTGCCCTGCGGCACCCCGCTCGCCCGACTGGTTGCCCGCTGCCCGCACAATGATCTGGCCATCATTGCCCCGCGTGCAGACGTACAGGAGCCTCTATGAGCAAGATCACCACCGCCAGCCTGCTGAAGATGAAGCAGGAGGGTCAAAAGTTCACCGCCATCACCGCCTATGATGCCACCTTTGCCAAGCTGTTCGACGACGAGGGGGCCCACGTGCTGCTCATCGGCGATTCACTGGGCATGGTGCTGCAAGGGGGTCAGGATACCCTGGCGGTCAACATGGATGAGATGGTCTATCACACCCGCTGTGTGGCGCGCGGTGCCAGCAAGGCACTGGTGGTCGCCGACATGCCGTTCATGAGCTACGCCACCCCCGAGCAGACTTACCAGAACGCTGCCCGCCTGATGGCGGCCGGTGCCCGCATGGTGAAGATGGAAGGGGGCGACTGGCTCTGTGACTCCATCCGCCACCTCACCCGCAACGGGGTGCCGGTGTGCGGTCACCTCGGCCTCACTCCGCAATCCGTTCATGTCTTTGGCGGCTTCAAGGTGCAGGGGCGCGATGAGTTTCAGGCGCAGGAGATCTACCGTCAGGCCCTCGAACTGCAAGCGGCCGGTATCCAGCTGCTGGTGCTCGAGTGTGTGCCCACTGCGCTGGCCGAGCGCATCACCAAGGCGCTTCGCATCCCGGTGATCGGCATTGGTGCCGGCCCCGCGACCGATGGTCAGATTTTGGTAATGCACGATGCCTTTGGCGTCACCTCCGGCTATGTGCCCAAGTTCACCAAGAACTTCCTGGCCGAGACCGGCGATGTGCGTGCCGCCATCCGCCTCTATGTGCAGCAGGTGAGCGAGGGGAGCTTCCCCGGCCCGGAGCACTGCTTCAACTGATCCTGGCTGTTGCATGATGGGGGCTGCGGCCCCCGTCTCTGCTTGTCAGCCTCGCACAGTTAATCCGTATAGCTAATCCGTATCTTATTGATTCATCTAAAGGTGAACTGCTGATAGCCATGTTCGTGCCCCATTCCGCCCGAGTGCTACCGGTAGATGCAACCCGTCTCTCTTTTTGATTTATCGGAAGGTGAACTGCTGATGTTGGTCGTAAATAATCCCGTCGTTCTGCGTGAGCAGATAAGCCAATGGCGCCGTGAAGGGCGTGCCATCGCATTTGTGCCCACCATGGGTAACCTGCATCAGGGCCACCTGACGCTGGTGAAAGAGGCGCACAGCCACGCCGAGAAGGTGGTGGTCAGCATCTTCGTCAACCCGATGCAGTTCGACAAGGCCGAGGATCTTGCCAACTATCCGCGCACCCTGGAGCAGGATTGCGCTGCGCTGGAAGCGGCCGGCGTCGATATGGTGTTCACCCCGACCCCGGAGATCATGTATCCGCAGGGTCTGGCCAGCCAGACCTTCGTCGAGGTGCCGAGCCTCTCCAATCTGCTGGAGGGAGCGCTGCGCCCGGGTCACTTCCGCGGGGTCAGCACAGTCGTTACCAAGCTGTTCAATCTGGTACAGCCGGATGTGGCCTGCTTTGGCCAGAAGGATTACCAGCAGTTGGCGCTTATTCGAAAGATGGTGGCCGACATGGCGATGCCCATCGAGATCGTCGGTGTGCCCACCGTGCGGGCCGAAGACGGGCTGGCGCTCTCTTCGCGCAACGGCTACCTGACAGCTGCCGAGCGGGCCATCGCCCCCGAGCTGGCGCGCACCATGAACTGGATCGCCGAGCAGATTGAAGCGGGTGACCACCACCTGCCCTCCTTGGTGGCGCAGGCCAGCCAGCGTCTCGACAACGCCGGTTTTCGTACCGATGCCATCGACATCGTCGATGCCGCCACCCTCGAATCCGCCACTGACGAGAGCGCGCAGCTGGTGATCCTGATGGCTGCTTATCTTGGCAAGGCCCGCCTTATCGACAATCAAGTGGTCACGCTGCAGCAAGCCTGAGCCCGCCACAACCAGGAGGACTCCATGTCCAAGAAGGTTTACTGCATTGCCCAATTCCTGCCCAAACCCGGTCAGGAGCAGGCCCTGTTTCAGGTGCTGCAGGCGCTCGAGCCCAATACCCTGCGTGAGGATGGTTGCCTGCAATATCGGGTAACCCGCCACATCGCGAGCCCGTTTGCCGAGGGGGAAAGCTTTCCCATCGTATTCAACGAGATTTGGCAAGATATGGCGGCTTTCGAGGCGCACTGCCAGCGCGCGGAGATCAAGGCTTTCTTCGAGCGTTACTGTCTGGCGGAAGATGGTTTGGCCGCCAAGTGGAACGTCTGCGTCTATAGCGACGAACCCGAACAGTACGACGCCCCCGTAAAGAAGTAATTCCCCCGAATGCCAGCGGACGCCCCCTCGGGCGTCCGCTGCTTTTTCACGCCTGCACTCTCCTGCATTCCGGCGTTTTGTTCTGCGGCCCAGCCCGCATTTCCCTTCGTTTCTATCCACTTTCGGCCTGATGGCCGCTACAGGTATTCATGATGTTTGTCCTGATTGCATCGCTTTTTTTCTGTCTGCTCTGTTTTGCTCTCACCCGGTTGCCTACCGGTTTGCCGCTCTCGCGGAAGGTGCTTGCGGGTCTGTTGCTTGGTGCCCTGTTCGGACTGGCGCTGCAACTGGGCTGGGGCGCCGATGATGCCGGCGTTCAGCAGACCCTGGAGTGGGTCAATATCATCGGCGGCGGCTATGTCAGCCTGCTCAAGGTGGTGATGATGCCGCTGGTGTTCACCTCGATCCTCTCCGCCATCAACAAGCTGGAGCAGGCCCAGTCCCTCGGCAAGATCAGCGCCGTGCTGATCGGCTCCATGCTGACCCTGGTGATGATCGCCGGTATGGTGGGGATGACCATCACCCACCTGAGCGGTCTCACCGCAGCCGGGCTGCTGAGCCACGGTAGCGACAGCGTCACCCTGCAACAGAGCATGAGCACCATCGATAGTGCCCAGACCCTGCCTGCCCTGCTGCTCTCGCTGGTGCCCACCAACTTTGCCGCCGATATGGCGGGTAGCCGCGGTCTCTCGGTGATCGGCGTGGTGATCTTCACCGTGTTGGCCGGGGTTGCTCTGCTCCAGCTGAAGGCGGAGCATCCGCAGGCGGGGGCTCGCGCCGCCGTGGCCATCGACACCCTGCAACTGTGGGTGATGAAGATGGTGCGGGTGGTGATTGCGCTCACCCCCTATGGCGTGATGGCACTGATCGCCCGGGTGGTGGCTCACTATCCGCTGAGCGAGATCCTCAGCCTGCTCGGCTTTATTCTGGTCTGCTACGTCGCCATTCTGGCGATGTTTGCGGTGCACATGGTGATCCTGCTGCTGATCGGCCAGAACCCGCTGCACTACCTGCGGGAAGTGTGGGGCGTGCTCACCTTCGCTTTTGTCTCCCGCAGCAGCGCCGCCTCCATTCCCCTCAGCATCGAGACCCAGCAGCGCCTTGGGGTGCCCGCCAGCATCGCCAACTTTGCCGCCTCGTTCGGTGCCAACCTCGGCCAGAACGGCTGTGCCGGCATCTATCCGGCCATGATGGTGGCGATGATTGCTCCCATGCTCGGTATCAACCCGTTTGATCCCCTGTTCCTGCTGACTCTGCTGCCGGTGATTGCGCTGGGCTCCATCGGGGTGGCTGGCGTCGGCGGTGGTGGGACGTTCGCCTCGCTGATCGTGCTCTCCACCCTCAACTTCCCCATCGCGCTGGTGGGGGTGATGATCGCCATCGAGCCGCTGGTGGATATGGGCCGTACCGCGCTCAACGTCAACGGCTCCATCATGGCGGCGATGATCTCCAAACGGTTGCTGGGCAAGCAGCAGCTGGCCAACGTGGAGACGGTGCAGACGCAGGCCGCCAGTTAACTCCGAGTGTTGCCCAATATGAAAGAAGCCCGCAGTTGCGGGCTTCTTTCATATCGACTGTGTTGCCTTGTGGGCAGACGCGGTTACTCGGCAGAGACGGGGTAACCGGCGCCTTTCCAGGCGAAGATGCCGCCCGGCACCCGATAGACCTGTTGATAGCCCTGATTGACCGCCCAGGCGGCGGCGTTGTGGCTGCGGCCGCACTTGACGAAACCGCAGTAGATCACCACAGGGCGAGCTTTGTCTTCACCCAGCAGCGCCTGGAACTGCTCCGCCGTGCTGCTCCCCTCGACAATCTCGCTCCAGTTGTCACCGGCCTTGGCCTCCTTCACGAAGACAAAGTTCTTGGCCCCCGGGATGTGCTCCTTCTTGTAGGAGTCCTCATAGGGCATGGTGTCGATGATCACCAGCTCCTCGCCTTTGTCCATCCGGGTTTTCAGCTCGGCCACGGTCAGCAGCTGATAGCCCCCCTGCTGCGTCTCCTGTGCCAGCTGCACAGCCGATTGCTCAAGCTTCACCTCCTGCTCGAACTGGTTGTCGCCACAGCCCGCGAGGGCAAAGCTGGCGGCGATCAGCGAGGCCACCAGAGTGCGGGATCGCAATGTCATCATGTCACTACTCCTTTCGAACGAAAAAAACGGGGCGGGAAGTTCGCAGCAGGGCGCCCGCAAGCGTCAGTAGCAGCAGATCCCGCACAATGGCCTCCGGCAACGAGCCGAGATCAGCCCTGCCCAGACAGCCGCAAGAGATGTCGAGCCCGATGGCAACGCCATAGCCCAACACCGGAATAAACAGGGTGAGCAGCCCGATCACCAGCCAGAGTCCCCAGCGCCGGTTGGCGATGACCGCAAGCCCTGCGCAGAGCTCCAGCGCGATCAGCCCCCAGGCCACCGGCGGGATCAGCAGCGGCCAGATCAGGCCAAAGGCGCCGATCTGCTCGATGAACAGGGCGGGGGAGGCCAGCTTGAACCAGGCGGAGGCGAGGAAGAATCCCCCCAACGCCAGATTGGCCAGCATGCGCAGATAAACGGCCATGGGATAGATCTTTATCATCCATGACTCCGACTGCCAGCCACAAGCGTTTGCTTCGCCATGTCCGGGCTATCGGCCGGGTAGCGTGCCAGCTCCTGATAGTCGCCGTCCGCTTCGCAGTGAAAGACAGCGGCGGTTTCACCGTGCTGACACCACTGTTGCCACTCGTCTGGCGGGCAGTGCAAGCGAATGGCGAGGCCACAGCCGGCGCTGAGCAGGCGCGGTACATCGCAGACCCGAAACGACTGACCGTGCTGCTCCAGCCGCTTGCGCATCCTGATCGTGCCGAGGGTGGAGTGGAACAGGTAGAGAAACTCCTGATTCATGATTTGCCTCCCGTGCTGGCGCGCGCGCCGAACAGGGCAGCCCCCAGCGCACCGGCAAACTGGGCGTCCGGGTGGGTGGCCACTTCGCAGCCCAACCCTTCGGCCAGATAGTGGCGGAAGGTGGCGCAGTGGCTGACGCCGCCGGTAAAGAGCACGGTCGGTCGGGCGCCGAGGCGGCCGATAAAATTGGCACTGCGCCGGGCCATGGAGCGGACGATACCGGCCAGGATCGACTCGGCGGGAATGCCCGCCGAGCGCAGGCTGATCGCCTCCGATTCGGCAAACACGGTACACATGCTGCTGATGTCGTGGGGCTCGGCCCCTTGCAGCAGTTCGTCAAGCTGCTCGACCCGGGCACCCAGAGTGCGGGTGATCACCTCGAGAAAGCGACCGGTACCGGCGGCACACTTGTCGTTCATCAGAAAGTCGGTGAGGTTGCCGTCGCTATCGAGCTGGATCACCTTGCTATCCTGCCCGCCGATATCGATGACGGTGTGTACCGACGGGCAGAGCAGGCGAGCCCCCAGCCCATGGCAGGAGATCTCGGTAACCCGGCGATCGGCGAACGACGCCAGATCGCGGCCATAGCCGGTCAGGGTCAGGTGGGGGCGCTCTGGCAAATCGGACGAGAGCTCCTCCCAGCCTTGCTCGATGGCGGCCAGCGGACGAAAGGGGGTCGGCACCAGAAAACGGCGGACGATACGCCCGCCATCCCTGTGGTCGAACAGGATCCCCTTGGTCGCGGTGGAGCCCGAGTCAATCCCGATGGAGAGTGACACGACGCCTCCTCACAGCATTTCGATAAAGGCAGCCAGCCGGGTCGCCAGTTGTCCCTTGTCGGCGCTGGAGTAGTCGGTCTCGACTGCCATGTAGGGGATGCCATGGCGTTCGCGCACATGGCGCTTGATGGCGAGCGACTCCACCGCATAGGTGTGGCAGGCCTGCAGGATCACATCGATCACCCCGTCTGCCTGATACTCCTCCACCATCTGGCTCAGCAGATTCATGCGCTGGTGGTTGGGGGAGATGCAGGAGCAGCCGATGGCCAGATACTTGTCGGTCAGCGCATCGAACAAGTCGCCCTCCTCGCTGACGCACTGCTCGGTCGCCTTGGCGCCGGTGCAGTTCTCGTAACCTACCACCCAGCCGCCGTGCTCCTCGATGAGGCGCACCACCTTGTCAGCTGCGCCGCCGATGGGGCAGCCGGTGATGAGGATGCGCGGACGGGCATTGAGCCGCTTGCCCTCGGCATACTCGGCCTTGATGCGGCGGGTCATCTCCTGCAGCTCGCTGATGAGCTGCTCCTTGTCGAAGCGGAAGGTGGCACCATAGACCACCTTGAGCAGGTCGGTACCGCTGAGTGCCGGTGGATTGAGCTGGCCCAGCCGGTAGAAATCGGCCAGCGCGCGGCGCTCGCGGTTTTTCAGCACGATGGCGTCTCGCAATGCCTGCTCGCTGATGGGCTTGCCGAACTGCTGCTCCAGCAACTCCTTGAAGCGGACGATTTCGCTGCGCCACAGGGTGCGGGAGGCTTCGTCATCGGCGCGGTTGGGCAACTGCATCACATGCACCGGTTTGAACTCGGTCATGTACTCGTACATCTTCTTCTTACCGTCGCAGGTGGTTTCCCCCACCACCAGATCGGAGAAGTAGAAGTAGGGGCACTTGTCGGTCTTGCCAAAACCGTAGCTGCTCTTGATTAGCGGGCAGAGGTTGCGAGGCAGCTCTTTCTCGGCCTCCTCGATGGTCTCGTCGCTGGTTGAGCAGAGCGATACCACCACGGCGCCAGCGGCCATCGCCACCTCTTGCGGCATGAAGGTGCAGTAGGTGCCGACCAGGGGGATCTGTCGCTCCTTGAGTGCCATCACAGCCAGAAAGCCCTGACGACGGGCATCTGAAAAACTATCGAAAATGGCTGGCAACTCGGTGATAAGTGACATAGGCGATCCTGCCCTGATGAGAGAAATGAAGAGACGGAGGTGCCATCCGTGACGGCACATCCAATCGCGAGAATTATACCTTTGGGGGTAATTCGAAAATTGCGGTGGATCACAAGGTGTCAGGTAAAGCCTTAATAACAGGCAGGTTATTGCGAAGGGGGCTGGCAGGTTGAAGGGGCTACAGGGGGAATAAAAAACGGGCACCGCGAGGTGCCCGTTTTGGTCATTAGTGGCGCAGCCCGGTGCCGCGGGAGATAAGCCACCAGGCGATACCGTAGAGGGCCACGATAAAGCCGATGATGATGAGGTAGGCGGTGCCGAGCGGCACGTCGGAGATGCCGAGGAAGCCGTAACGGAACGCGTTCACCATGTAGATGATGGGGTTCACCTGGGAGACCCCCTGCCAGAAGGGGGGCAGCAGGCTGATGGAGTAGAACACCCCGCCCAGATAGGTGAGCGGCGTCAGCACGAAGGTGGGGATGATGCTGATGTCGTCGAAGGTCTTGGCAAACACCGCGTTGATAAGGCCACCCAGCGAGAAGAGGATGGCGGTCAGCAGCACGGTCACGCAGACGCTGAACAGATGGTGGATCTGCAGCGGCACGAAGAACAGCGACACCAGGGTGACGATAAGGCCGACGCAGAGGCCGCGCGCCACGCCACCGCCCACGTAACCGGCGATGATGACGTAGTTGGGCACCGGTGCCACCAGCATCTCCTCGATATTGCGCTGGAACTTGGCGCTGAAGAAGGAGGAGGCAACGTTGGAGTAGGAGTTGGTGATCACCGACATCATGATGAGGCCGGGCACGATGAACTCCATGTAGGTGAAGCCACCCATGTCACCGATGCGCGAACCGATCAGGTTGCCGAAGATGACGAAGTAGAGGCTCATGGTGATGGCCGGTGGCACCAAGGTCTGGATCCAGATCCGGGTAAAGCGGCTCACCTCTTTGGCCAGAATGCTCTTGAAGGCGATGTAGTAGATGGCCAGATTCATGCTTTTCTCCCCTCTTCGACCAGATTGACGAACAGCTCTTCCAGCCGGTTGGCCTTGTTGCGCATGCTCACGACCTGCACCTGCTGGTTCGACAGCTGCTCGAACAGGCTGTTGAGTGACTGGCTCTTGTCGAGATCCACCTCAAGGGTGCGCTCATCCGGCATGCGGCCGTTGAACTCTGGCACCTCGGGTACGGCAGAACCTGGCGCAAGGTCGAGCAGGAAGGTCTCGCGACCCAGCTTGCCCAGCAGATTCTTCATGCTGGTGTTCTCGATCAGACGACCCTTGTCGATGATGCCGATGTTGCGGCAGAGCATCTCCGCCTCTTCCAGATAGTGGGTGGTGAGAATAATGGTGACACCCTGCTCGTTGAGATCCTTGAGGAAGGTCCACATGGAGCGGCGGATCTCGATATCGACCCCGGCGGTCGGTTCATCGAGGATCAGCAGCTTGGGCTCGTGCATCAGGGCGCGGGCGATCATCAGGCGACGCTTCATGCCGCCTGAGAGAGTGCGGGCTGGCATGTCGCGCTTCTCCCACAGATCGAGCTGGCGCAGGTACTTCTCGGCGCGGATCTTGGCTTCCGCCTTGGGCACGCCATAGAAACCGGCCTGATGGGTGACAATCTGGATCACCTTCTCGAACTGGCTGAAGTTGAACTCCTGCGGCACCAGTCCGAGCTGGGCCTTGGCCTGTTCGAGATCGCTGTCGATGTCGTAGCCAAACACCTTCACCTTGCCGGCGCTCTTGTTCACCAGCGAGCTGATGACGCCGATGGTGGTGGACTTGCCCGCGCCGTTCGGGCCGAGCAGGGCGAAGAAATCCCCCTGCCTGACGGTAAGATCGATGCCTTTAAGGGCTTCGACGCCCCCCTGATAGGTCTTTTTCAGGCCGCTGATTTCCAATGCGTTCATTGCAACCTCTGTGATGGTTGAATCCGGCTCGATACAGAAAAGGCGGCCAAGGCCGCCTGCACAGAGTAAAGGGCGCAAGACCGCTTCACCCGTGATATTCCTGAACCTGGCTTACTCCTGGGGTACCACTTTGCCGATAAACGGCAGGTTGCGGTACTTCTGGGCGTAGTCGATGCCACAGCCGACCACGAATTCGTCCGGAATGGCGAAGCCAATCCAGTCGACCGGCACCTGCACTTCGCGGCGGGAGGGTTTGTCCAGCAGGGTGCAGATGGCCAGGGATTTCGGCTCGCGCAGGGAGAGGATCTCGCGCACCTTGTTGAGGGTGTAACCGGTGTCGATGATGTCTTCCACGATCACCACATCCTTGCCCTTGATGTCATCGTCCAGGTCTTTGAGGATGCGGACGTCACGGGTGCTGTGCATGCCGGAGCCGTAGCTGGAGGCTGTCATGAAGTCCAGAGTGATGGGCAGCTGGCACTGGCGGCAGAGGTCGGCCAGGAAGATGCAGGAACCGCGCAGCAGCGCAATCATCACGACTTCGTCAGAACCCTGATAGCGGGCGGTGATCTCTTCACCCAATTTGGCGATCCGGGCGGCGATTTCAGCCTCGGAGATCATCACCTCGACGGTGTGTTTCATCACTTACTCCCATAAGGCCAAAGGGGATTTGGCCGTTCATGAATATCAAAACCGATGATTCTACCACTCATGTCGAAGGGTGCTAGAGATACGTGGTGCTTTTATCAGCTTATTTTAATTGATAGAGTTAGCAGGCACTCAGGCATGATTAGTTAAAATACTATAAACACCATAATCAATAACTATTAGATGATAAAAACTATGGAACCACGCGCAGAAATAAGACGTCGTACCCGGCTGTCGCCGGAAGCTCGTCGCTCCCAATTGATGGAATGTGCCATCGAGGTGTTCTCCCGTCGCGGCATTGGCCGTGCAGGTCACGCCGAGATAGCCGAACAGGCCAAGGTCTCTGTGGCTACCGTCTTCAACTATTTCAACACCCGCGAGGAGTTGGTAGATGAGGTGCTGGCCGAGATCGAACGCTTTGTGAACCAGATGCTGTCGCAGGCATACGGTGACCAGGGCTCCATTTTCGACAAGATCCAGCGTCATGTACGCCTCTCTGTCGATGCCGCCTACGATCAACCGGATTATGCCGGTATCTGGCTGGAGTGGAGCTCATCGGTTCGGGAAGAGGTATGGCCCCGCTATACCCGGCTGCTCGATCACTGCCTTGAGCTGATCGCCAGCGAGCTGCAAACCGCCATGGATGCAGGGGAGATCACCAGCGTGCTGTCAGCACAAGATCTGGCCCGCTCTTTGACCGGTTTTGGCTATGTGATGATGCAGATGATCAATCAACCTCAGCGCCCGGCGCGCCAAGAGGTGACTGATTTCCTGTTCAAGTACGTGACGGCGCCAATTCAGGCTCGCTAACACTGCTTAACGAAAAAACGGCGTCACTCATTGAGTGGCGCCGTTTTTTTATGGCCGGATATGGCGGTCCGCTCAGTGGTGCCCATAGCCCCAGCGGTGGGTCAACTCATGCTCGACACCCAGATGATCGAGGATGCGGGCGACCATAAAGTCCACCAGATCAGCGATGCTTTTCGGCTCATGATAGAAACCGGGCGCAGCGGGCATGATGGTCACCCCGAGCCGTGCCAGTTTCAGCATGTTCTCCAGATGGATCGCCGAGAAGGGGGTTTCGCGGGGCACCAGGATCAGCTGGCCGCGCTCCTTGATCACCACGTCCGCTGCCCGTTCCAGCAGGTTGTCCGAGGTGCCGTTGGCAATGGCCGAGACGGTGCCCATGGAGCAGGGGCAGACAACCATCTGTTTGGGGGCTGCCGAACCGGAGGCCACCGGCGAGAACCACTCCTCTTTGCCGCAGGCCACGATCTGCCCCTCCTTGGCGCCATATTGGCGACAAAGATAGGCAGAGAGCTCTTTCGGCGAGCCGGGCCAATCCTGCTGCTGCTCGGTCTTGAGTACCACACGAGCTGCCGATGAGGCGAGCAGATAGACCCGATAGTCCGCTTGCACCAGACACTGGAGCAGGCGCAGGGCGTAGGGGGCGCCGGAGGCGCCAGTCAGTGCCAGGGTGATCGCTTTGTTCATAGTTCGCCGTGGTAATCCTTGAGGCGGGCGATCAGCTTGTCATGAATACCGCCGAAGCCGCCGTTGCTCATGATCAGAATATGGTCGCCATCGCGGCTCTCGGCCACCAACCGGTTGATCAGGGTCTCCAGATCGTTGAATACCTTGGCGGGTCGGGTCATATGGGCCGTCACCTCGCCGAGATCCCAGCCGATGTTGGGGGGTTGGAAGAAGAACACCTCGTCGGCGCCATCGAAGCAGCCAGCCAGCTCCTCCTTGTGAACCCCCAGCTTCATGGTGTTGGAGCGTGGCTCCAGCACCGCCAGAATGCGGGCCTCGCCCACTTTGGCGCGCAGGCCGCCGAGGGTGGTCTCGATGGCGGTGGGGTGGTGGGCAAAGTCGTCATAGACACTGATGCCGGCCACCTCGCCCTTGAGTTCCATTCGTCGCTTGGGGGATTTGAACTGGCAGAGGGCGGCGATGCCATGCTCCACCATCACGCCAGCATGACGTGCGGCGGCAATGGCCATCAGACCGTTGTTGACGTTGTGTTCGCCGATGCACTCCCAGTGCACTTCGCCCTGTTTCTCGCCATCCAGCCACACCTCGAAGGCGGAGCCGTCATCGGCCAGCTTGACCGCTTTCCACTTGGCGTCGTCCTGACCCACCAGCTCTACTTCACTCCAGCAGCCCATCTTGCGCACGGCGGTGAGGTTGTCATCCGCCTGCGGGAACAGCACCCGGCCGTTGCTTGGCACGGTGCGCATCAGGTGGTGGAACTGACGTTGGATAGCGGCGAGATCCGGGAAGATATCCGCGTGATCGAACTCCAGGTTGTTCATCACCAGGGTGCGCGGGTGGTAGTGGACGAACTTGGAGCGTTTGTCGAAGAAGGCGCAGTCATATTCGTCCGCTTCGATCACGAAGAAGGGGGCAGAGCCGAGGCGGGCCGAGACCGGGAAGTTGCCCGGCACGCCGCCAATAAGGAAACCGGGCTCCAGCTTGGCGTACTCCAGCACCCAGGCCAGCATGCTGGCGGTGGTGGTCTTGCCGTGGGTGCCGGCTACGGCCAGCACCCAGCGATCTTGCAGCACGTGCTCCAGCAGCCACTGGGGGCCGGAGATGTAGGGCAGATTGCGGTCCAGCACATATTCAACACAGGGGTTGCCGCGGCTCATGGCGTTGCCGATCACCACCAGATCCGGCGCCGGATCGAGTTGGGAGGGGTCATAGCCTTCGGTCAGTTCAATGCCCTGTTGCTCGAGCTGGGTACTCATGGGGGGATAGACGTTGGCATCCGAACCGGTCACCCGGTAACCAAGCTGTTTTGCCAACACCGCCAGACCACCCATAAAGGTGCCGCAGATCCCGAGAATGTGAATATGCATACCGCTTCCTTTCGCAGTAAAGGGAAGTGCGCATTCTAGGGGGTGTTGCGGTGGTGGCACAAGCCGCACTCATGGTGAGAGGCCACAGATGCAGCACTGGAGGCAGAAATCTTGGCGCTGTTGGGATATGCGAGATTGGAATGGGCTGGAAGGCTTTATTTGAGACTTGATATTGTGTCGCACTTTCTTACAATTCTTCGGTTTTGTGACGCACTCTACAGTTTTACGATATCGCCCTTTTCCAAAGGAGAGTCCCCATGGGCAAGTTCCTGCTTTGCTATCTGGTCGGTGGTCTGGTGGCCATCAGTTGGGCTGCGCTGCCCGCTCATGGTCCCTGGGATCAGTGGGACCTCACGATTTTTCACACCGTTAACGGCTGGCTCGGCCAGTCGGCTCTGTGGGCCGATCTGGTGGCCATCACCAACAACCGGCTGTTCGATCTGGCGGTGCTGGCCTGTATGGGGCTGATCCTGGCCCGCTGCTTCTTCGCCCGGGATTTGGCGGGTCGTCGCCAACTGGTAGCGATGGGCATAGTGATGCTGCTGAGTGCTCTGGTGATCAACCTGCTTGGTCACCGATTGCCGGTGGAGCGACCCAGTCCGACCCTGATGGTGGCCGATGCGCTGCGGGTGACCCAGATCAGCGGTATTCCGACCAAGGACTCTTCCGGTGACAGCTTCCCCGGGGATCACGCCCTGTTCCTGATGATCTTCGCCGGTTTTGCCCTGCGCTATCTGCCGCGCTGGGCGGGAGTCACCGCATTGCTGATGGTGCCGATCTTCTCCGCGCCGCGCATTCTGGCTGGTGCTCACTGGTTTACCGATGTCTACGTCGGCGCGCTGGGGCTGGCGACCCTCTGTCTGTCCTGGTTGCTGCTGACCCCGCTGGCGGATCGGCTGATAAACCGCATCGCCCCCCGATTGGCCCGTGTGCCGCTGCTGCGCAGTCAGACCCACTGATTGAATGTCGCAAAATAAAACGCCCCGACATGAAAATGTCGGGGCGTTTTGTTATCCACCCGCGAGAGATCAGCCTTGATAGCCGTTCGGGTTGTTGCTTTGCCAGCGCCAGGTATCGACCATCATCTGCTCCAGACCGCGCTCAGCCTGCCAACCCAGCTCGGCACGGGCCAGCGTTGGCTCTGCCCAGCACTCGGCGATGTCGCCCGGGCGACGGGGTTTGATCTGGTAGGGAATGGGTCGGCCACTGGCCGCTTCAAACGCCTTGACCATCTCCAGTACCGAGTAGCCTTGACCTGTGCCCAGGTTGTAGGTGAAGACGCCGGTGTCGCTCTTGATGCGTGCCAGTGCTTTCAGGTGACCGATGGCGAGATCCACCACATGGATGTAGTCGCGTACGCCGGTGCCATCCGGGGTCGGGTAGTCGTTGCCAAATACCCCCAGCTCCTTGAGCTTGCCGACACCCACTTGGCTGATATAGGGCAGCAGGTTGTTGGGGATGCCGTTGGGATCTTCACCAATCAGGCCGCTCTCGTGGGCGCCGACCGGGTTGAAGTAACGCAGCAGTACGATAGCCCAGCGGGGATCGGATTTGGCGAGATCACGCAGGATCTCCTCCACCATCAGCTTGGAGCGACCATAGGGGTTGGTGGCGCTGGTGGGGAAATCTTCCCGCAGCGGCACCGAGGCGGGATCGCCATAGACGGTGGCCGAGGAGCTGAATACCAGCCGGAAAACCCCGGCCTTGGCCATCTCTTCGCACAGCACCAGAGTGCCGCTGATGTTGTTCTGGTAGTAGGTGAGCGGGATCTGGCTCGACTCCCCGACCGCCTTGAGGCCGGCGAAGTGGATGACCGATTCGATCTGGTGGTTGGCGAACAGCTGCTGCAGGCAGGCTCTGTCCAGCACATCCCCTTCGACGAAGGTGACCGGTTTACCGGTGATCTGCTCGACCCGCTTGAGTGACTCCGGTGAGGAGTTGGAGAGGTTGTCGAGTACCACGACCTGCTGCCCCGCGCCGAGCAGCTCAACCAGGGTGTGGGAGCCGATATAGCCAGCGCCCCCTGTGACCAGTATTGTCATTTTTTATCCCGTGTTCTGGTGAAACTGGGGCCGAGTCTAGCGCCCCTGTCTACTTGGGAAAAGGTTGGGATACCGATGACGCCTTCACCGCACCTCACAAAAGCCTGCACCACGCCTCAATAATCGAGACTGATATCCCCTTTCGCGGTGCAGGAGCAGGCTAGAGCAACGCCGCTCTCCAGATCCTGAGCACTTAAGGTCATCACGCTCTGGCGCTCGATGTCACCTGTGGTGGTGCAACGACAGCTGCCACATACCCCGGCGCGACAAGCCGCCATTATGGTTTCGCCCGCCGCTTCCAGCGCCGCCAGCAGGGTCTGACCCGGCAGGATTTTCACTTTCTTGCCGCTCTTTTTCAGGGTTAGCCAGAAGTGGTCGCTGGTGGTCTTGATGGGCTCTGCTGGAGGAAGACCGAAGGACTCCTGATGCAGTTGCTCCGGCGGCAATCCCAGCTCTGCCAGCATGGCGCTGACCGCCGCCATATAGGGGGCCGGGCCGCAGAGATAGACATGGCGTTCGCGCAGATCTGGAGCCAGTTCGGCCAGCATGGCGGGGGTGAGTCGGCCAATCCAGGGGTGATCTGCTGGGGCATCTTCCAGAATCAGGGTATGCCGTACACCGGCATGGGCCTCAGCCAGTGCAGCCAAGTTATCTGCGAAGATCACATCTGCTGGCGAGCGGGCGCTATGAATAAAGCGGATATCGGCATCCGGCCGTTTGGCCAGCTCGTCCCGCAACATGGACCACATGGGGGTGATGCCGGAACCGGCGCTCAAGAGCAGTGGCCGTTCACAAGGCAGGGCGGTCAGGTTGAAGTCGCCAAAGGGACCATCCACCCGGATCTTGTCTCCCACCTGCAAGGTCTGATGCAGATGGTGGGAGACCCGTCCCACATCCTTGATGGTGACCTGCCAGCATGCATCCTGCGGGCTGGAGGAGAGGGTATAGGCGCGGCACTCCGGCTGGCCGTCAATCTCGGTATGCAGGGTGATGCACTGGCCAGCCAGTACGGGAGGGAGGCTGCCGGAAAGGGGCGCCAGCTGCCAGCTCACGACGTCGTGGGTGTTCTGTTGGCGGCCAATGCAGGTGAGCGTGAGAGAGGTCATCACAAGGCTCCTTGGGTTTGATAAGGTTTGAAACGGTTTGAAAAACGTCTGGTGAAAAAGCCGGATCCAGAAAAAAGGCGAGCCGGGCGGCTCGCCAAACGCTTACAACATGAGGTACCGATCAGGCCGCCAGGATCTCGGCCAGGTCAGCCTCGGCGGTGGTGGTCCCTTTCAGGCCAAATTGCTCCTCCAGTACCTTGAGCAGCGCCGGGGTGAGGAAGGCGGGGGCGGTTGGCCCGGTGCGGATGTCCTTCACCCCGAGGGAGAGCAGGGTGAGCAGAATGACGATGGCTTTTTGCTCGAACCAGGAGAGCACCAGCGTCAGCGGCAGATCGTTGACCCCGCACTCGAACGCCTCGGAGAGTGCCAGCGCCAACTGAATGGCGGAGTAGGCATCGTTGCACTGACCCACGTCCAGCAGACGCGGAATGCCGCCGATGTCGCCAAAGTCGAGCTTGTTGAACTTGTATTTGCCGCAACCCAGGGTGAGCAGCAGGCTGTCGCGCGGTGCCGCCTTGGCAAACTCGGTGAAGTAGGCGCGCTCGGCCTTGTCGCCGTCACAGCCACCCACCAGGAAGAAGTGGCTGATCTCCCCGGCCTTGACCTTCTCGATCACCGCGGGTGCTGCCTGCATCAGGGCGTTGCGGGCAAAGCCGATGGTGATGAAGTGTTCGAGTTCGGTGTGTTTGAAGCCTTCAAGCGCTTGGGCCTTGGCGATCACGGCGGAGAAATCATCCCCCTCAAGATGGGTTACGCCCGGCCAGCCGACGATGGAGCGGGTGAAGATGCGGTCCGAGTAGTTGCCCACGTTCGGGTCGATGATGCAGTTGGAGGTCATTACCACCGCGCCCGGGAAGTTGGCAAACTCTTTCTGCTGGTTCTGCCAGGCGGAGCCGTAGTTGCCCACCAGATGGGGGTACTGCTTGAAGAAGGGATAGGCCAGTGCGGGCAGCATCTCGCCGTGGGTGTAGACATGAATGCCGGTCCCTTTGGTCTGCTCCAGAATGAGCTTGAGATCCATCATGTCGTGGCCGGAGACCAGAATGCACTTGCCGGGGATCGGGGTGACCCTGACCCGGGTCGGCTCCGGATGGCCGAAGGCGCTGGTTTCACCGAGATCCAGCATCTCCATGATTTTGAAGTTGAGCTGACCGATCTCCATGGCACAGCTGAACAGCCGACCCATTTCGCTCGGGTCTGTGCTTAGCCAGCTCATGATGCGGTGGAATTCGGCGGCCACCTCGTCACTCTGCTGATCCAGCACCCGGGCGTGCTCCATGTAGGCGGCGGCGCCCTTGAGGCCGTAGAGGCAGAGCAGACGCAGCCCCATGATGTCTTCGTTTACCTCGTTCTTGCCCCGATTGGGGGCGGCTGGTGCGGCATGGGCAAGTTGCTCCAGCAGCTCGGCACCGGGTTCGAAGTAAGCGGACTGTGACAAGTCTTTGACCTGCACCGCCATGGCGGTCATACGATCGGCCAGCTGCTGGCGATAGGCGAGCGCCTGATTGACATAGGCCACGATGCGATTCGAGTCGAAGTTGACGTTGGTGAGGGTGGCGAAGAAGGCCTTGGGCACGAAGGCATCGATCTCGCGGTCGATGATGCCCTGCTCGCGGGCGGCCAGCGCCCAGGCGCTGAGCCCCTGCAGGGTGTAGATCAGTACATCCTGCAGATCCGAGGTTTCCGCCGTCTTGCCGCACATACCTTGTGCGTAGGCACAGCCGTTGCCAGCCGGGGTACGAATTGTCTGTTCACATTGCACACAAAACATCATGCCTCTCCTAATTGGACATTTCAGTTGTCTGTTTTGTGGCGATTCTATTCCTCTCGCGAAAAACTTAATAGGTATTCAATTTGCCAATTAAGATTCCTTTGATGCAGATCAAAAACAAAAAAAGCCGCCCAAACAGGGCGGCAAGCGGGTGGATAAAAGGAGAGACAACTCAGGTTTGCAACAGAACATAACAATCAGACGGATTGGGCCGTGGTCTGGTCAGGAGCTTTCGGCCCGGAACTTACTCAACCCAGCATACGTACGCTGTAGTCGGCTTGGTTCACTATCAGGCCAGATAAGCGCGCAGCATCCAGACCAGTTTTTCCTGCTGCTGCACATAGTCGGAGAGGATGGAGGCAGTGCCCTCATCACCAGCTTCGGCGGCCTGACCCAGAATACGGCGCTGGGCGACCAGCAGTTCGCGGAAGCTCTCCAGCAGGGATTCGACACAGGCGCGGCCATCGTGCAGCCCTTTTTGCTCCGGGATGGCAGAGACTTTCAGATAGTCGCTGAAGCTGTGCATTGGCACGCCATCCAGGGTCAGGATCCGCTCGGCCAGTGCATCGACTTTCAACAGCAGGTCGTTGTAAATCTCTTCAAATTTCAGGTGCAGTTCGAAGAACTGGTTGCCACGGATATTCCAGTGGAAGCCGCGCACGTTCATGTAGAGGATCTGGTAGCTGGCCAGCAATTTGTTCAACTCGGCTGCCAGGGCTTGTGATTGAGCAGTATCAAGACCAATCGGGCTTTTCATCATTCACCTCCAGATTTGGAAATCGGTTTGAAATTCTCTTTCGGAACGCAGTCAGAATAACGCCTTGCAAAATGCAGGGACAATTGCTTGTGCCTAACTGTTTGATAGCTAACGGCTATCAAACAGTACGCAGCAACGGTGACAATAGATGAGGATTAGGGGAAGTATTTTTCGAGCAGCGCCATCAGGATGGCCTGGCACTCGCGGTCCGGTTTGCTATCGACCTTGCTGGCGCGAAAGTGGAGCTGAAAGGCGCCCATGACGGCGTGGCTCTGCTCATCCCACTGGCCGCTCCGGGGCAGGCCATAGCCATAGCGGGCCAGCTGCTGCTGCCACATGGCCGCATCCCAATCGGGCAAGGGGCTGGCCAGTAACTCGGCCACCCGACCTTCATCTGGCCAGGCGCCGACTCCGTACGTCAGATAGAGCTGGCGCCAGGGGAAGTGGGGGCCGGGATCCTGCTTGCGCTCGGGGGCGACATCGCTGTGGCCCAGCACCTGGGTCGGTGGAATCTGGTAGCGGGCGACCAGCTCCCGGCTGAGTGCGCCGACGGCAGCTATCTGCTGCGGGGTATAGGGTTGCCAGCGGCGGGCATCGGGGGCCAGCGGCTCATCTTCCGCTGGATAGCCGAGGTTGACGATCTCGATGCCAAGGGAGCTGGCATTGAGCCCGGCATATTGGTGCCAGCGGCTGCGTCCCGCATGCCAGGCGCGCGCGCTGTCCGGCACCAGCTGATAGACCGGTAGCGGGGTCTCGTGGCTGTCGCGGGGGATCAGGTAGTGGGCGCTCACCTTGTGCTCCGGCTCGGTCAGCAGGCGCAGGGAGTTGGCATCATCTTCATCGGTGTAATGGAGGATCAGAAAGGCGATCCGCTCATTCTGGTTGGCGCTCTGATAGCGGGTAGAGAGCTGGTATTCGGACGGAGTACAACCACCCAGCAGCAGAACCAGTGGCAGAAAAAAGAGGGGAAGAAGAGAGCACCAGCGCCATCCCCCTGCCACAGCCAGGCTGCTGAGCGTGGGAGGAGTGAGTCGCTGGCACATGTCGAAGGCCCTGTCTGGTCAGTCGCGCGGCTGGTTAGCCGCGGTATTTGGCCGTGAGACCGATCAGGAAGTTGCGCAGGATCTGATCCCCGCAATCCTGATAGTGCTTGTGATCCTTGGAGCGGAACAGGGCACTGAGCTCGGACTTGGAGAGGTTGAAGTCGGCGAGCTTGAGGGTGCCGAGCATATCCTCTTCCTTGAAGTTGAGACCGATGCGCAGCTTGCGCAGGATCATATTGTTGTTGATCCGGTTCGGGATCACCTGGGCCGGTGCATCTTCCCGCCCGCCGCGGCGCGCGATGATGAAACCGTCGAGGAACTGGCTCAGGGCCGAGTCGGGACAGGCAACATAGCCTGCCTCTTGCTCTTCACCTTCCGCCGCCTCTTTCATCAACCAGCTGTGCAGTTGGGCGTGAGTGACCGTCAGGTTGCCCTTGGCAAACATCTCGACCATCTGGTCGTTGCTGATGGTGAGGGCGTAGCGCAGACGGCGCAGAATATCGTTGTTGGTCATGCTGACTCCTGTGTAAACGGCGCAACTTTACCATCTGGCAGCCCTCGCGTCAGAAAAAGCGGGGGCCGATACAGTTCAGGTCAAGCTCATCAAGCCTTGCCGAGATAGCGGGGCGCCTCCTGGCGCACCAGTTCCAGCGCATCTTGCAGCTCCAGCAGCTCGGGTTCCAGCTCGCTGAC
This sequence comes from Aeromonas sp. 600948, assembly GCF_049174875.1. NCBI lineage: Bacteria > Pseudomonadati > Pseudomonadota > Gammaproteobacteria > Aeromonadales > Aeromonadaceae > Aeromonas > Aeromonas sp. 600948. The sequence goes on from NZ_JAAKTY010000021.1 coordinate 22,070, forward strand.
CGGCACGCCGTCACGCAGCTGTTGCTCCAGCTGGGAGAGCAGCCGTTGCAGCCCCGGCACACCGGAATAGGCACAGCCACCGTTGAGGCGATGGAGCTGGGCCAACACTTCGCTATCTTCAATTTCGCCAGCCAGCGCGCTATCCAGCACAGGTTCCACTTCGTCGAAACTGGCCAGCAGCATGGTCAGCATCTCTCTGGCGAGATGCTCTTTCCCCGCCGCTTGCCGCACCGCCAGTGCCCAGTCGATCTGTTGGGCACCATTATTCTGGTGGCGGCGATGGGCAAAGTCGGTGATGAGCTGGGCCAGCATGCTCTCGTCGATGGGCTTGGCCAGATAGTCGTCCATCCCCTGCCGGATCAGGCGCTCCCGTTCGCCGGGGATGGCGTGGGCGGTCACCGCCACGATCGGTGTGGTGGTGTTGAGGGACTGGTTGCGGATCGCCTGGGTGGCGCTGATGCCATCCATGATCGGCATCTGGATATCCATGAAGATGATGTCGAATGGCTGGCTCTGGGCCTGCTTGACCGCCTCCTTGCCGTTTTTGCACACCACCACCTGACTCACCATCTCCTTGAGCATGGCGGCGATCAGCTTGAGGTTGGCGGCGTTGTCATCCACCGCCAGCACCTTGATCGGCTGCAACTGGCGCGGTGCAGGCTGGGCGGGCAGCTTCTGGCGGCTCGATTCCGGCGAGAGCAGGGCGTGCAGCAGCTTGCGGTGGTTGACCGGTTTGGAGAGACAGTGCTGGGCGCCATGGGCCAGCATAGCTTCATAGAGCGACGGCTCGTGGCTGCTGAGCAGCACTATGGTGTTCTGCTGCTGGCCGTTCAGTCTGTCGAGGCGGCCGAGCACTTGCTGCGGCGTATGCAGGGTGCTGCTGCCGATGATCACCATCTCCTGCTCGCTCATCTCGGGCCAGGGATCATCGCTGGTCAGTGGGTGCACGTCGAGGTGCCACTCCGCCAGCAGGGCGAGCAGAGAGGCTTGCGCGAAGGGATCCGGTTCCAGCAGCCAGAGCCGCTTGCCACGGATCCGATCCAGCGGCAGTTGATCGGTCTGGGGCAGGGGTGAGACCTCCACATCCAGACTGAACGAGAAGATGGAGCCCTTGCCGAGCTCCGATTCAAAGCGGATCTGGCCGCCCATCTGCTGCACCAGCTTCTGGGTGATAACGAGGCCTAGGCCTGTGCCGCCATAACGGCGGGAGATGGAGGAGTCGGCCTGATTGAAGGCCTGGAACAGCTGATGTTGCTGCTCTTGGGAGATGCCGATGCCGGTATCGCGGATCTGGACGTTGAGCCTCACCTTGTGGTTGCCACTGCCGGTCTGCTCGATATGGACATCGACGTTGCCCTGTTCGGTGAACTTGATGGCGTTGCCGGTGAGGTTGGTCAGCACCTGTTGCAGACGCATGGGGTCGCCGGTGAGGTAGTCCGGCACATCGGCATCCACCCGCAAGGAGAGCTCCAGCTGCTTGTCGTGGGCGCTGGGGCCGAGCAGGTGCATGGTCTCGTTGAGGGTGTCGCGCAGGCTGAACGGGATATGCTCCAGCTGCAGCTTGCCCGCTTCCAGCTTAGAGAAGTCGAGGATGTCGTTGATGATGCCAAGCAGGTTGCGCGCCGACTTCTCGATGGTCTGCATGTAGTCGGTCTGGCTCGGGGTCAGGCTGGTTTTCAGCAGCTGGCGGGTAAAACCGATGACCCCGTTGAGCGGGGTACGCAATTCGTGGGACATGTTGGCCAGAAACTCCGACTTGACCCGCGCCGCCTCCTGCGCCCGTTTCTTGGCCATGTCGAGTTCGACGTTCTGGATCTCGATCTGCTCCAGAGTTTCGCGCAGGTCAGAGGTGGCCTGATCGATATTCTGCTGCATCTCTTCGTGATATTCGGAGAGCGCCTTGGCCATGGCGTTGATGCCATTTTTCAGCATATCCAGCTCGCCGGTGAGCTGGCCGCTGACCCGGGTATCGAGCCGCCCCTCCCTGATCTTGTGCACCGCCTGCACCATGTTGGTGATGGGCTGGGTCACGCTCTTGACCAGACGGAAGCCAAACAGGGTACTGAAGGCGACCCCGATGAGCACCATGATCACCGCAAAGAAGGTGTCGCGGTACTGCAGCAGCATGGCCCTGTCGGTCGCCATCTGCATCGAGATGTAGCCGATCATCGGCGGCTCTACATCGCTGGGCAGCGGGAAGCCATCCAGACTGGTTTCAGCCTGGATCGGGGTGCGCAAAATGATGTCATCCCCCTGAAACGTCACGCTGGTCAGATCCGGAATGGGCTCGCCATCGGGCAGTCTGAGTCGGGTGAAATCCCGGTGGTAGTTCGAGGTGACGAACAGCTGGTTGTCCTGGGTGAAGACTGCGATGGACTTGATGAAGGGGGAGTTCTTGCGATGGGTCAGGCCAATCAGTCGCTTGAGGGATTCTCGACTGTGCTGGGTCATCCCGTATTCACTGGCGATCGCCAGCGGTTCGATGATGTTGATCCCCTGATCAATGAGGTTGTTTTCCAGCTGCTGGTAGCGGTGGAAGGTGAAGTAACCGGCCATCAGGCCACCGATGATCAGGGTCGGCAGGATGGTGAAGGCGAGAACGCGTGCTCTCAGGCCATATTTGGTCATACGAACAGGCCACCAGTGAACAGGGTTGGCGATAGGGTTGATGGCAATACACGGGCTCTGTGGCCGTATTTGGTCATACTATTATTCTTGTGGGACAATACCCGGCAGCAGATTCCACAATCATGACATAGCCACCTATAGGCACCAAGTTTTATGGCCCAGTTTTTCAAGCCCCAAAAGAAGTCCACCCAGCTCCAACGCATTGAATTTACGATAGACACCCTCGATCACCACTGCGTCGGTATCGGTCGCCATCAGGGCAAGGCGATCTTCGTCGAAGGGGCGCTGCCCGGCGAGACCGTCAAGGCACGCATCACCGAAGAGAAAAAGCAGTATGGTCACGCCGCCTTGCAGCAGGTAGTGACCCCGGCAGCCAACCGTATCGCCCCCTTTTGCAGCCACTATCGCGAGTGCGGCGGGTGCAGTGCCCAGCACATGTCGGTTGCCGATCAGCAAGCCGCCAAGGCGGCCGGACTGGTCAGCCTGTTCGAGCGGTTGGGCAACATCAAGGCGCCGGCGCTGGAGCCGGTACTGACCGGTGAAGATCGTGCCTATCGCCGGGTCTGTCGTCTGGCCATCAAATTTGACAAGAACGGTCGCTGCACCCGGGTCGGTTTCCGCCGTCGCAACAGCAACGATCTGGTGGAGATCGACAGTTGCCCTGTGCTGGCCGAGACGCTCTCTGCGCTGATTGCCCCGCTGCGTGAGTGCCTCAATCGCTTGAAGAGCCAGCGCGAGCTGGGCCATGCCGAGCTTATCCAGGCCGAGCAGGGGATCATGATGCTGCTGCGTCACACCGGCCGTCCCAATGAGGCGGACCGCGCCCTGCTGGTGGAGTTTGCAAAAGCGCAGGGGATCGACCTCTATCTGCAGGCGGCCGATGATCGCATCGAAGCGCTGCAGCAACAATTTTCCCCATCCTACTCGCTGGATGGCCTGTCTCTTGCATTTGCTCCCGGTGATTTCATTCAGGTCAACGGCCCCATCAACCAGAGCATGGTTGAGCAGGCGCTGACATGGCTCGGGGCGAGCAAGGATGACAAGGTGCTCGATCTCTTCTGCGGCATCGGCAACTTCACCCTGCCGCTGGCCCGTCAGGCTCGCGAAGTGGTGGGTGTCGAAGGTGAACTGGCCATGGTGCAGCGGGCCGAAGAGAACGCCCGTCGCAACGGCATCACCAATGCTCGTTTCTACAAGGCAGACCTGAGCGATGACATAGTCGGCATGTCCTGGGCGCGTGAAGGGTTTGATCTGGTACTGCTGGATCCGGCTCGTCCCGGCGCGCTGGAAGTGATGGGACACGTCGTGAAACTTTCACCCAAGCGGGTGGTCTACGTCTCCTGTAACCCGGTCACCCTGGCGCGGGACAGTCAGGTGCTGGTGAAAGGGGGTTACCGTCTGGTGCGCCTCGGCATGCTAGACATGTTCCCTCACACCGGTCATCTGGAGTCCATGGCGCTGTTTGAACGGGAGTAAATGACTCATCAGTTCGGCGATGCCGGATAGGTCATCCGGCATGTTTGTTACTGTTTGAGCAGGTGTGTATACGAAGTAATCCTGCTCATCGGTACGGCGATGCGGATATGTAATCTGGCATGTCTGCGTCTGTTTGAGCGGGTGTGTATATGAAGTAATCCTGCTCATCAGTACGGCGATGCAGATATGTAATCTGGCATGTCTGCGGCTGTTTGAGCTGGTGTGATTGGGGTAATCTAGACCCTCGTCGTTCGGCAGGGCCTGTTGGCGCGCTCTATTGTCTTTCTGGACAATATGCCTTGAAAAGTGCGCCGGATATCCCCATTTGAGGCAATCTCATGAGGGGGGAAAGTGACAGCTTTCGGCCCGATAATTTAAAGGATTGATACCATGGTTGCGGTTCGCGATATTCATTTGAAAGACAACTTCACCCTGGAAGAGTGGGTCAGCTCGCTCTCCCTGAGTGACAGTGAAAAGGATCAGCTGCGAACCGTCTACCAGTATTGTCTGACGCTCGGTGACGAGGCGCTGACCAGCAAGCTGCTGGTACGTGGCATCGAAATGGTGGGCATCCTGCAGATGCTCAGCATGGATATCGGCACTCTCAAAGCGGCCATCATCTACCCCTTCGTCGAAGCCGGTCTCATCAGCCAGGAGCGGATGGACGAGGACTTCGGCTCCAAGATCGCCAAGCTGGTGGAAGGGGTGCTGGAGATGGAAGCCATCCGCTCCCTGCAGACCCTCCATCGCAGCGAAACCTCGCCGGAGCAGGTCGACAATGTGCGTCGCATGTTGCTTGCCATGGTCGAGGATGTGCGTGCCGTGGTGATCAAGCTGGCGGAGCGGATCGCCTGCCTGCGGGAAGCGAAGACGGCAGATGAAGAGACCCGGGTGCTGATGGCTCAGGAGATCACCAATATCTATGCGCCGCTCGCCAACCGTCTGGGCATCGGCCAGCTCAAGTGGGAGCTGGAAGATCTCGCCTTCCGTTACCTGCACCCGGATACCTACAAGCAGATCGCCAAGCAGCTCGACGAGAAGCGGCTCGACCGCGAGCGCTATATCCGCGAGTTTGTGCAATCCCTGCGTAATGGGCTGAAAGAGGCGGGAGTTGACGCCGAGGTGTACGGCCGCCCGAAACACATCTACAGCATCTGGCGCAAGATGCAGAAGAAGCACCTCGAATTCAACGAGTTGTTCGACGTGCGCGCGGTGCGGGTAGTGACCAAGCGGCTGCAGGATTGCTATGCGGCGCTCGGTATCGTCCATACCCAGTTCCACCACATTCCCCGCGAGTTTGACGACTATGTCGCCAACCCTAAACCCAACGGCTACCAGTCAATTCACACCGTAGTGGTGGGGCCTGAGGGCAAGACGGTCGAGATCCAGATCCGTACCGACCAGATGCATCAGGATGCCGAGCTCGGCGTCGCGGCGCACTGGCGCTACAAGGAAGGGGCACAGGCAGGCGGCAAGGCCAACACCTTCGAAGACAAGATCGAGTGGCTGCGCAAACTGCTCGCCTGGCAGGAGGATCTCTCCGAGAGCGGTTCCCTGCTCGAAGACCTGCGCAGTCAGGTGTTCGAGGACAGAGTCTACGTTTTCACCCCGAAAGGGGATGTCATCGACCTGCCGGCTGGCGCTACCCCGCTTGATTTTGCCTATCACGTCCACAGCATGATCGGCCACCGCTGCATCGGCGCCAAGATTGACGGCCGCATCGTGCCGTTCACCTACGCGCTGCAGACCGGCGATCAGGTGGAGGTGATCACCCAGAAGGAGCCGAACCCGAGCCGCGACTGGATGAACCCCAACGCCGGCTTCCTGCGCTCCAGCCGGGCGCGGGCCAAGGTGGCGACCTGGTTCAGAAAACTGGATCGGGACAAGAATATCGTGGCCGGTCGCGAGCTGTTCGAGAAGGAGCTGGATCGCCACAACCTCAGCATGTCCAAGATCGACAAGGGCAACATGCTGCGCCGCTTCAATCTGGAGAGCACCGACGATCTGCTGGCCGGTATCGGCAGCGGCGATATCCGCATCAACCAGGTGCTCAACTATCTCGACACCTGCTACAACAAGCCGACGGCGGAAGAGGAAGATCGCCGCCTGCTGGAGAAGCTGGAGCAGAAGGCCAATGCGCCGATGCGCCACAAGCCCAAGGATCACATAGTGGTGGAAGGGGTCGGCAACCTGATGACCCATATCGCCCGCTGCTGTCAGCCCATTCCGGGGGACTCCATTCAGGGCTTTATCACCATGGGGCGCGGTGTATCCATTCACCGGGAAGATTGTGAGCAGCTCAAGGAGCTGTCACGGCGCAACCCGGAGCGGCTGATCGATGCGGTGTGGGGGGAGAACTACTCCGGCGGCTACGGCCTCACCATCCGGATTATCTCCAACGATCGCTCCGGCCTGCTGCGCGATATCACTACCGTGCTGGCCAACGAGAAGATCAATGTGATGGGGGTGCGCTCGCGCTCCAACGTGCGCGAGCAGACCGCCGAGATCGACATGGAGTTGGAGATTTACAACATCAACGCCTTCAACCGGGCGTTGGCCAAGCTCAGCCAGCTAAACGATGTGATCAGCGCCAAGCGGCTTTGATAGCGAACCGACCGGCCCCAGTGGCCGGTCTGCATTTACGACCCTTTTTGAACGAATCGAAAGCGAATATCCCATGTCCCAACGTTACGATCTGCCCCAACTGCTCGACATGAGATTGCTCGGCTGCGCGGCCTGATGTCGCTTCATCCCCATTTAACGAATCGAAAGTGAGTAGCCCATGTCTCAACGTTACGATCTGCCTCAACTGCTCGACATCATGGCTCGCCTGCGCGATCCGCAAAACGGCTGCCCCTGGGATCTGAAACAGGACTTCCAGACCATAGTGCCGCACACCCTGGAAGAGGCCTACGAGGTGGCCGATGCCATCGAGACCGAGGATTGGCAGGGGCTGAAAGGGGAGTTGGGGGATCTGCTGTTTCAGGTGGTGTTTTACGCCCAGCTGGGTAAAGAGCGGGGCTTGTTCGACTTTGCCGATATCGTCGATACAGTGAGCGAGAAGCTCATTCGTCGTCACCCCCACGTTTTTTCCGATGCAGATCTCTCCAACGAGCAGGCGGTAAAAGCGAACTGGGAGGCGGAAAAAGCCAAAGAGCGGGCGGCCCTCGACAAAGAGAGCGTGCTGGACGACATCCCGCAGGCGCTGCCTGCCCTGACCCGCGCCGCCAAAATTCAGAAACGCTGCGCCACCGTCGGATTCGACTGGAAGACGTTGGGGCCTGTGGTGGACAAGATCCACGAAGAGATCGACGAGGTGATGGAAGAGGCATTGATGGCCGATGTGGACGAGGCGAGGGTGAGCGACGAGCTCGGCGATCTGCTGTTTGCCACCGTCAATCTGGTGCGTCATCTGGGCAAGGATCCGGAGCAGGTGCTGCGAGGTGCCAACGCCAAGTTCGAACGTCGTTTTCGTCAGGTTGAGCAGATAATCGCCGCAGAAGGCTTGAAAATGACCGATTGCACCCTCGAAAAGCTCGATGCCGCCTGGGATAAGGCGAAGGAAACCGAGCAAAGTTGATTTGGCGCAAGATGGGGGGGCGGTGAGCCTGATAGATTTTTGCTCATTGTTTGGGAGAGGGGTTTTTGGTATACTGTTTCCCCGTCCTGCTTCATCCCCGAAGCACCCCTTAAAATTCCCTAAACTTCTTTCAGGTTCAGCATGACGACCAAATATATTTTTGTTACTGGTGGCGTTGTTTCATCCCTCGGCAAAGGCATTGCCGCAGCTTCTCTGGCAGCCATTCTGGAAGCCCGTGGTCTGGATGTGACCATCATGAAACTGGACCCGTACATCAACGTGGATCCGGGCACCATGAGCCCGACCCAGCATGGTGAAGTGTTCGTAACCGAGGACGGGGCCGAAACCGATCTGGATTTGGGCCACTACGAGCGTTTCATCCGCACCAAGATGACCCGTCGCAACAACTTTACCACCGGCCGTATTTACGCCGACGTACTGCGTAAAGAGCGTCGTGGTGACTATCTGGGCGCCACCATTCAGGTTATCCCGCACATCACCAACGCCATCAAAGAGCGGGTGATTGCCGGTGCCGAAGGCCATCAGGTTGCCATCGTCGAAGTGGGCGGTACCGTAGGTGACATCGAGTCCCTGCCGTTCCTCGAAGCCATTCGTCAGTTGGCTGCCGAAGTGGGCCGCAACAACGCCATGTTCATGCACCTGACGCTGGTTCCTTACCTGGCCGCTGCCGGTGAAGTGAAGACCAAGCCGACCCAGCACTCCGTCAAAGAGCTGCTCTCCATCGGTATCCAGCCGGATGTGCTGATCTGCCGCTCCGACCGTGCCATTCCGGCCAACGAGCGCGCCAAGATCGCCCTGTTCTGCAACGTGCCCGAGCGCGCCGTCATCTCCATGAAAGACGTCGACTCCATCTACAAGATCCCGGCACTGCTGAAATCCCAGAATCTGGACTCCTACTTCACCGAGCGTTTCGGTCTGGAGTGCAAAGAGGCTGACTTGTCCGAGTGGGAACAGGTTATCTACGAAGAGGCCAACCCGACTGGTGAAGTGACCATCGGTATGGTCGGCAAGTACGTCTCCCTGCCGGACGCCTACAAGTCCGTCAACGAGGCGCTCAAGCACGGTGGTCTCAAGACCCGTCACTCCGTCAACATCAAGTACATCGACTCTCAGGATATCGAGACCCGTGGCGCCGAGCTGCTGGAAGGTCTGGACGCGATCCTGGTGCCGGGTGGCTTCGGTGAGCGCGGTGTGGAAGGCAAAATTCTGGCTGCCCAGTATGCCCGCGAGAACAAGATCCCCTACCTGGGTATCTGCCTCGGCATGCAGGTTGCCATGATCGAATTCGCTCGCAACGTGGCGGGCATGGAAGGGGCTCACTCCTCCGAATTCAAGAAAGATTGCGCATACCCGGTCGTTGGCCTCATCACCGAGTGGGTGGATGAAGAGGGCAATATCGAGACCCGTACCGAGAAGTCTGATCTGGGCGGTACCATGCGTCTGGGTTCCCAGCTCTGCCACCTGGTCGAAGATTCCAAGGTGCGTCAGATGTACGGCAGCCCGACCATTTACGAGCGTCACCGCCACCGTTATGAAGTCAACAACAAGCTGCTGCCGCAGATCGAGGCAGCCGGCCTGAAAGTGACCGGTCTCTCCGCTGACAAGAAGTTGGTGGAAATCATCGAGATCCCGGATCACCCCTGGTTCGTGGCTGCGCAGTTCCACCCGGAGTTCACCTCTACTCCTCGTGATGGCCACGCTCTGTTCGCCGGTTTTGTGAAGGCGGCAGGCGAGTATCAGAAGCGTAATTTGAAGTAATTGAAAATAAATGCGGTTGGGGCACTGTGCCACAGCCGCTTTTTTTGGCATATTTTTGTTGTTTTTTTACGAAACCTGAGGAAATACACATGTCCAAGATCGTTAAAGTGATCGGTCGTGAAATCATCGACTCCCGTGGTAACCCGACCGTTGAGGCCGAAGTTCACCTGGAAGGTGGTTTTGTTGGTATGGCAGCCGCTCCGTCTGGTGCGTCCACCGGTTCCCGCGAAGCGCTGGAACTGCGTGACGGCGACAAGAGCCGTTTCCTGGGTAAAGGCGTGCTGAAAGCCATCGAAGCCGTAAACGGCCCGATCGCTCAAGCTCTGCTGGGTAAAGATGCCAAGGACCAGGCCACTGTCGACCAGATCATGATCGACCTCGACGGTACCGAGAACAAATCCAAGTTCGGCGCCAACGCCATCCTGGCTGTTTCCCTGGCTAACGCCAAAGCTGCCGCTGCTGCCAAAGGCATGCCGCTGTACGCCCACATCGCCGAGCTGAACGGCACCCCGGGTGTTTACTCCATGCCGCTGCCGATGATGAACATCATCAACGGTGGTGAGCACGCCGACAACAACGTCGACATCCAGGAGTTCATGATCCAGCCGGTTGGCGCCAAGACCCTGAAAGAAGCCGTTCGCATGGGCGCAGAAGTGTTCCACAACCTGGCCAAAGTGCTGAAGTCCAAGGGCTACAACACTGCAGTTGGTGACGAAGGTGGTTTCGCTCCGAACCTGAAATCCAACGCCGAAGCGCTGGAAGTTATCGCTGAAGCCGTTGCCGCTGCCGGTTACAAACTGGGCACCGACATCACCCTGGCTATGGACTGCGCTGCTTCCGAGTTCTACGACGCAGAGAAGAAAGAGTACAACCTGAAAGGCGAAGGTCGTGTCTTCACCTCCAACGGTTTCTCCGACTTCCTGGCTGACCTGACCACCAAGTTCCCGATCGTCTCCATCGAAGATGGCCTGGACGAATCTGACTGGGAAGGTTTCGCCTACCAGACTGCTGAACTGGGTAAGAAAATCCAGATCGTGGGTGACGACCTGTTCGTAACCAACACCAAGATCCTGAAGCGCGGTATCGACAACGGCATCGCCAACTCCATCCTGATCAAGTTCAACCAGATCGGTTCCCTGACCGAAACTCTGGCTGCCATCAAGATGGCCAAAGACGCTGGCTACACTGCCGTCATCTCCCACCGCTCCGGTGAGACCGAAGACGCGACCATCGCCGACCTGGCTGTTGGTACCGCTGCAGGCCAGATCAAGACCGGTTCCATGAGCCGTTCTGACCGTGTTGCCAAGTACAACCAGCTGATCCGTATCGAAGAAGCTCTGGGTGCCAAAGCTCCTTTCCGCGGTCTGAAAGAAGTTAAAAACCAGGCTTAATTTGCTGGTTTGCCAGCCTCGGCTGGAATGAAAAAAACCGGAACCCTTGGGTTCCGGTTTTTTTATGCCTGCTCCTTGCTGTAACGCCCTGAGAGGTGAGGGGGTTGTACCTCTGGTGTCGGGTCAGACAAAGGGGAGCGTGCGCTGATAGCGCCCTGCATGCGCCTGGAAGCCCAGTTTTTCAAACAGGGCGATAGAGCGGACGTTATCTGCATCGATATCTGCGGTGAGGCAGGTGACTCCCAGTGTGGTGGCGTGGGCGAACAGTAATCCCAGCGCCTCCGACATAAACCCTCTGCGCCAATAGGCCGCATTGAGCAGGCAGCCCACCTCGCAGCTGTGACCCGCCTCGCTGAAACTGTGCAGGCCGCAGGTGCCGATCACCTTGTTGCCCTCCCGCTCGACAATCGCCCACTCCAGCGACTCACCCGTTTGCTCCAGCCGCACCACGCTCGCCATCATCTGCGCCACCATGGCGGGAGAGGTAAAGCAGGGATCAGAGGCAAACTCCATGGTCAGCGAATTGCCATAAATCTCGAACAGATCGGCAGCATCCTGCGGGCCAATGGTGCGCAGTACAACCCGCGTACCGGTTAAGTCAGGCTTCATTTATCTCCTTGGTGGGTGTTACGCCAGCAAAGCAACAGGTGGATAAAGAGTCCGTATAAACGTCTGTCTCTAAAGGCAACTGGTGTTATCACGAAATATTTCTATCGTGAACGTCCGATTACGCTTTGTTAATTAGAACTACGGCCTTGTTGTTCTACATTTTCTTTTAATACATCTAACCAGCTTCTATCAACGACTAGCCGCTCCGATGGTGTTACTGGGATGACATTAACTTTACTTCTGTTTGCTGTACTAATTCTAAGTTTTTTCACTAGTTTAACCTTTTGGGCTTCGGCGGAGCCATCTGTGCTCAGACAAATCCAATATAGAAATTTGTGATTATCTTCAATTAATTGACGAAATAACCCATTGATATGACTATCATCTATATTAAAGCCATATCCTATAACGACGATTGCATCACAAGAGTTATATTCGTCAAATAATCCTACATAACGTCTAGACATATCAACAGATGTAAGTGGTTTTAGACCACTTTGAGTCAAGATAAAAGGGACGTGAATTTGGTCTTGAGGAACTTCAGTTTCTGATGCGCATGATATTACTGAGTTTTTATATGGGTTGTAATAATCACAAACTCCACCATTTAAATGGCGAACTGATGGAATGCTATAACCCAATTCTGATGATATCTTTTCTATTAAATTATTATAATTTGCTGTGCCAACAGCACCAATTTCTATATCCAGTTCTGTACAACGTTGCAAGTCATGATAGTATCCTTCTTCAGGAAGCTCACCTGCTTTTTCCAGTTGTGTAACAATATAGGCTCTAGTCGCTCTAAGAAATACTACCATCTTAGAGAATTTGGCCCACTCTGTTTTGGGGGAAAATAAATACCTGAAGTGACTATCTATTAGTGACTGATAGTCTAGGACAGTGGTAAATATATTCTCGATCAACTGCTGCGATAAGGCACAAAGTAAATCATTAATCGAGCCTCCCTCAAGGTCATATACTCTTTTTTTCTCTAGTAATAGCTCAAGAGCAGTTAAGCCTGCACGACTAAACTCAATTTTAAACATACCTGTAACGTCATCAAAAATAGGTATATTGTCGGGGGCGGCCTCAAAGAGTTCCTGATTTAGTTTTTGCACTAAGTCTTGTCCATGAGCACCAACTAATAGCTGAAGAAATGCACCAGCATAACGTTGTAAATCTGCTGTGTTTTCTTTATTGCTAATTACGCTTAATATTGCTGAGTAAAATTCACTTCCAAAGAGTTGTACTTCATTAGCAAGAATTGGATTGAGCCTAACAGCCGTTGAGTACAATAACTCACCATAGGCGGTTTCCATTTCTTCACCGAATTTATCAATCAATGTGCTTTTATTAATTCCAAGCTGTGACAAAGCATACTCTGCTTCGTTGTCGAAATCACTTAATCGTCTAATAATTTCTGATTTTCTGTACTCGATTGATGACTCAATCAAGCTTGTAAATTCGTTCTTTCCGAAAGCATGAATTCTTTGCGTCGCATATCTTTCTGGAAGCCAATCTGTAGCATAGTTACTGAGTTGATTTATCGTCCCTAGCTGGTTACGTAGAGACTCTTTGTGAGAGCTAACATCTTGTCTGAAAAGATCAATTGCAAACTTACCACCAGTAGGTAAGCCATAACCAACCTCGGCTCCAGCACCAAAGAAAAAACCTAATTTCATATACCCTCTGACATTGTTGTGATTTAACTAAGTTAATTTAAAAAACCTCTATTAAGAGGGTATATCTATAATTTTAAATAAGATGTGTTTACTTTGTAGTATCATAATGGTCCTAATCACAGGCATACCACCCTCTTGTTAAAACAGAATTTCCACTGACGCCACACTGCGTTTTGCCTCACCGTGATAAACCGCTTCGATATTATTGCCATCCGGATCGAGGACAAAGGCGGCGTAGTAGCCGGGGTGATAATTACGCTCGCCCGGGGCGCCGTTGTCTTTGCCGCCGTGGGCCAGTGCGGCCTGATAAAAACGATCTACCATGGCGCGGTCTTGCGCCTGAAAGGCGAGATGGTGGCGACCGGTCAGCACCCCTAGCGCGGCGGGGCTGTCGATGGCGGTAACAAACAGTTCGTCTGCCCAGAAGTAGCCCTCACCTGTGCCGCCCAGCGGAATATCGAGGGTGGTGAGAATAGCCGTATAAAAGCGCTGGCTGGCGACCAAATTTTTGACCACCAGCTGGATATGGTCGATCAAGCGACCACGATGCAGGGTTTGTGTTTCCATACACCACCTTGATTTGCATGTTGTGGGTGAGGCACCGGCTTGGCAGACAGGGGAATTGGCATGGCTACCGCCCCTGAATTTCAGCCTCCAGTCTGCTGCGGTTCACCAACGGGATGGGGTTGGCATGGCTCATGGGAGACTCCGACGAGGCAAGTGTTGCCAAATGGCAATATTAACCATGGCGCTGTGGAGAGAAAGCTCAACATTGAGATTTTCTGTGCAAGATCAATAAATTAATCAAATCTCACCCGCGATTGATGACGCGCCGAGATAGCGTGAACAACCATTTTTGAACTATCCCCATAGAATATTCATGGTCATATCTGGCTTGAACCAGCATAAAACTCTTTGTTATTGTCCTCGCTCCCCGCTGAAACAGCTTATTTATCTATAAATCAACAAGATAGCATTATGCGGTGGCGTCGCGGGGGCATCTGCTATCGGGAAGGAGAGTTATGAAGTCGCAGTTAAAAGTGGCGCTGGCCATGTTGGCCCTGTTCGTCGTCCAAGGCTGCACAGCCCCGGATTCATCCACCAAGCGCAATGCACCCGGCCCGGTGCTGACCGTGCATTACGAAAGTGCCCCCCTGATCCCCGTCACCATCGCTGGTGAGCAGTACCAGTTTTTGCTGGATACCGGGGCCAGTATCACCTTTATCGATCGTCGTCTGGCCAGCCGTTTCAAGGCGCTGACCTTAAGCGAATTGCCCAGGGCCTATCAGGCTGATTTTGCCACTGTGAACAGCGTTTCGAGCCAACTGGGCAGCGAGCAGCTTGGTTTTGTTGAGCCGCAACCCTTCTCGCTGGGGTCGGTCACCATTGATGACAGCGATCTGTGGGCAACCGTTGATTTCGATCTTTTCTCCCAGTCTCTTGGCAGCCGTATCGATGGCATCCTCGGGATCGACACCATCCGCCGTTTCAACTGGGTGTTTGATCGCGACAGGCATCAGCTCACGGCTTCGCTGACGGCACCGTCGGCAGCCACCTTCGAGCGTTGCATCGGCTATGAAGATAGCTACAACCGCTCCCCGGCCGTGTATCTGACCCACGGCGAGAGCAGCGTGCGCATGTATCTGGATACCGGGGCCGATCAGAGCTATGCCGATCATGCTTTTATCGACTTTATGGCCAGTCAGAAGGCGATCTCTGGCGAAGATGCGATGCCACGCAAAGGGGTGGATGCCAGCGGTATGGTGGAGGGGCGTGAACATATCCTCACCGGCCTGCACTTTGATGAGCGCCAGCTCGGTGAGCTGCGCGTGTCGGAAAACAGCAATGAGCAGTATGGTCTGGGGCTGGATTTTGTTAACCGCTTCAATCGCTTTGCGATCATGCCCGGGCGGATGATGCTCTGCTACGACGCCGACAGCCTGGCGCGAAAAGTGCCGCCAATCCTGCGCAATATCGGGGTGCGTTTTGATGGCGAGCATCTGCAGGTCTACTACAGCGACGAACGGGATCTGGCCCCCTATGGTCTGGCCAACGGCGACATTCTGGAGCAGATCAACGGGGTGGCTTATCGCCCCCTCGAGATCGACAAGGTGCGTGAACTGCTCAGCACCGGCAAGCCGGGGTCGCTCAAGTTGCGGATTGTGCGGGAAGGAAAACCGCTGGATATCGCTATCTAGTCAAGGTGGGGGGCGGCAAGACGAGCCGCGCCTATGAGCCTCAGCCCTTGGTTGGATTTTCCATACAGGTGAGGGTTGGCTGGCCGTAACGCTCCAGCGTGGCGTCGTCCCCCTTGGTGAAGAAGGTGAGGTTTTGCCCTTCATAACGGGCGCCGCTGGCGCTGGGGGCTTCATAGGCGAGCACTTGTTGCTGCTTGTCGCCCTCGCTCAGGTTGATCACCGCGGCGGGCAGCTTGGCATCGTTATAGAAGTAGGTAGAGAGCATGACGCTCTTGCCACACTGGTAGTTGACCGGTGCCGGCACCATCAGCTGGCCGCCGCTGATCTGCAGTTCGGTGATCCGCAGCAGGTAGTTATCCTCCACACACTGGCGCAGATCCTGCCCCTTCCAGCAGTCGTTGCGCCCCTTGATCCAGCCGCGCTGCATGGCGCGCTCGGTCTTGAGCTGTTCGGGAGAGAGTGCAGCAATCGCCTTGGGGTAGAGGGCCGCCAGTTCGTTATCAAGGGCGGCCAGTCCGGCATCCTTGCAGATCAGGGTTTCGACCGACCCGGAGGCTTTGGTGCAGTCAAAGGAGGGGGTTGCGGCGCTGGCCAGCAGAGGGGCAAACAGCAGGGTGGCAAGCAAGGTCTTGTTCATCGATAGATTCCAGCAATGAGGAGGGGATATCTGCCTACTACAGCACACTCTACAGGGCAATGCAGCAGGGGAGCCGAGCGCATTTTGCTCTGCAGCATGTACTGGCGACCGGTTTTGCCGCGCTACTCCAGTGGGAAAGGGAACTGTTGCTGGATAAGGCCGGCTTGTTTGAAAACTGGTCAGGAGTGGTCGCTATTTTGAGCATTCAGACAGGCCAGCAGCATTGCGCTTTCACTCCTGTTCGAGAGGCGTGCTAGATTTGCCGCCTTTTCTTAATAACAAGAAGGTTAGCTATGTTCAGGTTGATGACGGGGGCCTTGCTGGCCATCATGCTGTCCGGTTGTGCGGCCATGTTTAACGGCACAAGTCAGCAGGTTTCCATTCGCAGTCAGGATCCCGATGCGGAGATCTACGTCAACGATATGCTGCTGGGCCACGGCAATGTGATCACCTCGTTCAAGAAGAAAGAGAATTACACCATCACGGTCAAGCGTGCGGATTGCTACTCGGTGACCGTGCCGGTCTCAAAGTCGTTCGATGCCACCACTCTGCTCGGGATCTTTGTCGATTTCGGCGTGGTCTCCATTCTGGTGGTCGATGGGGTCGGCACCGGCGCCTGGCAGAAGTTTGATCAGAATGCCTTTATCGTTGACCCCATCTGCAAGAAAGCCTGATCGTTATTGATGGGGCATCGGGTGATGCATCCAGATACAGATCTTTGCTGATGTGAAAAACCCGACACTCCTGGCCGGAATGTCGGGTTTTTTGTGGCCGCAATAAAGGGGGAGGCGGGTTGCCTGGTTGATCAGGCCAGCGCCAGTTGCTGACTGTGAGCGCGCCACAGCCGCTCGTGGAAGAAGAACACCACGGTATTGATGGCAGGTTCGATCATCGCCATCACGCCGCCGGTGAGCAGCTCGCCGCTTAGCAGGAAGGCCACCCCGAAGGCCACCGAGAAGTGGACCACCGCGAAGCTGCTGGTCTTGGCCTGCAGGCTGTGATTTGGCTTGAGCTTGTGCCAGCCAAGGTCATGAAAGTAGAAGGCGACCGTGTTGACGGCGGGCTCGATCAGGGCGATCAGGCTGGCGGTCAGCAGCTCACCGGTCAGCAGGTAGGCCACGGTAAAGGCGACACCGAAGTGCAGGATGGCAAAGCTGATGGTCTTTTTCATGATGGCGGCTCCCTCTGTTGATGATGAAAGTATCCGCCGAAATGAGATTAAATGAAAACCATTCTCATCTATTGCCAAAATAGAGAGAACCTATCAACGGGCGAGTGGCCGGTGCGGTTCAGCGGTTGCCAATCGCAACCAAGGCGATAAAGTACAGGTTCTTCACACTTGCCCATGAAAAAGGATCTTTCATGAATATCAATGCCACCCTGCTTGGCCAGTTCATTGCGTTGCTAATGGTCATCGTCGGCCTCATCGCCTGGCGACTGGCGCGCCGCAAGAGCGAGCATCCGGCGCTGATCACCCTTATCTGCTCCCTGCTCTGTCTGTTTCCGCCCTTTGGCCTGTTGGCCCTGTTGCTGGTTGCGCTCAAACAGGATCTGCCCGCCCGCTCATAGGGCGCGCTGCGGTTGACGCACAGGTTCAGGCTGCCGCACACACCGGCCGCCCCAAAAGCAAAAGCCCCGTGATGGGGCTTTTGCTTTTGAACTCGGTGAGCAGAAGACCTTGGACACCCATCTTTTGGGTTCGGGCTATGCTACGCCTTGCTCAAAAAGGTGGGTGTCCCAGATTTGTTATCCCAGATTTGTTTATTTCTCGCCACAACACTTCGCTTAGATACATTCTCCGAATTGCTGGCCTGAATCGGTTGTTGAATCGGCTGCCCAAACTCAAGAGCATCAAGAATTGGCGTAAACTGTTCCGAGATGTAAGTTCTTCGTTCGGCATACGTTCCGAATTTTTGCTTGATAAACCCCCAGAACGTATCAAGGCTTCGATGCTGCTTTAACCATTGAGGAAGCAGAGGCGCAAGGTTCGGCTTGCTCAATAGTTCGTGACGCAAGGTTTCGAACTCGCGCGAATCCGCAGCCAAACCTGTCGCCCTCGAAGTCAACAAGTTTACGAGGTAGCTCACCTTGTCGAAATCACTTTCCAAGAATTCAATGCTCAAACTTAAACCCCTTCCTCGGACCTATGCCGATTACGGCCTAACGCCCTCTTAAACAGATTGTTATATTTTTGAAAAATACTCTGAGATTAATTCTTTGTTTTCTAAATAGGCATCCAGCACTTGGTATAGAAAATACTCTTCATCTTTCTTGAACCCAAACGGGATCTTAGCGTTATCAATTTTGAAAGATTTTATTTTCTTATACCCTTTCTTATCAGGATTTGAAAGTCTTTCAGAATATTCGTCCAATGTATAAAGTATAAATTCATGATCTAAGTGTTTAATAAAGTATTCATCATCTAAAACGAAGTATTCCAAATGGATAACCTGAGTAACAACGTCCTGATTGACAACCTCAAAGTCTTCCATTGTCTCTTCAAATGTTAAACTTTGTTTTTCAATATCATGGCGCACCCATAAGTTGTTGTCATAATTATCGATTGTGTAAAACTTCGAAACCTCTGGTAAGTCTGATACATCAATTCTTAGAATGGAACCATATTCCATCTCTTCCATCATTGGAATGCATTCAGAAATATAATCAATTCTGAACGAGATGTTGGATAACAAATTTTTATCTATCAAACACTCAATTGAAGAAAGTAGTTTCTTTGGTAAAGGGATCCAAAAATACTTATCAATTCTTTTATCACGGATAGTTTGACTATCTTTATCATTGTGTATTTCAATGTTATCGTTGAGACTTAACAATTTGTATTTTGAAAACTGACTATCTGCTTCATCCAAATCAACATCAATATTCTTATACTCATCATAAAGATGGTATGAATATTTCATATCAAACATTTCAGAACGACTTTTAATACTCTTGTAATTATTATATATCAGTTCACACACCACTAATAAATGATAATTATCTTCTATATATACAGGGTCTTCTTCACCATGGATAAATTTGTATTCGTTATTGTAGACTTCTGAAATTCCAGAGAATTCAGAGTATTCTTTTTCAATGGAATCCAATAAATCATTGAAAGTTGTTATTTTAAGCTTTTCTTCAACCCTATCAATCATCGGCTTATAAAACCTAATAGCACGCTCTGATTCACCTAGGTCCTGGATTTTGTTAGAATGGCTCTTTTTTTCTAACTCATATTTTCTTGCATACAGTCTCATAACTTTCGATCTGAATGCATCACTGTCACAAGATTTTTTTATACTCGGTAATAGTTCCTCAGTGATGAAAGGGGATCTTTCAAGGAAAGCCCTAGTTAACCTCCCTGACATACAAAGCTCACTTTTACTTAAATCTAAGCTATCTAGTTTTTTAAACAATGCGTCCATGTGATCGCTTTACCCTCTTTGTTGCATGAAAAATATAACGCCCGCTTAAGGGGCAGCCAACGCTACGATTCACTTTCCGCATAACATCGTAACCACAAAAACCAACGCATGGTAAAAATGCCGCGCGTTGGCTGTCCCTCTTGAAGCGTTTGTTAGGTTTTTATTCACCCCACCAAGATGAGGTATCAAGCTTTAAACCTTCTGGAATTAACTGGAGATCTCTTAAATTCGATAACGGTGCCTGCAATGTAAAGTCATATGGATAGCTTTCACTCGAAGTTGCACCTATATCATTTTTCAAGTCCGAATTTGATCCCCATTGCAATTCACAGTGAGCAATACCAACACCAACTATCCATATGTGCTCACTGGATATTTTAGATACATGGAATGACTCAAGTTCACTGTAATCAACTACAGAATGAGTCGATAATATGTCAATTTCGTCAAACTTGTTTGAAATGAACTCCTCCACGATTGTAGAGTCAACCTCAGATTCAACATGTGAGATGATTTGACTTCTCATTTCTTCTACTAACACCAAAATATCGTTGACTATACGCATTACTGCTAGAGCTAACTCTTCACATTTGGAGTCACCAATATTGAAACGTTTTTCTCGCAAATGAGTATGCTCATTAAGTTCACGAAATAATTTGGTAAAAGTTTTTAATTTCTTTTGTACATAATTTCGGTCTTCTTCATCTAATTCAAGTAATTCAAATACTCTTTCATCACTAAAACCCCCTTGTATTGCATACTTTGCTCTTTGGGCTCTAGTTACGCCATTGTCAGTATTTGTTTCATTTCTATACCAACAGCATTTCAGAATATCTTCGTCCGAAGAGTACCTTGATAAAATGAGAGTAATAATTTCTCTCATTGTATAAGCAAAGTTGTTGAACCTAAGAGGGTTACCCTTATCACTTAGATTGTTGAGTGCTGCTTGGTATAAGTCTTTTTCAAAGCCAAAGGATAAGTGAGACAAGATTTTCTGGCTTTCCTCACTTGAACTCAGACTTTTATATATCTTGGTTCTTAATTGTACTGTTTTTGGCACAACTCCAAACTTTAGTCTTTGTTGTACCTTAGCCATTTTATTTCGAACTCTTCTTGAAACTAACGACATTTAATCCTCTAAACAATAAAATAGACAGCTATCGCTGACTTGAAACCTAACAGTGATTAGATGGAAGGCGGCATTAATCCGTTAGCAGAGCATTCCATATAACTCCGTAACATTTTCACAGCCGCCAAGTAAAAATTATCATTAAATCATAACGTTATCAGCTTTCTTCTCGTGCTGGGCGTATTCGCTTGACTTCCTCTTTTTGCGCCACCGTTACTACTGTGTGAAAAATCAGTGCTCAGCGCACTCTTGGCAAGCACCGCCAAAGCACGCCTGCGTGAGCGGGTCAGAAATCAGCATAAGGCTGTCACCATGTTGACTGGGCAGTCGTGGGCAACGTTCGCTTATCCATTCCATCCGGCATGGCTCATGGGGTGACTCCGACGAGGCTCGTGTTGCCAATTGGCTATAGTACCGGCCCCTTGGCCAAGGGAAAGGGCGATGCGGGGATTTTCTGAGCCAGATCAAGCAATTAATAAATCGCGACCGGTTGGCGCTGCGAGTGGAAAGTGCGACCACTGTGTTGCTGGATAAAAAGTGTTGGCGGGTAAAGTGTCGGTGGGTAAAAGCACTGGCAGGTAAAAAACAAGAAGCCCCGGAACGGGGCTTCTTTTTGCTGGCCATGCCGCCACTGTGAACGGCTTGGGTGAGCGACTTGCTGGCGCGTTGGCCGGGCGCCGGAGCGGGCCTACTCTGCGGCCTTGTTGAGCCACTCGACCTTGTACTGGGCGCCTGCACCCTGCGCCAGCTTGGCGCACAGCGGTTTGAGGAAGGCTTCAATCTGCTCGTCCAGCATCCAGGGCGGGCTGATGATCAGCATACCTGAGCCGTTCATGCCCCAGTCGGCAGTCTGGCCGGCCACTTCCAGCTCGGCCACCAGGACGTTGCCGAAGTTCTCGCGCTTGATGGCGCGCAGCATGTCGCGGGATTTGTCCGCTTCCTGCCCGAGGATGGGATACCAGAGGGCGTAGATGCCGGTCGCCCAGCGTTTCTGCGCCTTTTTCAGGGTGTCGACCACGGCGAAGTAATCTTCCTTGAGCTCATAGGGCGGGTCGATCAGCACCAGCCCGCGGCGCGGGGTCGGTGGCAGCAGGGCGATCAGCCCCTCGAAGCCGTCGCGGTGGTGCACGGCGACGCGAGGGTCATAACCCATGTTGGCGCGCAGATCTTCGACCTCGTTGTTGTGCAGCTCCATCAGCGCCAGCTTGTCCTGCTCGCGGGTGAGGCGGCGGGAGAGCTCCGGTGAGCCGGGGTAGTAGTGCAGCTCGCCGTTCTGGTTCATCTCCTCGATAACACCCAGATAGGGGGCCATGGCAGACCACTGGGCCCGCTCGTCCCACAGGCGGCCGATGCCGTCGGCATACTCGGCCTTCTTCTGGGACCAGTCGCCGCGCAGGTCGTAGAGACCGCCACCGGCATGGGTGTCCAGCACGATGAAGGGTTTCTCCTTCTTCTTGAGGGACTCGATGATCAGGGCCTGAACGGCGTGTTTCAGCACGTCGGCATGGTTGCCGGCGTGAAAGGCGTGGCGGTAGCTCAGCATATTAGATCTCTGAGGGGGCCCTGCTGGGCACCCAGTAACGATAGATAGTTCAACAAATTGCGGCTGTTGCCGCGAAACAGGGAGAGGCTGCGCAGGGTCTGCAACAGGACGCCCTGTTGCAGCCGCTCCAGCTCCAGCTCGTGGGCCAGCATCGACTGATATTGCTGCTCGTCGAGTCGCGTCTTGGCGCTCTGGCGCAGGGCGCGCCACGGGGTCAGCACCGCCTCGGTTTGTACCAGCGCCGGTTGCAGGTCGGTGAGATCGACCACGATGCCGAGTTGATCGAGCCGGTGCAGCAGCAGTGCCAGATTGACGTTGCCCCCCTGCTCCTGCACGGTGAGCCAATCCTGGCTGCGCTCACCATAGACCTTGCCGCTCCAGTGCCAGAAGCCGATCGGCGTCGGCAATTCGTGGACCGCGACCCGCTCGCTGGCCATCAGCTGTTCGTCACGCAAAGAAGGCTTGCTCCATGGTTTCCAGCTCTTCGGAGAGGCTCATCCACTCCAGCTCCACCTCTTCCAGCTGCTCCTTGAGGGGGCCCTGGGATTTGAGCAGTTCGGAGAGCTTGTTCTTGGCGCTCTCTTCGTAGATAGCGGGGTCGGCCAGTTGGCTCTCGATGTCGCCAAGCTTGCCCTGCAGCTTCTCCATGCTCGCTTCGAGCTTTTCCAGCTTCTGGCGCAGGGGACGGGTTTGCTGGCGGAACTCCGCCTCGCGCCGCTTCTGATCCTTGCGCGCCACCGCCGAGTTGGCCGAGACGGGGCCATCCGCCGGTTTGGCGTTGGCCTCTTTCTCCTGCTCGCCGAGCCACTTGTGGTAATCGTCCAGATCGCCGTCGAACGGCTCGACCCGGCCACCGTGCACCAGATAGAAGTCATCTGTGGTGGTGCGCAGCAGGTGGCGGTCGTGGGAGACCACTACCATGGCCCCTTCGAAGCCTTGCAGCGCCATGGTCAGGGCGTGGCGCATCTCCAGATCCAGGTGGTTGGTCGGTTCATCCAGCAGCAGCAGGTTCGGCTTTTGCCAGGTGATCAGCGCCAGCACCAGCCGCGCTTTTTCACCGCCGGAGAAGGGGGCCACCTTGTCGAGCGCCTTGTCACCGTGAAAACCGAAGCTGCCCAGATAGTTGCGCAGCTCCTGCTCGGTCTTGTCCGGCGCGAGGCGGGCCAGATGATCGAGCGGGGAATCGTCGAGACGCAGGGTCTCCAGCTGATGCTGGGCGAAGTAACCGATGCTCACCCCGGCGCTCACTTCGAGCTTGCCGGAGAGCGGCGGGTTGGAGCCCGACAGCATCTTGATAAAGGTCGATTTACCGGCGCCGTTGCGACCGAGCAGACCGATGCGTGAACCCGGTACCAGATTGAGTTTGATCTTCTCCAGGATCACCTTGTCACCGTAACCGGCAGAGAGGTTCTCCATGGCGATGAGCGGGGTCGGCAGGGCCGACGGCTCGCGAAACTCGAAGCTGAATTCGGAATCGGCGTGTGCGGGCAGGAGCTTCTCCATCCGCTCCATGGCTTTCAGGCGGCTCTGGGCCTGACGGGCCTTGGAAGCCTTGTAGCGGAAGCGGTCCACATACGCCTGCATGTGGGACATCTCCCGCTGCTGCTTCTCGTACATCGACTGCTGCTGGGCCAGATGTTCGGCGCGCTGCAGTTCGAAGTCGGAGTAGCCGCCGGTGTATTCGTTGAGCTTGCCGTTCTCGATATGGATGATGCGGCTGATGACAGAATCGAGGAAATCGCGGTCGTGAGAGATGAGCACCAGCGTGCCCTGATAGCCCTTGAGCCACTTCTCCAGCCAGATTACCGCATCGAGATCCAGGTGGTTGGTCGGTTCATCGAGCAGCAGCAGATCGGAGCGGCAGAGCAGCGCCTGAGCGAGGTTCAGACGCATGCGCCAGCCACCGGAGAAGCTGCGCACCGGCGAGCTGAGCTGCTCGTCGCTGAAACCGAGGCCGTGCAGCAGTTCGGCGGCGCGGGCGCGAATGCTGTAGGCGCCTATGGTATCGAGGCGACCGTGCAGCTCGGCTACCAACAGGCCATTGTCATTCTGCTCGGCTTGCACCAGCTGGGCTTCCAGCGAGCGGAACTCCTTGTCGCCGTCGATCACGTAGTCGAGGGCGGAGCAGTCCAGCGCTGGGGTCTCCTGCGCGACGCCTGCAATCTGCCAACCGGCGGGCAGGCTGAAGGTGCCGCTGTCGATGGCCAGCTCGCCCCGTACCAGTGCAAAAAAGGTGGACTTGCCACAGCCGTTTTTGCCCACCAGACCCACTTTGTGGCCGGGGTGAATGGTGGCGGAGGCGTTGTCCAGCAGCTTGCGGCCGCCGCGGATCAGTTCGATTTGACTGGCAACTATCATGGGTGGGATCTGCTTGCTCAAAATGGAGGAGAAAAACTGGCGCGGATCTTACGTGAAATGACGCTGATTTGCACTGTAGCGAAGGGCTGGCCACTGGCTGGCGCTGCAAAAACATGCCATAACAGAGAAACCAGTTTGGTTACGGGAGGTTAGCATGCATATCAGGGATATTATGACGACCCGGGTCGCCACCGTTTCAATGGATGATCGACTCCGAGTCATCAGGGATATCTTCGAGCAGGCACACTTTCGCCACCTGCTGGTGCTGGAAGAGGAGGAGCTGGTAGGGGTCATCTCGGATCGGGATCTGTTCCGCGCCATCAGCCCCTATCTCGACTCCGAAGCCGAGATGAGCCGCGATACCGAAACCCTCAACAAGCGGGCCCACCAGATCATGAGTCGTCAGCTCGTCACCATCGCTCCCCATCTCACCGTGCGCGACGGCGTCAAGCTGATGTTGGAGAAGGGGGTCTCCTGCCTGCCGGTACTGGAGAATGGCGCCCTGGTCGGCATTATCAGCTGGAAAGATTTTCTCAAGGCGGCGCTGGAGAGTGATGCACTGGGCTGAGCCCGGGTACATAACAGTCATCTGTCACCGTAGCTGCTTGTGCCCGTCCTTGAGGGCCATAAGGGTACACGAAATGAATAGAGGGGAGCCAAGGCTCCCCTCTCTCTATGTGGTGGCAGGTGGCGCAGGTAAGTGCACCCCCTGCTGCTTCATCATGACTCCGAGGGCCCCTTGGCCAGGCTGGATGGGCCACTGCCGGAGAGGTGCGGCTGCAAGTGGGTGCGGATCTCCTGCAGAGTACGCTGGTACTGCTGGGCATGTTGATCCAGAAACGCAGGGCTGTGCTTGAGGCGCCGCTCCAGGGTATCGACCAGCAGCGCTACCTTAGGGGCAGCCATGCCCGTCGGCCAGCTGTGTTGCAGCAGTTCCAGCAATTGCCAGGCATCGCCGGGCAGGGCAGGGAACTCCTCCAGCAACTGCAAGCCGGCCTGCAGAGCCAGTTGATAATCACCTTTTTGTATCCCCTGATGGCGGGTCTGGCGCAAGCTGGTCAGGCGCTGCTCCCGCGTCGTCAACCGTTGGCCCAGTTCCGTTAGCAGATGGTGAAACAGTTTACGGGTCAGTGGGTGGGGCGCGACACGGTCACGGTAGTGTGCCAGTTGGGCGAGATAACGCTGGGCATGATGGGGCAGGCCACAAAACTGACAGACGGCAAAGCCCAACAACAGGGTGAGATGGTTCTCGCTCGCCTGGTTGGGTTGATGGTGGGCGATCAGGATCAACGCCTCGTCGAAGCAGTAATCCAGTCCCTGCATCAGTGCTTGCAGCAGCTCGTACTCCTGGGGAGGCAGGTTCACTGTTCGCTGCAGGTGGGTCCACTCCTGTTTCAGGGAGCGGATCCGGTTGCTGGACGGTGCATGCCACAGTACCGCCAGCATGGCATTGATCATGAAGTGGTCGATGGCCAACCGGACGCGCAGCTCACTGAAATAGTGAAGATTCAGGGTGCTGGCTTGTTCCAGTACCTTCCTCTCGTCTTGCTGTAACAGTCCCAGAATCATGGCCAGCTGATGCCAGCGTGGTTGATGAGGGCGGACTTGCTGCAGCTGCACCATGGTCTCCCAGGCTGCCTGCCACTGATGTTGGTGCAGCTGGCTGGCGAGTTGCAGCTCCAGTCGGGTGGCGGTCGGCAATATGGCCTGATGACGCTGCAAGTCAGTTTCGGCACTCTGCAGTTTGCCCAATCCCAACATGGCGTAAAACAGTCCGACCCTTGGCCAGCTTGCCCGATACTCGTTGGCGCAGAGGGCATAATGCTGAGCGGCAGTGAGCTGTTCGCTGGATTGCAGCAGCAGGTAGCCCTTGAACCGATCCAGCCAGGGGGCAAGGGGGCGGTTGTCCCGTTGATAGAGCAGGTCTTCACAGAGTGCGGTCGCCAGTTTCCACTCCCGCAGCAGGGCCGGAGGGGCGAGGGTGTGGGTCATTTTGCTCAGTTGTGCCAACTGCTTGAGCACAGTCGTGAGCTCTCCTGCCATGAAGGGGAGTGGCAGATGGAGGGAGAAGTAGAGGTCCGAGGGGAGAAAATCCTGCTCGTTCTGGTCCGCATCCAGCAACAACAGGACGCAGGCGGGTTGCAGCAGGCCGAGGTAGTGTGCCTCATGCAGCAGGCGGGCGCCGTCATGGCCCAGTTTTCTATTTTGCTGGCAGACAATGGCATCGAATGGCTGTTGTTGCAGCAGGGTGAGCAGACCGCTGCGTTCCTGACCCGGATGGCTGTGGTGGTGGATCCGTTCAGCAGGAATACCCTGTTCGGTCAGTTCTCTGGTGATGGCGCTACGGAGCAGGGGATCCTCTTCGAGCAGCAGTATCGTCATGCACGCGTCCTTTCAATACTCCACGAGTAGATCAGAGTAGACCCAAGAGGAACATAGCGACAACTCTGCGGAGGGAGGAAAAGTGACAGTAGTCAGCGCGGGAAGGGAGAGGGCACTATAGGTGGTTACCGGGAGCCATGTACCCCGGTGAGAAAGACACACTCTGTTTGACGGATCAGGTGTGAACCACTCCCTAGTTTCCCTTGCCAGCTGACTTCGAGCTTGCCGAGGCGGCCCAGATGGCGCAGCTCGAACTCGTAGCGCTGGCAGAGGTTGTCCTGGGGCAGACTCGCCATACCCGCAGGCAGGCGATATTGATAGCGCAGGATTGGCCCATCTTCCAGCTTGCTGGTCACCGGCACCAGCCCCTCTGGGGTGGGCTGCGGCGCCCCGAGCGCACGGCGCAAACTGAGCGGGGCATCGATCGCCTTTTGATAGTGCAGGCCGTTCATCGCCGCCAGCTCCTCTTCCAGTCGTTGCAACTCCCCTTCCAGCCCATTGAGCGCGGCCCCCAGTTGCTGGTGGGTCGTTGACGAGGCGCAGCCACCCAACAACAGGGTGGCAAGCAGCAGGGCGGCTCTGATGGGGGGCACGGCATCTCCTTGGCAATGACGATGAAGCGTGAAGGTCAGGTCGGCTGGCCCTGACTATAGCAGGGGATTGCTGGGGGGCGTCCCCTGCAGCAGTTGCGCCAGACGGGCCAGCCCCTCGCCGACCCGGGCGTCGGTTGCGGGTTGGCTCAGGCTCAGGCGCACCCCCTGCGGAGCGGCAAACTGACCGGCGGCGAAGTGTTCCCCGCTCGCCACGCCAACGTCAAGGGCATCGGCGGCAGCGGCAAACTGCTGGCTGCGCCAGGGCTCCGGCAGCGGCAGCCAGGCGTGCATGCTGCCCGGCTGCCAGCGGGCGGCAGGCAGCAGGTGGCGCAGCAGTTCGCCACGGCGCTTGAGGATCTCCCGCTGCTGCTCGACCAGCGGCATGATCTGGCGCTGACTGACCATTTTGCAGGCGAGCTCGATCAGCAGCGGACTCACCATCCAGCTCGACAGCCGCATGGTCTGGGCGAAGGCGCTGCGCAGGGCGGGGGGCGTCAGCACGAAGCCCACCCGCAGACCGCCGCAGGCGATCTTGGCCAGACTGCCCAGATAGATGACTCGCTCCGGCGCCAGATTGACCAGAGGGATCACAGGTTGCTGGGGCAGCAGGCCGTTGACGTCATCCTCGATGATCAGCAGATCGTGGCGACGGGCGATGGCGACGATGGCCTCTCGCCGCGCCAGACTCATGATGGCGGTGGTGGGGTTTTGCAGGGTCGGGGTGAGGTAGAGCAGCTTGGCCCGGCGGGTACGGCAGGCGGCGTCCAGCGCCTCGGGCAGCAGCCCCTCCTCGTCCATCGCCAGCCCCACCACCTGATTCTTCAGCTGGCGGGCATTGCCCAGCATACCGGGGTAGCTCAGCCCCTCGCACAGGATGGTCTCCCCCACGCAATTGGTCGCCAGCAGCGCCAGCATGATGCCGTGCTGGGCGCC
Organism: Aeromonas sp. 600948; assembly: GCF_049174875.1. Classification (NCBI taxonomy): domain Bacteria; kingdom Pseudomonadati; phylum Pseudomonadota; class Gammaproteobacteria; order Aeromonadales; family Aeromonadaceae; genus Aeromonas; species Aeromonas sp. 600948. Next base: position 50,416 of record NZ_JAAKTY010000021.1, read on the forward strand.
GTGGCTGAATAGCAGGCGATCCTCACTGCAGGCCACCCCTTGCTCCGCCAGCCAATCGACAAACTGCTGGCGCTGATCCGGTCGTCCCGCCTCCTTGTCGTAGCCGAGCAGGGCGTTGAGATCCCCGTCCGCCACTTCCCCCAACATGGGGCGAATGATGGCCGCCCGATCCAGCTGTACCGGCAGGTTTTGCCACAGCTCGATGCGGTGCCCCTCCTCCTGGCGGATCACCCATTCATTGGCGGGATCCGTGTTCGCTCCCTTGACCCAGGTGCCGTGGCCCACCCGGGCGGCCAGCAGGCCGCGCCGCTCCGCCTCGCTGTAGGCGCGGGTGACGGTGCCGACGGTGACACCCAGACGATCCGCCAGGGATCTGTGGGTGGGCAATCGGGTCTGCGGTGGCAGCTCGCCATTCACGATCCCCTGTTCGATCGCTTTGACCAGCTTGAGGTAGAGGGGGCCATCGAAGGCCGTAAGGTCGGGCGTCCAGATTGTCATGGTGACAATAAATCCATTGATCAAAGTTTGTTGTCAATATAGCGTGAATTTCAACCTGACAACAACCAAATAGCACACATTGTATCGATACAATGTGGCAAGAAAGGAGTCACAATATGACGATGGAGTGGTATGTCACCCTGTTCGGTTTTGCCGTACTCACCTGCGGTACGCCGGGGCCCAACAACCTGATGCTGACGGCCTCCGGCGCCAACTTCGGGGTGCGTCGCACTCTGCCACATCTGCTCGGGGTGGGGCTGGGGCAGCCGGTGTTGCAACTGGTGCTGGCGCTGGGGCTTTATCCGCTGTTCGAGCGCTGGCCCCTGCTACGGCTCGGTTTGCAGATCTTCGGCAGCCTCTATCTGCTGTGGTTGGCGTGGCGTATCGCGGTGGCCGGGGCGCCGGGGGATCCGGCCCGTAGGGCCCGTCCGCTGACCATGCTGGAGGGGCTGGGCTTTCAGTTCCTCAACCCCAAGGCGTGGATGATGGGGATCTCCGCCATCAGTCTGTTCAGCCTGCCCGGCGCCAGTTACTGGTCGAGTCAGCTGGCGGTGATGGTCATGTTTGCGCTGGTGGCCCTGCCGGTCTGCTTTGTCTGGGTACTGTTCGGCCATCAGCTGAGCAACTGGATAAGCTCGGATCGGGGCTGGCGGCGACTCAACGGTTCCCTCGGCCTGCTGACGGCGCTCTGCGTAGTCATGCTCTGGTATTGAGCCGTGCTGCGCTGATGGGGGAGGTGGCCGAGAAAGAGGCATTTCTGGCTTGTCGCCACGGGGTTGGCTCTGCATATTAGAAGGCTTTCCCCATAACGGGGGCGTTGCATCGACAAGAGGTTGAGATGGATCTGAACTGGTTACTGCCCCTGGCGGGGTTTGCCCTGGTTACCTGCGGCACGCCGGGGCCCAACAATATGTTGCTCACCAGCGCCGGCGCAGCGCAGGGGTTTCGCCGCACGATTCCCCTGCTGGTTGGGGTGGTCGGGGGGATCAATCTGATGATCCTCGCCACCGCGCTGGGGCTTGGCGTGGTGTTCGAGAAGGTGCCGCTGCTGCACGACGGCCTCAAGATTATCGGCTCGGCCTATCTGCTCTGGCTGGCGTGGAAGGTGGCGACCGCCAGCGGCCCGGCCGAGGGGAACCGGCCGCTCATTCCCGCTCATCAGGGGGCCATGCTGCAACTGCTCAATCCCAAGGCATGGATGATGGCGCTCTCCGCCATCAGCGGTTTCACTCTGGCGGGGGAGGCTTACTGGCCCTCCGCGCTCTGGGTGTTGGTGATCTTCTTTATTACCGGCCTTTACACCGGGGCGTTCTGGGTGCTTTTTGGTGCCCAGGTGCGACAAATCATTCGCACCGCCCGGGGTTGGCGGCGTTTCAATCTCGGCATGGGGCTGGCGACGGCCGCCTGTGTCGCGATGATCTGGATTTAGCCCGGGGTTGACCCGGGCCTTTACCGGCTGTCTTGTTGGCCCTGCGGGGCCTTTTTTATCTCGATCCCGTGACCTTGCCTGCAAGGTGGCGTGGTTCTGCCCTCCCTTGGGATAAAAGGAGTTCCTATGAAATGTATCGGTCTGCTGGGTGGCATGAGCTGGGAGTCCACCGTCAGTTACTATCAGGCGCTCAACCGCGGGGTGCGGACACAGCTCGGCGGTTTACACTCGGCGCGGGTGCTGCTCAACAGCGTCGACTTTGCCGGTATCGAGCGGTTGCAGCATGCCGGTGACTGGCCCGCTACCGCCCGCCTGCTGGCGGCCGAAGCGCGCAAGTTGCAGGATGGCGGCGCCGATTTCTTGCTGATCGGCACCAACACCATGCACAAGGTGGCGCCCGAGATTGAGGCAGCCATCGATATCCCGCTGCTCCATATCGCCGATGCTACCGCGGCCAAATTGCAGGCGGACGGGATAACCCGGGTCGGCCTGCTCGGCACCCGCTTCACCATGGAGCAGGATTTTTACAAGGGGCGCTTGCAGGATCGCTTCGGGTTGGCGGTGCTGGTACCCGATGAGGCCGGGCGGGAGCGGGTACACAGGATCATCTATGACGAGCTCTGTCTGGGGGAGATCCGTGCATCGTCGCGGGCCGAGTATCTGGCGATTATCGAGGGGCTGGCAGCCGCGGGTGCCGAGGCGGTGATCCTCGGCTGCACCGAGATTGCCCTGCTGGTGGGGGATGCCAGAGCCGCCGTGCCGCTCTACGACACCACTGCCATCCATGCCGAAGCGGCGGTCGCGCTGGCACTGGCAGCCGATTAATAAACTGGTCAGATCTCACTATTCATGCTTGTCTCATACCCCTTGCCATAAAAGCGTGTAAAATTGCGCCCTGAATTTTCCCCGGCCAACGCGGGTTGGCTGCGGTTTCCTAGCATGCAAGGCTGACATTGTGACTGAAGTAGATAGATTCGCGGATATTCGCCCCTACCGCGATGAAGAAGTGCCGGCAGCCATCGAACGGCTGATCCAGGATGATGAATTTATCGGCGCCATCGCCAAGTATCGTTTCGGTTCCCTGATGAGCTGGCTGGGTTGGGCCATCCGCCCGATGATCCGCCTGTTCCTGCGCCGCAAATGGTCAAAAGTGACCACTGTGCATCAGGTCCAGATGGGGGTCACCCGGTATATGTCCCGCATGATCGCCACCTCCACCAAGGGGGTGACCTTCTCCGGGATCGAGCATCTGAAGAAAGAGCAGGGCTATCTGTTTGTCTCCAACCACAGAGACATCGCCATGGACCCGGCGTTCGTCAACTGGGGGCTGCACACCCACGGTTTCGATACCGTGCGCATCGCCATCGGTGACAACCTGCTGCGCAAACCCTGCGCCACCGAGCTGATGAAGCTCAACAAGAGCTTTATCGTCAAACGCTCCGCCAAGGGGCCGCGGGAGATGATGAAGGCGCTCGGCGAGCTGTCTGCCTATATTGGCAACTCGGTCCACGAAGGTCACTCCATCTGGATTGCCCAGAAGGAAGGACGCGCCAAGAATGGCGATGACAAGACAGATCCCGCCATCCTCAAGATGTTTTACGTCGACGGCAAGAAGCAGAAGATCGACTTCGTCGACTACATGCGCAGCCTCAATATCGTGCCGGTCAGCATCAGCTATGAGCTGGACCCGACCGACAAGGCGAAGGCGCGCGAGCTCTACGAGAAGTCGGTCAACGGCAGCTACGAGAAGGGCGAGTTCGAGGATATCGAGAGTATCGTCGCCGGTATCGTCGGCATGAAGGGGCGGGTACACGTCTCCTTCGGTGCGCCGATCACCGAGGGCTTCAGCGATCCGGATGAACTGGCCGCGCTGATCGACAAGGCGATCTGGAGCAGTTACCACCTCTTCCCCAGCAACTATCTGGCGGCAGATGTCTCCGGCAAGGCCAACACCATCGAGCAGGCGGCCTTCCTGACCCGTCAGTCAGAGGTGCCGGAAGAGCACAAGGCGATCTGGCGAGCCATGTACGCCAAACCGGTGGAAAACGCCAAAAAGGCTTGAATGAAACCGGTTGTTAAACGGTTTTGCGAAAAAAACGGGCGCTGATGCGCCCGTTTTTGCGTCTGGTCAAAGTCGAGGGGGAAAGGGTGGTGAATAATATGGTTTCAGCTGGTACGATCACTATGAAAATGGGATTATGTCTCTTGGCAAGGTGCTGACGAGTGTGTAACAGTGCCCATATAGCTGAACATGAGCAAAAGCTCTAAACCGGTTTGCACGGATTGCAGACGGCATTATTGAAGGACCTGTCACAGGTCCTTTTTCATTGGCTGGCAAAGATGCCGCCCAGATATACCTAACAGGAAACAGACGCCATGATCACCGGTAGCCTGAACACCCTGCAGCGGACGCCGCTGCCCGCCCCGCTGGCTCGCATCATGGCCGAGGTGGTGAAGAGCGTGGCTCACTGGGGTGACGCTCCGCTCGGCAAGACCGAGATTGATGGCCTCAACCTGTTCTGTCTGGTGAGCGAGGATCTGACCGAGCCAGCCGCGGATCGCCGTGGCGAATTCCATCAGCAGTATCTCGATATCCAGTTGCTGCTGCGCGGTGAAGAGTGGATTGGTGTGGGCCCCCACGACTATGTGAGCGACGGCGCCGACCATCCCCATCCTGACCTCTGGTTTGTCGATGACGAGCAGACCAGCTATCTGGCGCTGCAACCGGGCGATTTCGCCATCTTCTGGCCGGGCGAGCTGCACCGCCCGCTCTGTACCTTCAACCAGCCCGCCAAGGTGAAGAAGCTGGTGGTCAAGGTACACAAGGATCTGCTGGCTATCGCCTGAGCATTCCCATTGAGGCGAGCCCTGCGCAGCTGATGCGTTGAGACTCGCAAGCATTGAAACCAGTGATACGCACCACAGGTTGCGATGACTCTTTCAAGAGCAAGAATTGAAAAATTGGACGCACCCTCCTGCGACCATAAGCCCCCGGCAGGGGAATCCCATCCTCTTTTGGATGACACGACACTGTCGGCATAAAGCCGAAGCACAGGAAGATGTAGAAAATGAGCAAGTTGGTATTGATCCTTAACTGCGGTAGCTCTTCCCTGAAATTTGCCGTAATGGACGCCGAAACAGGTGAGGACATGCTGTCCGGCCTGGCCGAATGCTTCAATCTGGATGATGCACGTATCAAATGGAAACTCCACGGGGTCAAGGGCGAAGCCATGCTGGGAGCGGGTGCCGCTCACCAGGAGGCCCTCGACCATATCGTGGGTCATATCCTGCCGCAGGATCCGACTCTTGCCGAGCAACTGGTGGCCATCGGTCACCGAATCGTACACGGTGGCGAGCAGTTCTCCCGCTCCGTGCGCATTGATGACGGCGTGATCGCCGGTATCGAAGCCGCCATTCCGTTCGCCCCGCTGCACAACCCGGCGCACCTCATCGGTATTCGCGCCGCGCTGAAAGTGTTCCCGCAGCTGTCCGAGAAGAACGTGGCCGTCTTCGACACCGCTTTCCACCAGACCCTGCCGCAAGAGGCCTACCTCTATGCGCTGCCGCACAAGCTCTACCGCGAACACGGTATCCGTCGTTACGGTGCCCACGGTACTTCTCACCGCTACATCGCGGAAGAAGCCGCGAAAGAGCTGGGCAAGCCGTTGAATGAACTGAACATCATCAACTGCCATCTGGGTAACGGTGCCTCTGTCTGCGCCATCAAGAACGGCGAATCCGTAGACACCTCCATGGGTCTGACTCCGCTGGAAGGTCTGGCTATGGGTACCCGCTCCGGTGATATCGATCCGGCCGTGGTCTTCTTCATGCACGACCAGCTCGGTTACAGCGTGGAGCAGATCAACCACACCCTGACCCGTGAGTCCGGTCTGCTGGGGATGACCGAAGCGAGCAGCGATTGCCGCTACGTCACCACCAACTACGCTACTGACGCCGGTGCCAAGCGCGCGCTGGATGTCTTCACCTACCGTGTGGCCAAGTATGTCGGCGCCTATGCCGCTGCGATGGACGGTCGTCTGGACGCCGTGGTCTTCACCGGCGGTATCGGTGAGAACGCCGCCATGGTGCGCGAGATGGTGCTGGCGCGTCTGGCCCTGTTCGGCTTCAAGGTGGACAAAGAGGCCAACAACGCCGCGGTACTGGGTGGCGAAGGTCGCATCACCACCGCCGACAGCCGTTGCGCTATGGTGATCCCGACCAACGAAGAGCTGGTCATCGCCCGCGATGCCCTGAGCCTGGTCTGCTAAGTCAGCCTCGCTTTGAAACAACGCCCGGCCTGTGCCGGGCGTTGTCATTTCTGGCGTACGCCGATTTGACATGGGGGAGGGGAGCGGTACCCTGACCACCACTGTTTTTGCAGCCAGCGGGCTGCCCGGTTCGGGAGAGAGCAATGAAAGAGGCGTTTTTTAACTGGTTGTCGGGCCTTGGGGTGGAAGTGACCAGCATGATGGCGCTGGTGATCGCGCTGGGCTTTATCGTCATCACCTCGTTGCTGCTGCACATGGCGCTGCACCGGGTGCTGCTGGTCCGGCTGGTGGGGATCCTCGGCAAGGCCAAGCAGGTGTGGCTGCCGCCCCAGCTGCAACAGCGCCTCTTCAACCGGCTCGCCTTCGTGCTGCAAGGGGCCGTGCTGCTTGGTCAGGCGGAGATCTGGCTGCCCCGTCAATCGGATAGCCTCAAGCTTATCGAGATGGTGGCCCAGCTCTGGATCTTGCTGTTCCTGCTGCTGGCCTTCTTCGCCCTGCTCGACTGCCTGTTGTCGGTGAGCCGCTATACCCGCCTTGGTCGGGATTTGCCCCTGCGCGGCATCTTCCAGGGGGCCAAGCTGGTAGGCAGCATTCTGGTGGGCATCCTGATGATCGCCCTGCTGCTCGGCAAGTCGCCGCTGTTCCTGTTCAGCGGTCTGGGCGCCATGACCGCAGTGCTGATGCTGGTGTTCAAGGACCCTATCCTCGGGCTGGTGGCGGGGATCCAGCTCTCCGCCAACCGGATGCTGAGTGTCGGTGACTGGCTGCAGATGGACAAGTACGGCGCCGATGGCGAGGTGACCGACATCGGGCTTACCACGGTCAAGGTATCGAACTGGGACAAGACCATCACCACCATTCCTACCTATGCCCTGATCTCCGACTCTTTCAAGAACTGGCAGGGGATGACCGAGTCGGGTGGCCGCCGTATCAAGCGCAGCGTCAATATCGACATGACCAGTGTGCGTTTTCTGACGGCCGAGGAGCAGTTGCAGCTCAAGCAGGCGCAACTGCTGGCTCCCTATCTCAGCCGCAAGGAGCAGGAGCTGAGCGCTTACAACCAGCAGCTGAGCGATGCCCTGAGCTGCCCCATCAACGGCCGTCACCTCACCAACCTCGGCACCCTGCGCGCCTATCTGGATGCCTACCTGCGTGCCCACCCCGGCATTCGCAAGGACATGACCCTGATGGTGCGCCAGCTGGCACCCACGTCAGACGGTCTGCCGCTGGAAATTTACTGCTTTACCGCGACAACGGCATGGGCCGATTACGAAGGGATCCAGGCCGATATTTTCGACCATATCTTCGCCATCATTGAGCAATTTCATCTGCGGTTGCATCAATCTCCCACAGGTTACGACATGCGTGCCTGGCAACGGGGATAAACAGGGGAATGGGGCGGGTCGAGGACGTGGAAAAAACCGCATATTAATCATCGAACCGTCGCCACTTGTCAGTTGAAATTTGCCGTGCAGAGGAGAAAAATGGCGGCCTTCTCTTCGCGCCCCTGATCCCCTCTTGATCAGCTGCCAGCCCAGAGACGTCACTTCAAGTCATCATCATGGGAAAGTTATGAAGCTCCTTCGCAATAGTGTGGCAACACTCTGCTACAGCCTGCTGCTGACCGCTGCGCCGGTTTTCGCTGTTGAATATGCTCTGCCTGCGGCCAACAGCCGTCTGGTAGGGGAAAATCTGGAATACGTGGTTCCGGCCGAAGAGAACGGCCAGCCGCTGGAGGCCATTGCGGCCAAATTCCAGCTGGGGCTCACCAACATGACCGAAGCCAACCCCGATGCGGATCCCCTGCTGGTACAGACCGGCGAGAAGCTGGTGATCCCCCAGCAACTGATCCTGCCGGATGCACCCCGTGAAGGGATCGTGCTGAACGTGGCCGAGATGCGCCTCTACTACTACCCCAAGGGTAAAAAAGTGGTGGAAGTGCTGCCCATCGGCATCGGCCAGCTCGGCACCGACACCCCGGAAAACTGGGTGACCAGCGTGCAGCGCAAGAAAGCGGGCCCGACCTGGACCCCGACCGCCAAGATGCATGCCGAATATGCCGCCCGTGGCGAGAGCTTGCCTGCGGTATGGCCAGCCGGCCCGGACAACCCCATGGGTCTGTTTGCCCTCTACATCGGCAAGATGTACGCCATCCACGGTACCAACGCCAACTTCGGCATCGGCCTGCGGGTGAGCCACGGTTGCGTGCGTCTGCGCAACGACGACATCGCCTACCTGTTCAAGCAGGTACCGGTCGGTACCCGCGTCCAGTTCGTCAACCAGCCGATCAAGGCCTCTCTCGAGCCCAACGGCGTCCGCTATCTGGAAGTGCACCAGCCGCTGTCGCGCAGCGAAGAGGAGTTCAACTCCAAGCTGCCGGCACCGCTGCCGATGACCCCGGCGGTGACCCGCTTCATTGCCCACGCCGACAGCGACTCCCAACTGGTGAAGCAGGCGCTGGAGCAGCGCAACGGCATGCCGATGGCGATCAACCGCTAACGGCAAATCCTCGTCATGACAAAGGGCGAACAGCATGCTGTTCGCCCTTTGTGTTTCTGCTGTGCTGACTCAGCTTCGCAGCAGATTTGCCTGCAGCTCGCTGCCGAGCTGATCGAGCAGCTGATAGCGCGCCTTGTAGCTGGCCCGCTTGCGGGAGGGGATCTCCTCCAGCGTCTTGCGGGGCACTTCCAGCGGCAGGCTCATCCAGAGTTCATCCTGCACGCTGCCCTGATGCTCCTGCCACAAGCCGTCGAGGTCGAACTTGACCCGATCGGCGGTGCGCTTGCTGCTCTGATAGACGTGGCTTTGGGTGCGGATCCCGAGCAAGCTCTTGCACGCCAATCCCTGGGCCAGCTCGGCGGCCATATAGACCAGCAGCGACATGGGGCGCAGCCCGCCGCACGCCTTGGTGACCTGCTTGATCTCCTCGCTCTGCCCCTTGCCGCCCTGCAGCGAGCAGATCTCGAGGGTCGGGTTCGGTGCGGGGCGCAGATTGAGGGCCATGTAATAGAGGGCCGCGTCACCCAGCTTGAGGGTCAGGCTCATCTCCCCCTCTTTGCCCATGTGGGTTTGGTAATCCAGTTGCAGGGTCAGCGGTGCCGTCAGCTTGTCGCTCTGCCACTGGGCCAGCAGCAGGCCGCGCCCGCTGTAGATTGCCAGTTGTTGCGCCTTGGGCAGCTGACGTGCCAGCTGCTGGTAGTGGCCGCTGATAAGCCCGGCTCGCAGGCGCTTGCGGAGCCCCTTGTGGCGATAGGGGTGGATCGGCTTTTCCAGAATATCGGGGAAGCGGCTGATCGCCTGCGCCAGCAGCGGTTGCTCCTGCTGCTGGCGATAGAGGGCGCGGGCGCCGGGATTGAGCCAGAGACGCCCCACATACTTGGCCCGTCGGATGAGATGACCCGACTCCTCCACCGGATGAAGGCGGCGGGCGAGGGTTCGCAGGTGTGACAGATGAGATGACATGGTGCCGACCTCTGACTGGTGTGATGAGACAGGGCGGGGAGTGTAGGAGCGGGGCGCTGGCTTGTAAAAAAATGGATAGTAACAAAATGTGAAAACATAACGCTCAGTAGCGGCTGGCACAGCGAGGTGACCGTCACGGCCACGGCAGGAAATCTGGCGCCATCCTCTTGATGCGGCAGATGATTTGATGCGCAAAGGTTTTTATTGTGTTTTGTGTTTGTTAAAAGTGGTTGAGCTGGCGCGAACGGCTGATTAAGCTAGGCCGGTTTTTTAGGGATGAGCCCGTCACCAGAGCGGGCATAAAATGACACAAAACGGAGTTTCGCATGACAGCTAGCACACCCATGTTAATCACCTTCCTGGTGTATATCCTCGGAATGGTGTTGATCGGCTTCGTCGCCTATCGCGCCACCCGCAACTTTGATGACTACATTCTGGGTGGTCGCCGGATGGGGAGCTGGGTCACTGCTCTCTCTGCCGGCGCCTCCGACATGAGCGGCTGGCTGCTGATGGGCCTGCCCGGCGCCGTCTTCGTCAGCGGCATCTCCGAGAGCTGGATCGCCATCGGTCTGGTCATCGGTGCTTACCTCAACTGGCGCTGGGTAGCGGGTCGCCTGCGGGTACATACCGAGAAGAACCGCAACGCCCTGACCCTGCCGGACTATTTCACTTATCGCTTTGAAGATCACAGCAAAGTGCTGCGCATTCTCTCGGCGCTGGTGATCCTGCTCTTCTTCACCATCTATTGCGCCTCCGGCGTGGTGGCCGGTGCCCGTCTGTTCGAGAGCACCTTCGGCATGGATTACAACACCGCCCTCTGGGTCGGTGCCGCCGCCACCATTACCTACACCTTCTTCGGCGGCTTCCTCGCGGTGAGCTGGACCGATACGGTGCAGGCGACCCTGATGATCTTCGCCCTGATCCTGACCCCGGTCTTCGTCATCATCGCCGTCGGCGGGGTGGACAGCGCCATGATCGAGGTGGCCGCCAAGAGCGCCACCAACCTCGACATGTTCAAGAATCTGGATGTGATCGCCATTGTCTCGCTGATGGCCTGGGGCCTTGGCTACTTCGGTCAGCCCCACATTCTGGCCCGTTTCATGGCGGCGGATTCCCACCACTCCATGGCCAATGCCCGCCGTATCAGCATGACCTGGATGGTGTTCTGCCTCGCAGGCGCGGTGGCCATAGGCTTCTTCGGGCTGGCCTACTTCGCCCGCTTCCCGGAAGTGGCGGCTGGGGTGACCGGCAACCCGGAGCGGGTCTTTATCGAGCTCTCCAAGATCCTGTTCAACCCCTGGATCGCCGGTGTGCTGCTCTCCGCTATTCTGGCGGCGGTGATGAGCACTCTAAGTTGTCAATTACTGGTCTGCTCCAGCGCCATTACCGAGGATCTCTACAAGCCCTTCCTGCGCAAGAATGCCTCCCAGCGTGAGCTGGTGTGGGTGGGTCGCCTGATGGTGCTGCTGATCGCCGTGATTGCCATCGCCGTTGCCATGAATCCGGAAAACCGGGTGCTGGGGCTGGTGAGCTACGCCTGGGCCGGTTTCGGTGCCGCCTTTGGTCCCGTGGTGCTGCTCTCGGTGCTCTGGCCGAGAATGACCCGCAACGGCGCGCTGGCCGGCATGCTGGTCGGTGCTATCACAGTCATCGTCTGGAAGCAGTTCGGCTGGCTGGGGCTGTATGAGATCATTCCGGGCTTCCTGTTCGCACTGCTGGCCATCGTGGTGGGCAGTCTGCTGGGCGAAGCGCCCTCAAAAGCGATGCTGGAGCGTTTCCGCGATGCCGAGGAGGAGTACAACACTCCGGCCGAGAGCGCGGGAGAGCCGGTCGTGGTGAACTGATCCCCCTTACCGCTTTCTGATTGAGAGCCCCGCCCCCGGACAAGGAGCGCCCTGGTTGGCCATCCTTGCACCGGTTTGGCGGGGCTTTGTGCTATCTGATTCACTCTTGGGCACTTTTTTATGTTCGGCCGGTGGCTCCCGGGTGCTCGCTTTCTTTTGTCTTGGCACCGAATATGGGACACTAGGCCGCCTGAAGGAGACCTAGTGCATGCGGCTATTCACCCTGATCCTGATCCTCCTGCTGGGGGGACTGCAATATGACCTCTGGCTGGGGAAGAACGGGCTATCCGATTATCAGAACCTGTCGGAGGCCATCTCGCAGCAACAGCGGGACAACCAGACTCTCAAGGATCGTAACGACCTCATTTACCGCGAGATAGATGATCTAACCTCTGGCCTCGAGGCCATCGAGGAGTTGTCGCGCAACGATCTGGGTTACATCAAGCAGGGGGAGACCTTCTACCGGATCATCCCCAAAGAGAAAGACAAAGAGACAGCGCCGGACGATGAGCCCTACGATGACTGATGCCAGCCGGGTATCCGGCCTGACGGCGATCGTCCCTGCCGCCGGTATCGGCAGCCGGATGGGGGCCGATTGCCCCAAGCAGTACCTGCAACTGGCGGGTAAAACCATTCTCGAACATACCCTGGAGCGGCTGCTCTCCCACCCGGCCATCGCCCAGGTGATCGTGGCGCTGGCGCCCCATGATCGCTGGTTCGAGGCCCTGTCCGTGGCGGCCGACCCGCGGATTGTGCGGGTAGAGGGAGGCGCCGAGCGCGCCTTTTCCGTCCTCAATGCTCTCCATGTGGCGCAAGGGGAGTGGGTGCTGGTGCACGATGCGGCCCGCCCCTGCCTGACTCACGGCGATCTCGATGCGCTGATTGCCACGGCCATGAACTGTGGCGGTGCCATTCTCGGCAGTCGGGTGCGCGATACCATGAAACGCTCCGATGGGGAGGGCAATATCATCGCTACCGTCGAGCGCGAGCAGCTCTGGCATGCCCTGACGCCGCAGATGTTCCCGACCCGTGCCCTGAAACGGGCGCTCGAAGAGGGGTTGCTGCTGGGCGCCACCATCACCGACGAGGCCTCCGCCATGGAGCGGGCCGGATTCACGGTGCAGATGGTGGAGGGGCGCGCCGACAATATCAAAGTGACCCGGCCGGAAGACTTGTCGCTGGCGGGGCTGTTTTTAAGCCAGCAGGCATAAGCCCCTCAGTCAGAACAGACCGTTCAGAGCAGAGTGTCTCGAACAAACAGGCCCGAACAAGGAGTTAGCATGATCCGGATTGGACATGGTGTGGACGTACACAAAATTGATGGGGTTGGTTTCAGCATGTTGGGAGGTTGCCGCTGATGATGCGCATTGGTCATGGTTTTGATGTCCATAAATTTGGTGGTGTTGGCCCCTGCATGCTGGGTGGCGTGCCGGTTCCCTACGAGCAGGGGCTGGTTGCCCACTCTGACGGCGATGTGGTGCTGCACGCGGTAAGCGATGCCCTGCTGGGGGCCATCGGTGCCGGTGACATCGGTCGCCACTTCCCCGATACCGCTGCCGAGTTCAAGGGGATCGACAGTCGCATTCTGCTGCGTGATGTCTTTGCCCGGGTACAGAAGGCGGGGTATGCCATCGGCAACCTGGATGTGACCATCATCGCCCAGGCCCCCAAAATGGCCCCCCATATCGACGCCATGTGCGCCGTGCTGGCCGCCGATCTGCAATGTGATTTGAACCGGGTGAACGTCAAGGCGACCACCACCGAACAGCTTGGGTTTACGGGGCGCAAGGAAGGGATCGCCACCGAAGCCGTCGTCCTACTGGTGAAACAATAATGCTGGAACAACTTGCCTATCTGCACGGGGTGCCCACTGCCCGCGGTATCCTCAAGGCCGAGGCCGCCGACTTCGTGGTCAATGAAGATCTCGGCTTCGAGCCTTGCGGTGAAGGGGAGCACATCTTCGTCCGTGTGCGCAAAACCGGCGAAAACACCGCCTGGGTGGCGGGTCTGCTGGCCGATGCGGCCGGTGTCAACCGCAATGCGGTGACCTGGGCGGGCCTGAAGGATCGCCACGCGGTGACCGAGCAGTGGTTCGGCATTCACCTGCCGGGCAAGGCCGAGCCGGATTTGTCGGTCATCGAGAGCGACAGCATCCAGATCCTGCAAGCCAGGCGTCATAACCGCAAATTGCGGGTCGGCTACCTCAAGGGCAACCATTTCACCCTGCGTCTCACCGGTCTGGAGCAGGCCGACGGGCTGGAAGCGCGCCTGCAGGCCATCGCCACTCAGGGCGTACCCAATTACTATGGTGAGCAGCGTTTTGGCCGCGATGGCAACAATCTGGAAGCGGCCAAGGCGATGTTTGCCGGCAAGCGGATCAAGGATCGCAACAAGCGTTCCCTCTACCTCTCTGCCGCCCGCAGCATGCTGTTCAACGCCATTGTCAGCGCCCGTATCGAGCAGGGGCTGGCCCATCAGCTGCTGGCCGGTGATTGCGTGATGCTCAAGGGTAGCCACTCCATCTTCAGCGAAGAGAGCGTGACCCCCGAGCTGGAAGCGCGTCTTGCCTCCGGCGACGTGCAGCTGACTGCGCCCCAGTGGGGCCGTGGCCGTTTGGCCAGTCAGGGTGCCGCTGCCGAGTTCGAACAGGGCGTGCTGGCTCCTTACAGCGATTGGTGTGACGGGCTGGAGAAGGCGGGGCTGGATCAGGACAGGCGCCCGCTGCTGCTCAAGCCGGAGCAGATGAGCTGGCAGCTGGACGGCGAGGCGCTGACCCTCTCCTTCTTCCTGCCGGCGGGCGCGTTTGCCACCAGCGTGGTGCGCGAGTTAATGCAGGCCGAAGAGGCCGATCACGGTTTCAGGAATCAGACCGATGCGAATTCTGGTCAGTAATGATGATGGTGTGCATGCCGAGGGGATTCGTGCCCTCAGCGAGGCGCTGCGCGCCTGCGGCGAGGTCATTGTGGTGGCGCCGGATCGCAACCGCAGCGGCGCGAGTCACTCCCTGACGCTGGAAGTACCGCTGCGGGTTACCCGCATTGCAGAAAACGGCTTTAATGGGTGCGAGAGCTATGCGGTGAAGGGGACGCCGACCGACTGCGTGCATCTGGCGGTCAACGAGCTGGTGCGCCCTGAACCCGACATGGTGGTGGCCGGCATCAACCACGGTGCCAACCTGGGGGATGATGTCATCTACTCGGGCACGGTCGCCGCGGCCACCGAGGGGCGCCATCTTGGCTACCCCTCCATCGCCATCTCGCTGGTGGGCAAGACCCACTTCGCCACGGCGGCCCACTACGCGGCCCTGCTAGTGAAGGGGCTGATGAAACACCCCCTGCCTGCCGATCAGATCCTCAACGTCAACGTGCCGGACTTGCCCCTCGAGCAGATCAAGGGGATCAAGACTACCCGCCTTGGCAATCGCCACCGGGCGGAGTCGGTGATCTGCACCGAGGATCCCCGTGGCCAGCCCATCTACTGGATCGGCCCCCCCGGTAGCCAGCAGGATGCCGGTAACGGTACCGATTTTGCTGCCATTGAGCAGGGCTATGTCTCGATTACCCCCCTGACCATCGATATGACTGCCTACGACAGTCTCGCCGGTCTGGGGGCCTGGTTAGATCTGCAGGGATGAGGGTGGTGTGATAGTACAGCGCCTGTTAAATCAGCTCATTGCGCAGGATATTCGCGATTTTCGCGTGCTGGCGACCATCGCGAAAGTGCCGCGCCAGCTGTTCGTGGACGAGGCCATGGCGCACAAGGCGTGGGACAACACCGCCCTGCCCATTGGCCACGGCCAGACCATTTCGCAGCCCTATATGGTGGCGCGAATGACCGAGTTGCTGATGCAAAACAATCCGGCCCATGTGCTGGAGATTGGCACTGGCTCGGGCTACCAGACGGCGATCCTCGCCCATCTGGTGGAGCATGTTTATACCGTGGAGCGGATCAAGTCGCTGCAGTTCCAGGCCAGACGCCGACTACGCCAGCTCGATCTGCACAATGTCTCGGCCAAGCACGGCAACGGCTGGCTGGGGTGGCCCAACAAGGGGCCTTATGACGCCATTCTGGTGACGGCCGCGGCGAGCGAGATCCCGACGGCACTGACCGATCAGCTGGCCGAAGGGGGCCGACTGGTGTTGCCCGTGGGTGATAGCCAGCAAACCCTGCAACTGATCGAACGATCCGGATCCCAGCTGACCAGCCGTATTCTGGAGCCGGTACGTTTTGTTCCCCTGATTGACGGAGATGTTGAGTGAAGTTGTTTTCCCGTTTGTACGTACTGGTGATGCAGTGGGCTCGCCACAAGCATGCGCCCTGGTATCTCTCCATCACCGCTTTCATCGAGTCGGTATTCTGGCCGATCCCGGTGGATGTGATGCTGGCGCCGATGGCGCTCGCCAAGCCCCACAAGGCGTGGCACTACGCCACGCTGGCTACCGTCTTCTCTGTGCTGGGTGCCCTGTTTGGCTATGCCCTTGGCTATGCCCTGTGGGATCCGGTCGTGCTGCCACTGGTGGAGTCTGTGGGCTATCAGGACAAGATCGAAATCGCTCGCAACTGGTTTGAGCAGTGGGGGATCTGGGTCATTTTCATTGCCAGCTTCACCCCTATCCCCTACAAGGTGTTTACCGTGACGGCAGGGTTGTTGCAAATGGCTCTGCTGCCCTTCATCATCACCTCCCTCATCGGTCGTGGCATGCGCTTTTTCCTGGTTGCGGGCCTGATGCGCTGGGGTGGCGAGAAGATGGAACGCAAACTGATGCACTACGTAGATGTGCTCGGTTGGCTCTGTATTGGTCTGGCCGTGGTGGCCTATTTCTGGTTTAGTCGTTAAGGATCCATTATGCGTTCGCGTATTTGGCAAGGAAGCAGTGTCGTGGTGTTGTCATGGCTGCTGCTTGCCTGCTCCTCCAGTAAAAATGCAGCTCCGGTAGATGGTGTTGATGAGGGGCAGTTTGTCTCGACCATTCCGGCTCGCCAAAGCGGTGCCCAGGTCAGCGCCCCCATTCAGGGCGGCAGCTATGTGGTGAAACGGGGCGATACCCTCTACTCCATCGCCTTCAACTCCGGCAACGACGTGCCGTCGCTGGCCAGCCTCAACAACATCAGCCCGCCCTACAACATCTATCCGGGGCAGCGACTGCGACTCGATGGTTCCAGCGCCAGTGTTGGCAGCAGCCGCAGTGCCGGTACCTATGAGGTGCGCCGCGGCGATACCCTGAGCAGCATCGGCCGCCAGTTCGGCATGACGCCGCAGGCGCTGGCCCAGAGCAATAACCTGAGCGCCCCCTATGCGCTGCAACCGGGTCAGGTGCTCAATGTCCAGACCGCAGGCGGCGGTTCGACCCAGATGGTGGCTGCGACTCGTCCGGCAACCGTGACGCCGGTGGCCGTGAGCCGTCCGAGCAGCGGTCCGCGTCCGTTGGCCGAGCCGAGTGGATCTGGTCAGACCACGCCGTTCATCTCTCAGAAATCCGTTGCTCCGGCAGCACCGAAGGAATACGCTCAGTCCAAAGAACAAAAAATAAACAACTCCCAGTCGAGACTTGCTTGGCACTGGCCCGCAAAAGGCCGGATTGTCGAGGGGTTCTCTGTTGCAGAACAGGGTAACAAAGGGATCGACATAGCCGGCCAGAAGGGGCAACCCGTCTACGCCGCCAGCAGCGGTAAAGTGGTATACGCTGGCAGTGCTTTAAGGGGGTACGGCAAGCTGATTATCCTCAAGCATGATGATGACTATCTCTCCGCTTACGCACACAACGACGAGTTGCGGGTGAAGGAAGGGGACAGCGTCAAGGGGGGCTCGGTCATTGCCAACATGGGTAGCACGGACGCGCCGGATGTGCGATTGCATTTCGAGATCCGGTACAGAGGCAAGTCGATCAATCCGATGAGCTATTTGCCAAAGCGTTAACCCCAGAGAGACCGTCTTACTCTGGTAACGTCAGGGAGACACACCATGAGCCAAGAACAACTGGTAATGCAGGATGCAGAGTTAGAGTTTGACGCTGAACCCGAATCTCATGAAGTAGAAGAGTTGCAGGAGGTAGCCGCCGAGGCGGAAGATATTATCTCCGATGAGTTGCTGGCACCGGAACTGAACAAGGTGATGGATGCCACGCAACTCTATCTGGGGGAGATAGGTTTCTCCCCGCTGCTCACTGCCGAAGAGGAAGTCTACTACGCCCGTCGTGCCTTGCGCGGTGACAAAGCCGCCCGCAAGCGCATGATCGAGTCCAACCTGCGACTGGTGGTGAAAATCGCCCGCCGTTACAACAACCGTGGCCTGGTGCTGCTGGATCTCATCGAAGAGGGCAACCTCGGTCTTATCCGCGCGGTCGAGAAGTTTGACCCCGAGCGCGGCTTCCGTTTCTCTACCTATGCTACCTGGTGGATCCGCCAGACCATAGAGCGGGCCATCATGAACCAGACCCGCACCATCCGTCTGCCCATTCATGTGGTCAAAGAGTTAAACGTTTACCTGCGCACCGCGCGCGAACTCTCTCACCGTCTCGATCACGAGCCGACCGCCGAGGATATCGCCTTCGCGCTGGATCGTTCGGTGGATGACGTGAACCGCATGCTCAAACTCAACGAGAAGATCACCTCGGTGGACACCCCCATTGGTGGCGATCGCGACAAGGCGCTGCTGGATGTGCTCTCCGACGAGCGCGGCATGGGGCCTGAGTTGGAGTCACAGGAAGATGATATGCGCAGCAGCATTGTACACTGGCTGGAAGAGCTCAACCCCAAGCAGCGGGAAGTGCTGGCCCGTCGTTTCGGTCTGCTGGGTTATGAGCCTGCCACCCTCGAGGATGTGGGGGCCGAGATTGGCCTGACCCGCGAGCGGGTACGCCAGATCCAGGTGGAGGGGCTGCGCCGTCTGCGGGAGATCCTGCTGAGCCAGGGGCTCTCCATCGAGGCGCTATTTCGTACCAATTAAGCATCCGCACCAATTAAGTCTGCACCAGCTGATCAGCGCATCAGCCAGATAGCACGAGGGGAGCAATCGCTCCCCTCGTTTTTTATTGCCTGTCGTCTGGTGATGGCTTTGCGGTTATACCAGCTCGGCCAGCATGGTGTCGGCGTAGGGCACCAGCGCTTCGCCCTTCTTCACCTTGGTGAGGTAGTCCGGGTTGGCGATAAGCGGACGGCCGATAGCCACCAGATCGAAGCGGTTAGCCTCGATGGCCGCTGCGGCGCGCTCGGCGTCGTAGTTGCCCACCCCGACCAGATTGCCCTTGTAGTGGGCGCGCAGATAGTCGGAGGCGCGGCCACCCAGATAATCGAAGGTGAGGTTGTCATCAAAGATGCCGAGGTGGATATAGGCCAGCGGGCGATCGTTGAGCTTGCCCAGCAGATAGTCGAACACGGCGCGATCTTCCGGGCTGCCCGCCAGATGGACATAGGCACCAGGGGAGAGACGAATGCCAACCCGATCACCACCGATGCGGGCGCTGATGGCATCGACCACTTCCAGCGCGAAGCGGCTCATCTTTTCCGGGCTGCCACCGTAGTTGTCGGTGCGCAGGTTGGTGGAGTGGTGCAGGAACTGGTCGATCAGGTAGCCGTTGGCACCGTGGATCTCTACCCCGTCAAAGCCCGCCTCGATGGCGTTGGCAGCGGCCTGGGCGTAATCCAGCACCAGCTGGGCGATTTCCGCCTCGGTCAGGGCACGCGGCACCTGATAGGTCAGCTCGCGCATGCGGGGCACAGTGCCCTCGTGCGCCACGGCAGAGGGGGCCAACACTTCAGCCTGATGGAAGAAGGGGTGGGAGAGGCGGCCGACGTGCCACAGCTGGGCGAAGATCTTGCCGCCCTTGGCGTGTACGGCGCTGGTCACTTTCTTCCAGCCATCGATCTGCGCCTGGGTGAAGAGGCCCGGGGTATTGGGGTAGCCCTGCGCGTCGGGGCGGATGATGACGGCCTCGGAAACAATCAGGCCGATGTCGGCGCGGCGGCCGTAATAGGCAGCCATCTGCTCGGTCGGCACCAGACCTGGGCCTGCCATGCAGCGGGTGAGCGGGGCCATCATGAAACGGTTGGCCAGGGTCAGAGTGTCATTGAGTCGATACGGCTGAAACAGGGTATTCATGATAGGTTGTCCTGAACGGGTTATTCTTGAACGTGCATTCAAGACGTTTTTTACGTCGGGCGCAAGCTTTTTTTGAATGAGCGTTCAAGAAGGTTGGCCCGAGCAGGCGGCTGGGGTAAACTTGCCGCCCTTTCCAGCCACTCTTTATCGGCGGGCCCTGTTGCCCCTTGCCGGTGAACCATTTCCCACGGGAGGAACCATGCGCATAGCCGAGTTTGATCGGGACGAGGTACTGCGAAATGCCATGGAAGCGTTTCGCGCCAAGGGATATGCCAAGACCACCATGCAGGAGCTGGTGGCCGCCACAGGCCTCCATCCGGGCAGCATTTACGGCGCCTTTGGCAACAAGCGAGGCCTGCTGCTGGCGGCGGTGGATCATTATGTCGAGGGCAAACGCACCCTGCGCCGCTCCCTGCTCGACAACCCGAGCCCGCTGGCGGGCCTTGCGGCCTATCTCGACCGGATTGTGGGGGAGGCGCTCTGCGGCTCCTGTCTGGTGACTCGCACCATGATGGAGCTGAGCGAGCAGGATGAGGAGCTGACCCAGCGGGTCAAGGGGATCTATGGCGAGCTGGAGCAGGATCTGGCCGAGTTGCTGACGCAGGCGCAGGCCAAGGGCGAGCTGGCCCCGGATAGCAATATCCACACCCTCACCGCCCTGCTGCTGATCAACCTGCAGGGTCTTATTACCTTCGCCCAGTGCCGCCCCGATCGCCCCCTGCTCGACGATGTAGTCGCCCAGCTGATGCGGGCCCTGCGGGCGTAACGCGATACCGCAGAAACAACAGTGGCTCCCTCGGGAGCCACTGTTGTTTTCGGGAAGTGCATTCCGCTTTACCTCGGCCCCACCAGCTCTTTCATCAAATCTTTCAGCCACACCAGCGCCGGTTGCTGGGCGTGCACGGGGTGCCAGACGCAGTTGAGGTGGTAGTCGGGCACGTCTTCGGGCAGCGGCAGGCTTTTCAGCGGCCAGTGGGTGGCGAGCAGCTCGGCCACCATGCTGGGCAGCACCAAGAGGTGATCGCTCTGGCTGACGATGGCGGCGGCGGACATATAACTCTGGCTGTTGACCGAGATGGTGCGGCTAAAGCCCTGACTCTTCAGATAGCGGTCGAGGCTCGCCTCCGAGGTGCCAAGGGGCGAGTGGAACACATGGGGCATGGCGATAAGCTGCTGCAAGGTAATGCGCTCCTGCCACTGGGAGGGGTCATCCTCGGCACCGGCGGGGGCCGATTTGGCAATGGGCAGATCGGCGCGCACCAGTCCGGCCAGCGGCTCGGTGAGCCAGGTCTCCTTGCCGAGATACCCCGGCACCTGCATGTACTCGTCAAAGCCGAGCACCAGATCGATCTCGCCGCTTGCCAGCTCGGCTTCGGGCAGAGTGTCGCGCAGGATGCGGATCTCGATGGTGACCCCCGGCGCCAGCCGTCTGAGCCGCTGAATAAGCGGCGGGATCAGCACGCACTCCACGTAATCTGTGGTGCAGAGCACGAAGCGCCGCTTTGACTGGCTCGGCTCGAACTCCTCTTCCTCGGTGAGCTGCTGCTCCAGCAGCCGCAGCGCCTGCTGCACCCCGAGGTGCAGCCGCTGGGCGCGCGGGGTCGGCAGCATCCCCTGCGGGGTGCGCACCAAGAGCGGGTCGCCGAGAAAGGTGCGCAGCCGGTTAAGGGAGTGGCTCATGGCGGGCTGGCTGATAAAGAGCGCTTCGGCGGCGCGGGTAACGCTCCCTTGCGTCATCAGGGCGTCAAACGCGAGCAGCAGATTGAGGTCGAGCTGGTGCAGTTTCATGGGGGGATTATTCGCCGTGTTTATGGGACAATCCATCCTATTCATTTGATGGATGGGGGCGCAACGTCTTACTCTGCGACCCACTCTTATTTTTCCGGGTTCCCGCGCCGCATCTGGCGTAAACGGGGGCCTCAATCCATGCAAGGAGCCTTGCGATGAGCATCAAGACCATTAACTCCACGCCGGCCGCCGACGGCTTCACCATGCCCGCCGAGTGGGCGCACCAGCAGGCCGTCTGGATGATCTGGCCGTTTCGCCCGGACAACTGGCGCGTAGCCGGTCGCTTCGCGCAAGAGACCTTCGCCAAGGTGGCCGATGCCATCGGTGGCGCGACTCCGGTCTTTATGGGGGTACCGGCACAGTTTATGGAGCAGGCCCGCGCCATCATGCCCGCTCACGTCACTCTGGTCGAAATGGACAGCGATGACTGCTGGGCCCGCGATACCGGCCCCACCATCGTTACCAACGCTGCCGGCGAGTGCCGTGGGGTGGATTGGGGCTTCAACGCCTGGGGTGGTCACAAGGGCGGTCTCTACTACCCGTGGAATCAGGATGAGGAAGTGGCAGCCCAGATGCTGGCCCAGCACGGCATGGCTCGCTACGATGCGCCGCTGATTCTGGAAGGGGGCTCCATCCATGTTGATGGCGAAGGCACCTGCCTGACCACCGCCGAGTGCCTGCTCAACGAAAACCGCAACCCGCACCTGACCAAAGAGCAGATCGAAGCTCACCTGCGCGACTATCTGGGCGTCACCAGCTTTATCTGGCTGGACGAAGGCGTCTACATGGACGAAACCGACGGCCACATCGACAACATGTGCTGCTTCGTGCGTCCGGGTGAAGTGGCGCTGCACTGGACTGACGATCAGAACGATCCCCAGTACGCCCGCTCCGTGGCCGCCCTCAAGGTGCTGGAAGCGGCAGTCGATGCCAAGGGTCGCAAGCTGAAAGTGTGGAAGCTGCCCCAGCCGGGCCCGCTGTTCTGCACTGAAGAGGAGTCAGCCGGCGTCGAGAGCGGTACCGGTGTGCCGCGTGAGGCAGAAGGCCGTCTGGCCGGTTCCTACGTGAACTTCCTCATCACCAACGATCGCATTGTCTATCCGCTGCTGGATGCTGCCACCGATGGCGAAGCCCAGCGCATTCTGGAAGAGATCTTCCCGGACCACACCGTAGTCGGCGTGCCGGCCCGCGAGATCCTGCTGGGCGGTGGCAATATCCACTGCATTACCCAGCAAATCCCCTCAGGGAAGTAAGAACCTGTTCCAAGCCAGCTGAGGTTGGTATTCAAAACCCCACACAGTGGGGTTTTATCCCTTGATAGTGTGATGGTCGCTGGCGCTGATGCGGCGATCATCATGACAAACAGTCACCCTTTTACAGGAGATCCCCATGATCGAAGTGACCGAGGTTTCCATTGCCGAGCTGCGTGCCGCGCTCGAATCAGGCCGCACCACAGCGGTCGAACTGGTCAAGGCCTATCTGGCCCGGATCGAGGCCTACAACGGCCCCGAGACTGCCACCAAACTCAACGCCGTGGTGGTTGCCAATCCCGATGCGCTGAAAGAAGCCGAAGCTTCCGATGCCCGCCGCGCCCGTGGCGAGACCCTGAGCCCGCTCGACGGCATCCCCTACACCGCCAAAGACAGCTATCTGGTCAAGGGGCTGACAGCCGCCTCCGGCAGCCCGGCCTTCAAGGATCTGGTGGCCCAGCGCGATGCCTTTACCGTTGAGCGCCTGCGCGCCGCCGGTGCCATCTGCCTTGGCAAAACCAATATGCCGCCGATGGCCAATGGTGGCATGCAGCGCGGCGTCTATGGCCGTGCCGAGAGCCCCTACAACGCCGACTACCTGACCGCACCGTTTGCCTCTGGCTCCTCCAACGGTGCCGGTACCGCCACCGCCGCCAGCTTCTCCGCCTTTGGTCTGGCGGAAGAGACCTGGTCGAGCGGCCGTGGCCCGGCCTCCAACAACGGTCTGTGTGCCTACACCCCGTCCCGTGGCGTCATCTCGGTGCGCGGCAACTGGCCGCTGACTCCGACCATGGATGTGGTGGTGCCCTATGCCCGCACCATGGCCGATCTCTTGGAAGTGCTCGACGTAGTGGTCGCCGACGATACCGACACCCGTGGCGATCTGTGGCGCATGCAGCCCTGGGTGCAGTTGCCCAAGGCCTCCGAGGTGCGTCCGGCCTCCTATCTGGAGCTGGCAGCCAAGGCCGATGCCCTCAAGGGCAAGCGTCTCGGCGTGCCGCGCATGTTTATCAACAAGGATGAACTGGCCGGCACCAGCGAAAACCCCGGCATCGGCGGCCCGACCGGTCAGCGCATCCATACCCGCGAGACCGTGATCGCGCTGTGGGAGCAGGCCCGTCAGGCGCTGGAAGCCGCGGGCGCTGAAGTTATCGAAGTGGACTTCCCGCTGGTATCCAACTGCGAAGGGGACAGACCCGGCGCGCCGACCGTGTTCAATCGCGGCATCGTGAGCCCGGAGTTTCTCAACGACGAGCTGTGGGAGCTCTCCGGCTGGGCGTTCGACGACTTCCTGCGCGCCAACGGTGATCCCAAGCTCAACAAGCTGGCCGATGTCGATGGGCCGAAGATCTTCCCCCACGACCCGGGCACCCTGCCGAACCGCGAGGGCGATCTGGCGGCGGGCATGGACGAGTACGTCAATATGGCCAAGCGCGGCCTGAAATCCTGGGACGAGATCGCCACAGTGCCGGACGGCCTGCGCGGTCTGGAGAAAACTCGCAAGCTGGACTTGGAGGACTGGATGGACGGGCTCAAGCTCGACGCCGTGCTGTTCCCGACCGTCGCTGACGTCGCCCCGGCTGATGCGGATGTGAATCCGGCCTCCGCCGATATCGCCTGGAGCAACGGCATCTGGGTTGCCAACGGCAACCTCGCCATTCGCCATCTCGGCGTGCCGACCGTTACCGTCCCTATGGGGGTGATGGCCGATATCGGTATGCCGGTGGGCCTGACCTTCGCCGGTCGCGCCTATGACGACAACAACCTGCTGCGCTTTGCTTCGGCCTTCGAGTCCACCGGCAGCAAGCGTATGGTGCCGCCACGCACGCCGCCGTTGGGGTGAGTGCCATCAGGGATTGAATATTAGTAGTTTTTCTTGTGATAACGAACACAAAACCACCCGCTATGCGGGTGGTTTTTTATCCTCCTGATGGTCCAGTATTGAGACCAATCCCCTTGCGCTGAGAAAAGTGTGAAAGATATCTGAGATTTAATTTTATTACTGAAATCCTTATAGAAAAAACAATAAATTTCGCGTATAAAAGGCTTCAATAGAGCCTATTTGAACACCACTATAGATAGTTAATCTGATAAGGGAATATATTTATGGGGTTATTTTTAATATGAACTATTTCCCTCCGCCAGATACATACCCAAATTTTATTGGAACCGCCTCATTACTAGTGGCAGCCATTTGTTTATGCATTACCTTCATGGAAAAGCAAAGAGGCCATGCTACAAAGCTGTTCTCTATTATGTTGGTCACATCTATTGCATTTTTCTCTTCTCACTGGACCACATACTTCGCAGCTATATTTATAGTGGCAACAGCAGTCACTGAACTAGAGTTTTTACAAAATCTTGCCGCTATAATAAGCAAAGATAAAAATTACTTTGATTTTAAAAAAGAAGTTTTGAGCAAAGAAGATAATCTACGTAGAAAGGTCGAAGAGGCTGTAGCCGAAGAAATAGCATCAGTGGTTCCCCCCACATCACCACAAAAATTTAAAAGCACATCAATTAATATTGCAAAGCTTAATGAACAAGGCCATGGTGCTACTATGAGGCTTGCATTGGACATTGAAGAGAAGGCTTTGAATTTAGTATCTCAAACACATGGTGAGATAGAGCGTAATGTACGGATAACACAAAACAATAAATTTGTAGAGTTTGATGGATTCATTTCCAGTAAAGACAATAAAAACAACAAGATATTCGAAGTGAAATGGTTGAGGAATCCAAGTCAGTTGACCGCATACCTAGCCTTCTCCATTAGTAGAATTAAAAACGCATGTCAAATTCATGAGGATATCACTGGACATAAACCAGAAATACATCTCATTTTGGTATTGAATTCAGAATTGAAGGCCGATGAAAAAGAAAGAATAAGTCAAAGTGAAAAAGACAATAACATATGTATCTCATATATAACCCTAGATCAACTTGGTTACGAGATAATCGGTTGATATAGACCGTATATACTGTCTGCTTTAGCTTTAGGGCATTGGTTCTAATAGTGAGCGTATTCGGACGAACGCGAACAAGTAGTGGCCGAGAAGCAGGTGATATTCAGAGTTTCCTGTTGGCCTTGCCATGACTCGAGGCGTGGCGATAAACGGACGATTACGCTGCGCTAATCGACCCTACATTGTGGGAGTTATTGTTATCTCCAGCCCTTCTCCCCTTGTTTGTGATCAAAAGTGGGAGAAGGGAGCAGATATGCCCCGCTAGTTGTGTGTTGGCTCTGTGGTTCGGGTGAATATGAGCAGCGTGGAATTGGCTCGGGCCATCCCCTCTCCCTCGGAATAGGGCTAGGGTGAGGGGCCGCTATCTGTGTTGCAGGTTCGAATAGCGAAGCGTATTCGGACGTTTGCGAATAGATCGTGGCCGAGAGGCCGCCGATTCCCCCTGATTTTTCTGAATTCCCCCAGACTTCACTTTCTCTTCACACAACCTCATTTTCCCCTCACAAATCCCCCGTATCTTCTGCCCACTGCTTAAAAGGCCCGGCTTGCCACAGGGGTGGCGAGGGGGCGGTTGGTTCGAGGGAGCAAGATGATGAAAGGTTGGATGAAGTGCACATTGGCCGGGGCCGTGGTGCTGATGGCGAGTTTCTGGGGTGGCAGCGTGCGGGCAGCGGGGATCGAGCTCAAGCAGGTAAGCGGCCCTGTCTATGTGGTGGAGGACAACTACTACGTCAAAGAGAACTCCATGGTCTATTTCGGGGCCAAGGGGGTGACTGTGGTGGGGGCGACCTGGACGCCGGATACCGCCCGCGAGCTGCACAAGCTCATTAAACGGGTCAGCAGCAAGCCGGTGCTGGAGGTGATCAACACCAACTACCACACCGACCGGGTGGGTGGTAATGCCTACTGGAAGTCCATCGGGGCCAAGGTGGTAGCGACGCGCCAGACCCGGGATCTGATGAAGAGCGACTGGGCCGAGATTGTCGCCTTTACCCGCAAGGGGCTGCCGGAGTTCCCGGATCTGCCGCTGGTGTTGCCCAACGTGGTGCACGATGGCGACTTCACGCTGCAAGAGGGCAAGGTGCGCGCCTTCTACGCGGGCCCGGCCCATACGCCGGACGGCATCTTTGTCTACTTCCCCGACGAGCAGGTGCTCTATGGCAACTGCATCCTCAAGGAGAAGCTGGGCAACCTGAGCTTTGCCAATGTGAAGGCCTATCCGCAGACCATTGAGCGGCTCAAGGCGATGAAGCTGCCGATCAAGACGGTGATTGGCGGGCACGACTCGCCGCTGCACGGCCCCGAGCTGATTGATCACTATGAAGAACTGATCAAGGCGGCGCCCCAGAGCTGACCCGCGCTGTTTTTAACAATGCCGCCGCTTGTGGCAAGCGCTGCGCCGGTATAGAACGCTGCGCAGCCGTGCAAAAGGCCCGTTACGGGCCCTTTTGCTATCAGATCAGCCACTGCCACCAGGTGAGGCCGATGCTCATCACCACGGCAAAGCCCACGATGGCGATCACCAGACCGATGCGCATCCACTCCGCGCTGGTGTGATAGCCCATCCCCATCAGCAGCGGGATGCGGGCGTGGGAGTAGGTGGCGAGGTTGCAACCCACGTTGGTGATGGCGGCGATGCTGAAGATGGCCAGCTCGGCAGGTACGCCGACCGCCAGCAGGGCCCCGGCAATGACCGGCGCCAGCGCCACCACCTTGGCGGTGGCCGAGGCGAAGGCGTAGGAGGTAAAGAGGTAGAGCCCCATCACCACCAGCAGCATGGTAATGGTGCCGAGCCCGCCGAGGGTGCTGTGCATAAAGCCGGAGAGTTCATCCCCCAGCCAGCCGGTAAAGCCGACCCGTTTCAGGTTGTCAGCCATCCCCATCAGCACGCTGAACCAGATCAGGGTATCGAAGGCGGCGCTGTTGCCCTTCACATCGTTCCAGTTCAGCACCCCGAGCAGCAGCAGGGCGGTCAGACCGAGAAAGGCAACCGTGGTGGCATCCAGCCCCAGATTGCTGCCGCCAACCCAGAGCACCACCAGACCGACAAAGACCCCGAGCAGGCTCTTCTCATGGCGGGAGAGGGGGCCCATTTTGGCCAGCTCCTCGCGGGCGAAGCGGGGTGCATCCGGTGTGTCGCGGGTCTCGGGGCGGATCACCAGATAGAGCACCAGCGGCATGATCAGCAGCAGACCGATGGCGGGCGGCAGCAGGTAGAGCGCCCATTCGCGAAAGCCGATCGTCAGCCCGGCGACGCTGGCAGCAATGCCGACCAGCGCCAGATTGCCGGCAAAGCCGGTGCTGAAGGCGACCGCCGAGGCGTCGTTCATGGCGCTGACGCTGGAGAGCAGGAACTGCCCCAGCTTGCGGTCATCCTTGTTGATGGTCTTGGCCAGCGAGTCGGCAATGGGGGCGACGATGGCGGCGCGGGCCGTGTTGCTCGGAGTAGCGGGGGCCAGAATAAAGTCGGCAACCGCCAGACAGTAGGCGGAGCGCAGGGTGGACTGGCCAAAGCGGCTGAGCAGCAGCAGGGCGATCCGCTTGCCAAGACCGGTCTTGGCAAAGGCGCTGGCAATCATGAAGGCGATGACGATAAGCCAGATCAGCGGGTGGTTGAAGTCGACCAGCGCCCCTTCGATGGCCGCCTTGGGGGTCGCTTCGCCACCGGCATGGAGCACGGCGTAGAGCCCGAGGGAGAGGATGGCGATATAGCCGGTCGGCGCTATGTTGGTGACGATGACCAGTATGGTGGCGATAAACAGAATGGCGGTGTGGTAGGCCGCCGGTGCCAGTCCGGCCGGGGCTGGCAACTGCCAGCAGAGGATAGCCAGCAGCACGGTCACGAGTGCTGCGAGCTGGGCGAGAGTGAGTTTTTTCATAAGATTCCTGTCCGGAATGGTGGGGAGGGAGCGATTGAGGCCGCTTCGGCCCTACTATAAGAGGGGTAATGGTGGATGCCAAATCCATCAATTACACCAAATGAGCATTCGATTAATTGCGGCTGTTTTTAACGGCGTCTTTGGCTTTGTGAGCTCGGGTTGATGAAGAGGTGAGTGAAGGAGTCGTTGCGACCTGGGGGGCTGGCGGGATTAAGGCTGTTCAAGGCGGGTGGGCTTTCATAAGATGGCCCTCTCTCTTTTCCCTGAAAGTTATCCATTTTCGTTATGCAATACGCCTCTCTCGCGCGCCTCAAGCAGGCCTTTATCACCGGGATGTGGGCCTCACTGGTCAGCATCGTTATCGGCTTCGCCTTCAAGGTGTGGCTGGCGCAGTGGGTCGCCAAGGGGGAGCTGGCGCTGTTCAACAGCGTGGTGGATTTGATCTCCCTCTCCTTTATCCTGATGACAGGTTTTCGCTCCTCCATGGTGGTGAGCTACTCCCAGACCAAGAACGATCGGGACATCATCAATATCTTCCGCTACTTCCTCATCGGCATCGTGCTGCTCACCTGGGGGGCGGTGATCCCCTATATCAAGCACGGGCTCCATATCCGGGTGGAGTATCTGCAACTGGTGGGGGTCATCTTCGGGCTGGGGCTCAAGGTCTACTTCACCAATCTGGTGGCCATGTACCGGATGTATGCGCTCTCCAACCGGGTCACCTGGCTGGAGCCGCTGGCCAATGGTCTGCTGTTTATGGCCTGTTACTTCGGGCTGGGGATGGATGCGCTTGCCTCGCTCTTCTACGGGCTGACCTTCTCCTCGCTCGCCATCGCCGGTTATATGTATGTTTCGCGCCGTCGGGCCATCGCCACCAGGCCGCTGGCCAAGGTAGCGCTCGGCCCCGAGATGGTGAGCTATGTGAAGAAGAGCTTTACCGCCTCGCTGGAGGCGGGGGCCAGTATCCTGATGATCTACATCACTGTGCTGCTCACCATCCGCCACTTCAGCATCGACGAGCTGGGGGATTTTCAGGTGGTGGTGCGTCCCATCTTCACCTATATGACCACCCTGTTTGTCTTCCCCATCTACCGCTTTGTGCTGCCTGAGCTGGCGGTCAATCTGCGCAACGGCGATCACCGCCAGATAAGGCTTATTCGCCGCTGGATCTTCCGCCTCTCCGCCATCGTCAGTCTGGCGTTCTTTGGTTTGATGCTGCTGGCGGGCAAACCGCTGGTGCTGTTGTTCTTCCCCGCCGACTACGTGGGGGCGGTGCCTGTGCTGTTCCACTTCTCCATCTTCTTTATCTTTATGATGCTTAACGGCTATCAGCTCGCCTATATCAAGGCTCACGGTCACTTTACCCAGAGTTTGCTGATCCGGCTGGCGGGCATAGTGGCACTGGTCGCCGCCTACTATCTGGTGGCCGAGTTCACCGCCAACGTGGTGGCGATTATCGTGGCGCTGGGGCTCGGTTATATGGTGATGTTTATTCTCTCGACCCTGGCGGAGCGGCAGATCTTGCGATCCCTGCCACTGGTGCTGGCGACCCGCTAGGGTGCTACTCGCCAAGAGCTGGCTCCTGTCAGATAACAAAAAACGCCCGTGCGGGCGTTTTTTTATTGGCGGCGCAGGGGAGGTTTAACGCTTGCCCTTGCCACCCTTGTTGCCAGCGAGGGCCTGCTTTCTGGCGCGCTGCTTCTGAGCCGCCTTGCTGTTGCGACGCGGCTCGGGCTCGAAGCGGGTGAGATCCGGCTCAAAACCGGGAAACCACTGCTGGGGCAAACGGGCGTCGAGTACAGCTTCCACCTTCTCCAGCAGGGGCGCATCTTCCGGGCTGAACAGGGTAATGGCGAGCCCCTTGTTGCCGGCGCGACCGGTGCGACCGATACGGTGGACGTAGTCCTCCGCCACAAACGGGAATTCGAGGTTAATCACGTAGTTGAGATCCGTGATATCGAGGCCGCGGGCTGCCACGTCGGTGGCGACCAGCGCCTGCAAGGTGCCGGCGCGAAACTCCAGCAGCACTTTTTCTCGCGCGCTCTGCGACAGATCGCCGTGGAAGGCCAGCGCATTGATATCAGCCTTGCCAAGCTGTTGGGCCAGCTTGTCAGCACCTTGGCGGGTGCGGCTGAAGATGAGTGCCGGTGTCCACCCTTTCACTTTCAGCATATGTTCGACCAGCGCCAGCTTGCGATCGCTATCCACCGTGTAGACCCGCTGCTCCACCTCGGCCGCCGTGGTGTTGCGCGGCGCCACTTCAATCAGCTCGGGGTCGCGCAGCAGCACCTTGCAGAGGGCAAACAGGTTGTCGTCGCAGGTGGCGGAGAAGAGCAGGGTTTGGCGATCCACCGGGATCTGTTTGAGCAGCGCCTTGATCTCGTCCATAAAGCCCATGTCGAGCATGCGATCCGCCTCGTCAAACACCAGATGGCGCAGGCTATCCAGGCTCAATGCCCCCTGACGCAGATGGTCGAGCAGGCGGCCCGGGGTGGCGATCAGGATATCCACCCCGGCTTGAAGCGCCTCTACCTGAGCCGCGATACTCACCCCGCCGTAGACCAGCGTGCTGGTGAGACCTGTCCCCTGGCCGTAGCGCGCGACACTCTCGGCAACCTGTACCGCCAGCTCGCGGGTCGGCACCAGCACCAGCGCCCGGATCGGGCGGGGCTCTGCTTGTGGCTGTTGTAGCAACTGCTCCAGCAGCGGCAGCACAAAGGCGGCGGTCTTGCCGGTGCCGGTCTGGGCCCCCGCCATCAGATCCCGTCCCGCCAGAATGACCGGGATGGCGCGAGCCTGAATGGGGGTCGGCGCGGCATAGCCCAGTTCGCTCAGGGTCTGCTGCAAGCGGGGGGAGAGGGCCAGTTTGGCAAAGGAGGCAGTGGACATAGGGGCACCAGTCGGGGTTATCGCGGCCTGCGGCCACGATACAATGAGTGATCGTGGACGCGATGGTAACAGAAGCAGGGGGCGCGGCAGAAGGCGATGATGAGCAAGGGCGCATAGCTCCCGGTTTTGCATGCCGTGCATGGCGGTGGCGCAGGACCTCGTCGCCGCGCTCCTGTTTTACCGCGAGTCGGCAGTGCAAGGGGCATCCGCCATGACTCTACTCCACGATCAGCACACTCTCGCTGGCCAGATGGTGCAGCCACTCCCTGACGATCAGCAGCACGGCGGCAAAGTGCTCGTCGCGGGGCAGCAAGCTGGCGGCGAGGGGATCCCCTTCCGCCATGGCGGCCAGCTGGCCAAAGGCCTGCTCTATCTGCTCCCGCTCCAGCGGATTGTCGCCCAGCACGTCGGTGAGCGAGGGCTCCGCACGGAGTGTGAGAGGCAAGCCCGCAGGAATGGCCGGAGCAAGGCGCATCAGTTCGTCTTCCACCACCATGATGGCCCGCTCCAGTTCGAGCGGGGTGGGTGGCGCATTGCGAAACGGTCCGGGCTGGATGGCGTGGGTGCCAAAGGCCAGCGGGTAGTGTGACGGGGCCGCATCTGGCTGGCTCAGCCAGAGCTGACTGCTCTGTTCACCAATCTCCAGCAGCAGGGTCATCATCTCCGGTACGGGTTGTGTCATGGTGCTGAGCTCCTGTATTGTAAACGTTTTCCCATTCTGCCTTTGATACCCCCGCCGCCGACGTTTTGCGAGCACAATTTCTGCGAGTCGTCCCTCACTTTGTTGCAAACCCCTTGCAAAAAAATCCATTGGTGGCAGTTTGGATGTCTAAATGGCTATCGCCGTTTCGTTATCCTCAGATGATTCAGGAGTTCAGATATGGATATTCGCACCACACCCCGCGCCATCGCGCTCGCCCTCATGCTGGCAAGCGGCATCGCCGCCGCCAACGAAGCGCTGGTGATCCAGACCGATTTCGGCCTCAAAGATGGCGCCGTGTCGGCCATGAAGGGGGTCGCCTTCGGGGTGGATCGCACCCTGCCGCTCTATGACCTGACCCACGAGATCCCGGCTTACAACATCTGGGAAGCCTCCTACCGCCTCTACCAGACCCTGCAGTATTGGCCCAAGGGCACAGTGTTTGTCAGCGTGGTGGATCCCGGTGTCGGCACCGAGCGCAAGTCTGTGGTGCTCAAGACCAAGAGCGGTCACTACATCGTGACTCCGGACAACGGCACCCTGACCCTGGTGGCCGAGCACTTCGGCATCGAGGCGGTGCGCCAGATCGACGAGAAACTCAACCGCCTCAAGGGTTCCGAGAAGTCCTACACCTTCCACGGCCGCGATGTGTATGCCTATACCGGCGCACGGCTAGCCTCCGGCGCTATCAGCTACGAGCAGGTGGGCCCGCTCCTGCCCGCCGAGGTAGTGAAGATCCCCTATCAGCCTGCGGTAGCAGAGAAAGATGGCACCCTCAAGGGCACCATCCCGATCCTCGATGTGCAGTACGGCAACGTCTGGACCAATATCGACGATGCCTTGCTGACCAAGACGGGGATCAACAAGGGGGATAACGCCTGCATCAAGATCCGTGAAGGGGATGTGGTCAAATATGACGGCAAGGCCCCTTACGTCAGCAGCTTCGGTGACGTGCCGGAAGGTCAGCCGCTGGTCTACCTCAACAGTCTGCTGCAGGTGTCGGTGGCGCTGAACATGGACAGCTTCGCTGCCAAGCATCAGGTGCAATCCGGTGCCAACTGGCATATCAGCCTGAAGAAGTGCTCCTGACCCGCACATATATAAGTAGAGATAGAAACAGCAACGGGCGCCTCGGCGCCCGTTTTGTTCTCTGGTCATAAAGAAAGGGATCAGAACTCGTTGGAGAGCGCCTTGTACCCTTTGACCAGATCGATATTGGTGTGGGCCACATCTTCGGAGAACTCGGCGGCATCGACCGAGACCCGCGGGATATGGGTCAGATCGCTCTGCTGGTTGATGCGGGTGGTGGAGGGGACGTAGAACTCAGGCGGCAGATCGCAGCCATCAATCACCGAGTTGTGACGCACCACGGCACCGTCACCGATATGGCAGTTGAACAGCACGCTGTTGAAGCCGATAAAGACCCGGTTTCCCACTTCGCACGGCCCGTGGACGATGGAGCGGTGGGCGATGGAGGTGTACTCGCCGATAGTGACGGCGGCACCGGATTTGGAGTGGATCACCACGCCATCCTGGATATTGGAGTTGGCGCCGATGACGATGGGTTCCATATCTCCACTCTCATCCACCTCGTCGGCACGGATCACTGCATAGGGGCCGACAAAGACATTCTCTTTGATGATCACCTTGCCGCAGATGATGGCGGTCTTGTCGATATAGGCAGATTCGTCGATGACAGGCAGATGGCCGGAGGGATTCTTGCGGATCATGTTACATCCTGTGGTTGCTTGAAATAATGCGGTGGCGCACCCAGCGCCAGGATGCCAGCTTACGCCTCGTTATTATCTGGTGAAACCCCGAAGTGGTCTGACCCTTGTCGCAAGCCTTGGCGGGAGCACTGTTTCCGCGCGCTGGAATATGGGAGCATTGCAGCCATTCCCGAGTTGGTTTAAATGGACATATATAGATGAAGAAGATGATTGCCCTGCTGGCGGGTGGTTTGTTGCTCTCCTCGGCCGTGCAGGCCAAAGGGGAGGCGGGGGAGTTTGACTATTACGCCATGGCGCTCTCCTGGTCGCCCGAGCATTGCGCCGTCAAACCGGCGGATCGGGATCAGTGTTCCCGCAAGCTGGGGTTCGTGCTGCATGGTCTTTGGCCCCAGTACGATCGCGGTTACCCCAGCAACTGCACCCGCGAACGGCTCAATCCCGATATGGAGAGCGAGTTTGCTGACCTCTACCCCAGCCGTTTCCTCTATCGCCATGAGTGGGAGAAGCACGGTACCTGCTCCGGCTTGAGCCAGCAGGCCTTCCATCATCTGGCGAGCGATTTGCGCCAGAAGGTGAAGATCCCGGCGGCTTATCAATCCCCGGAAGAGCCGCTGCGCAAGAGCACCTTCCAGCTCAAGGCCGATCTGGCGAGCGCCAACCCGTGGCTGGCTCCCGACAACATCACGGTGGCTTGCGCCGATGGTGGCCGCTTCCTGCGGGAGATCTATATCTGCGTCAATAAAGAGGGGACGGATGCGGTCACCTGCTCCGCCGAGATGCAAAAGCGCGAGCGCCGCTCCTGCGGTCAGCCGGATTTCCTGCTGCGCAGCGTGCGTTAAGCCTCCATTCTCTTCATCGGGCCCCTTGCGGGCCTGATGTGTAACCACGGTTATCGGAAAGGAGTCTGACAGATGGATGGCAACAACCGGTTTGGCCCGCAAGAACGGGCAATGCTGCTCGGGGTGAAAGGAGTGGGGCCGACGGTTATCGAGCGGCTCGAACAGCTTGGCTACCATACCCTGGCCGGATTGGCCGAGGCCGACACCACCCATATTGTCCAGCTGGTGGCCAGCATGCTGGGCTCGACCTGTTGGCAGAACAGCCCGCAGGCGCGCAGTGCCATCGACGGCGCCATTGCGCTGGCCCGCGCACATCTGGTCGCCGATACGACAAGTGGGATGAATGGATGAGCCTCTTTAGCGAACTGGGGATGCGTTATCCCATCATTCAGGCACCGATGGCCGGTGTGCAGGGCTGCGAGCTGGCGCTGGCCGTGACCCGTGCGGGCGGCTTGGGCTCCTTGCCTGCCGCCATGCTCACGCCAGCGGAGCTGCGCGGCGAATTTGAGTGTCTTTCCCAACGTGGCCTTGGGCCATTTAACATCAACTTCTTCTGCCATCGGCAACGGGAACCGGATCCCGTTGTACTGGCCCGCTGGCAGCAGTGCCTTGTTCCCTACTACATCGAGTTCGGCATACTTCCCCCAGCGGTCACGATGGCGCCAAGCCGGGCCCCCTTCAATGAGGTGCATGCCGCCATGGTGGCCGAGTTCAGACCAGCGGTAGTCAGCTTCCACTTCGGCCTGCCCGCGCCCGAGCTGCTTGCTCAAGTGAAGGCTGCGGGGGCCAAGGTATTTGCCAGTGCCACCACGGTGGCGGAGGCTATTTGGCTCGCTCAGCACGGCGCCGATGCCATCATCGCTCAGGGATTGGAGGCGGGAGGTCATCGCGGTCATTTCCTCTCTGAGGATCTCGCGCTGCAGCAGAGCACCCTGACCCTGTTGGCGCAGATCCTCGCGGCAACCGACCTGCCGGTGATTGCCGCTGGTGGTATCGTCGATGGCAAGGGGATAGCCAACGCGCTGCAAATGGGGGCGAGCGCTGTGCAGATGGGCACTGCCTTTCTCTGTTGCCATGAAGCGACCACCTCGGCGCTGCATCGAGCCACCCTTCACTCACCCCAGGGCCAGCAGACGGCGCTGACCAATCTGTTCAGTGGCCGCCCGGCGCGGGGTATCGTCAACCGTCTGATGCGTGAGCTGGGCCCGCTCTCGGATCTTGCCCCTCACTTCCCCTATGCCAGTGGCGCACTGGCACCGCTGCGTGCCGCCGCCGAGAAGGCGGGGGACAGTGGCTTCTCTCCGCTCTGGGCTGGCCAGAATGTATCGGGCTGCCGGGATCTTCCCGCTGGCGAGCTGATGGCGTGCTGGGTCAAAGAGGCTGGATTGGGATAAGCGCTTCTATATACGCCTTCTTATATAGAAGATGTCGGGGGCGCTGCGCGTTAGACGCGACAGTGCGGCAATGGTGGATGAGTGCCAAGCCAGTACCCTTGTAAGGCATTTATCCGGTGTAAAACGTCCTCACTTCACCCTTGGTTGTGGATAAGTCTGTATAAAGACTGTGTGTTGATATGAATAACCAAGAAATTGCACTTTTTTGCAATTTTATTGCGGTAAAGCCTTGCCAATGTGAGCTGGATCTCTATAATGCGCCACATCGACAGGGCAAGCGGCAATGCAAACAACCTTGTCGGTAACCTCGAAAAGCCCTTAAAAATAAGGCTTGACTCGAGAAGGCGGTTGAGTAGAATTCCACTCCCGCAGCAACACACTGTTGCGTCGCTCTTTAA
>NZ_JAAKTY010000022.1:0-74288 GCF_049174875.1 Aeromonas sp. 600948
TCCCATGCCGAACTCAGAAGTGAAACGCGGTAGCGCCGATGGTAGTGTGGCATTCGCCATGCGAGAGTAGGACACTGCCAGGCACCCAATACAAGAAACCCTGCTCAATGAGCGGGGTTTTTTATTGCCTGAAAATCAGCAAATCGTCTGATTATTGACCTTTTATTACCTCTTCTTTTGCTGTTTAGTCTGTTTTCACTCCTCAATTTTCTCCGCAACTGCCATCGCCGCTGGCGGTGGTTGTCGCTATAATGGCCGCCCTCAAGCAAGGTGGTGGTATGAAAGCAGAATATTTACAGCGATTCGGGGGCATTGCCCGTCTTTATGGTCAGAACGCCCTGCGTTCCTTTAGCCAGGCCAAGGTCTGTGTGGTGGGGATCGGCGGTGTGGGCTCTTGGGCGGCCGAGGCGCTGGCCCGTGCCGGTATCAACCAGATCACCCTGATCGACATGGACGATATCTGCATCACCAACATCAATCGCCAGATCCACGCTATGCAGGGTACGGTCGGTCGCCTCAAGACCGAGGTGATGGCCGAGCGTATTCGCGCCATCAACCCGGATTGCGAGGTGATCGAGGTGGATGATTTCGTCACCACCGATAACCTGGCCGAGCATATCAAGCGGGAGTTTGACTATGTGGTGGACGCCATCGACTCGGTCAAGGCCAAGGTGGCGCTGATTGCCTTCTGCAAGCGCAACAAGATCCCGGTGATCGTCGCGGGTGGTGCCGGCGGGCAGATGGATCCGACCCAAATCACCGTGGCCGATCTGGCCAAGACCATTCAGGATCCGCTCGCTGCGAAGGTTCGCTCCGACCTGCGCCGGTTGCACAACTTCAGCAAGAATCCGGCGCGCAAATTCGGGGTGGAGTGTGTCTTCTCAACCGAGCAGCTGAGTTATCCGGATGGCAATGGCGGTACCTGTCAGGCCAAAGCGGCCAGCGATGGCACCATGAAGATGGATTGCGCCTCCGGTTTTGGCGCCGTGACGCCGGTGACGGCAACCTTCGGGATGGTTGCCGCGTCCCGGGTATTGAAGAAGATTGCCGAGCGGGGCGCCCGCGCCGAGAAAGATAGCGGGAATGAAGAAGCTTGATCGATTGGCGAAGCCTAATCGACCGCTGAACAGAGCGGGTTAGACAGCCTGTTCCCGGATCGCCAGCACGATCGCTCTGAGCCCGTTACCCCGTGACGGGCTCAAGTGCTTCTCCAGCCCCAGTTCGGTGAAATAGCCTTCCATATCAAAGGCCTGGATCGCTACAGACGATTGGTGGTTGAGCGCTGCCAGCACGATGACGATAAGGCCCCGCACGATGCGGGCATCGGAATCACAAGCAAAGTGCCAGCAACCATCCTCGCTTTGCTCTCCCTTCAGCCACGCCTGGCTTTCACAACCCTTGAGGCGGAACTCCTCCTGCTGCCATTCGCCGGGTAGCGCTGGCAGCTGTTTGCCGAGCTGGATGATGAGCCGGTACTGGTTCTCCCAGCCGTGAGCGGCGGCAAACTGCTGGCGGATGGTGTCGGCGTTGGGCTCAAGGCCAATCTGGGTATAGCTTGCGAGGTCACTCATTCGGTTGTCTGCCTTAGAAGAAGTCACTGAGTTTGTGCAGGGCGGCCAGCAGGGCGTCGACATCATCCCGATTGTTGTAGCAAGCCAGCGAGGCGCGCATGGTGCCGCCGATCCCGAGCGACTCCATCAGCGGCATGGCGCAGTGATGGCCGACTCGCAGGGCGATCCCCTGCATGTCGAGCAGGGTAGCAGCATCTTGCGGGTGGATGTCGTCGAGCAAGAAAGAGACCGCACCGGCGCGTTGGCTGGGTTCGCCGACCAGACGCAACCCCGGCACCTGTTGCAGGCCAGCGACCAGATAGTCGGTCAGTGCCTGCTCATGTTGGGCGAGCCATTGCCGATCTTGCGCCATCACAAAGTCGATGGCGGCGGCGAGGCCGATAGCGCCAGCGATATGGGGGGTGCCCGCCTCGAATTTGAAAGGCAGGGTGTTGAAGGTGGTGCCGCTGAAACTGACCCGATCGATCATCTCGCCACCTGTTTGCCAGGGCGGCATCCGTTCCAATAGCTCGGTGCGGCCCCACAGCACGCCGATGCCGGTCGGGCCATAGAGCTTGTGGCCGGAGAAGGCATAGAAGTCGCAACCGATGGCCTGTACATCCACCTCGAGATGAGCCACCGCCTGGGCGCCGTCGATCAGCGTCACGGCGCCAACCGTTTTGGCGGCCGCCACCATCTCTTTGACTGGATTGACGGTGCCAAGGGCATTGGATACGTGGGCCACGCTCACCAGCCGGGTGCGTGGCCCCAGCATGGCGTGATAGGCTGCCAGATCGAGATCGCCCCGCTCATCGAGGGGGATAACCCGGATGACTGCGCCGGTGCGCTGGGCGACCAGCTGCCATGGGACGATATTGGCGTGGTGCTCCAGCGTGCTGAGGATGATTTCCTCCCCCGCCTTGAGCTCGCTCATCCCCCAGCTCTGGGCTACCAGATTGATCGCTTCCGTGGTGCCGCGGGTCCAGATCACCTCTTGGCTGCGGGGTGCATTGATGAAGCGGGCGACCGTCTCGCGGGCGGCCTCGAAGGCGCGGGTTGCGCGACCACTCAGCGCATGGGCTGCGCGGTGCACGTTGGCGTTGTCGGCCCCATAGTAGTGAGCGATGGCATCCAGAACCGCTTGCGGCTTCTGGGTGGTGGCGGCGTTGTCCAGATAGACCAGAGGGTGGCCGTTTACCTCCTGCGCCAAGGCCGGAAACTGGCTGCGCAGTTGGTCGTGCTGTTGCTGATTCATGTTCCCCTCATCATCTGGAAAAAGTCATCATCTCGAAAGGTCGGCCATGATCCTGAAAATAGCGCCCGAACACAAGGCGCGATAAGCCAGATGGGCGGTTGCCTGCCGTGCAGCAGGTACGGCTCGTCGGGTGATTTCTGGTACAATGCCGCCCCTCATCATAAGCCAAGAGATCCGGCCCATGAAGCTCAACCCCAATCAGAACGAAGCGGTCAAGTATGTCTCCGGCCCTTGCCTGGTGCTGGCGGGTGCCGGATCGGGCAAGACCCGCGTCATCACCAACAAGATTGCCTATCTGGTGCAGCAGTGCGGCTACAGTGCGCGCAACATCGCTGCGGTCACCTTTACCAACAAGGCGGCGCGGGAGATGAAGGAGCGGGTCGGCCAGACCCTGGGACGTAAGGAGGCGCGGGGGCTGATGGTCTCCACCTTCCATACACTGGGTCTCGATATCATTCGTCGTGAGCACAAGAGCCTGAATCTCAAGGCCAACTTCTCCCTGTTCGATGACACCGACCAGCTGGCGCTGCTGAAAGAATTGACTGAAGACGAGCTCGACAACGACAAGGACAAGCTCTCGGCCCTTATCAGCCAAATCTCCAACTGGAAGAACGACCTTATCCTGCCCGCCCGTGCCATGCGCATCGCCCGCGGGCCGGAAGAGGTGCTGATGGCCCAGCTCTACGAGCGCTATCACCGCCAGATGGTGGCCTATAACGCGCTGGATTTTGACGACCTCATCGTGATGCCGACCCTGCTGCTCAAGAGCAATCAGGAGGTGCGTGAGCGCTGGCAGAACAAGATCCGCTATCTGCTGGTCGATGAGTACCAAGACACCAACACCAGCCAGTACGAGCTGGTGAAGCAGATCGTCGGCGAGCGTGCCCGTTTTACCGTGGTAGGGGACGATGACCAGTCCATCTACTCCTGGCGCGGTGCCAAGCCGCAGAATCTGGTGCTGCTGAGTGAAGATTTCCCCAGCCTCAAGCTGATCAAGCTGGAGCAGAACTACCGCTCCAAGCGGCGGATCCTCAAGTGCGCCAACATCCTGATCGCCAACAACCCGCACGTCTATGACAAGGCGCTCTTCTCCGAGTTGGATGAAGGGGTGAAGCTCAAGGTACTGTTCGCCAAGAACGAGGAGCACGAAGCGGAGCGGATCGCCGCCGAGATGATGGGTCACAAGTTTATGAACCGCACCCGGTTCAAGGATTACGCCATCCTCTATCGGGGCAACCATCAGTCGCGCATCTTCGAGAAGGCGCTGATGACCAACCGGATTCCTTACCGTATCTCCGGCGGCACCTCGTTTTTCTCCCGCACCGAGATCAAGGACATCATGGCCTACCTCAAGCTGCTGGTGAATCCGGATGAGGACACCGCCTTCCTGCGGGTGGTCAACCTGCCGCGCCGCGAGATTGGCCCCACCACCCTCGAAAAACTGGGTCAGTATGCCAATCAGCGTGGCAAGAGCCTGTTTGCCGCCAGCTTCGAGCTGGGGCTGGAGCAACACCTCTCCGGTCGTGGCCTTGCGGCCCTGCAGGCATTTACCAACTGGCTGGTTCGCCTTGGCGATCAGGCGCTGCGTGGCAATCCGGTGGAGGCGGTGCGGGATATGATCAAGGAGATCCACTACGAAGAGTGGCTCTACGAGACCTCCCCCAGCCCGAAAGCGGCCGAGATGCGGATGCAGAACGTTTCTACTCTCTATCGCTGGATCACCGAGATGCTGGAAGGGGATGAGCTTGAGGAGTCGATGACGCTGGCACAGGTGGTCACTCGCCTCACCCTGCGCGATATGATGGAGCGCAACGAGGGGGAGGATGATGCCGATCAGGTGCAGTTGATGACCCTGCACGCCTCCAAGGGGTTGGAGTTCCCCTATGTCTACATGGTGGGGATGGAGGAGGGCTTGCTCCCCCACCAGACCAGCATCGATGAGGACAATGTGGAGGAGGAGCGGCGTCTCGCCTACGTGGGCATCACCCGGGCCCAGACCGAGCTGACCTTTACCCTCTGCAAGGAGCGGCGCCAGTTTGGCGAGTCGGTACGGCCAGAGCCGAGCCGCTTCCTGCTGGAGCTGCCGCAGGATGACCTTGAATGGGAAAACCAGAAGAAGGTGACTGCCGAGGAGCGCCAGCAGAAGGGGCAGATGGCGGTGGCCAATCTGCGCGCCATGTTCAAGAAAGATTAGGAGGTTGCGTTGCCGGGGGATAGCAGTGGAATGATGTCTGCTCCCGGCATGGGGGGAGATATATAGCGTCCTTGCCCCATCCGGCAGCCGATATCTATCAGCTTCTGTAACTGCTGCTGGTTCTCAATGCCTTCAACCACAAGGGTGTAATCGAGATCCTGACAGATATCCCGCATGGCGCGGATCAGCGCCAGATCTTTGGGGGAC
Source organism: Aeromonas sp. 600948 (assembly GCF_049174875.1). Taxonomy (NCBI): domain Bacteria; kingdom Pseudomonadati; phylum Pseudomonadota; class Gammaproteobacteria; order Aeromonadales; family Aeromonadaceae; genus Aeromonas; species Aeromonas sp. 600948. The sequence continues at coordinate 5,207 of NZ_JAAKTY010000022.1, forward strand.
TGCAGCATCCGCTGGGTAAAGCTGTCATCCACCTTGATGTAATCTACCGGGAAATGGAACAGGGCGTTGAGGGAGGAGAAGCCGGTACCAAAGTCGTCCAGGCTGATCTGAATGCCCTTGGCACGCAGTTCATGCAGGGAGGCCAGCGCATCGGAATCCTGCCGCGACAGCTCCCGCTCGTTGAATTCAAAGATCAGATAGCCTGGTGCTATCCCCTCCTCATCGATAATGTCCACCAACCGCATGATGTGATCATGGTTGACCAGATGTTTGCCGGAGAGGTTGATGGCGACCTTGAACTTGCTCTGGCCCGAGATCGGAAGCCACACTTTCAGTTGCTGGCAGGTGTGGCGCAGGATCTGATAATCCAGCTCCAGAATCAGGCCACATTGCTCCGCCAGCGGAATAAAGTCGAATGCATCCTTCAGAATTCCCTCTTCGGTCAGCCAGCGCGCCATCACCTCCAGACCGGTCAGGCGGCTATCCTGTAGCCGGATCACCGGTTGGTAGTAGGGGACGATACGCCCTTCCCGCAGGGCCCGAGCCAGCATCTCTTCCGGCGAATTCCAGTTCTGGTTGATGCAATCATCCGAGTAGCTGACGATGCGGCTGCGGCCATTGCGTTTGGCCTGGTACATGGCCAGATCGGCCTGGTGGAGTAACTGGCTGATATCCGATGTCTGTTCGGACACACTCGATACCCCCAGGCTGACGGTAATACTCAGCTCATTGCCAAGCAGCCGGAACGGATAGGAGAGGCGGCTGATGATACGGTTGAGCACCGGGCTGATGTCATCTTCATGTTTGCTGCTATCGAGATAGATGACGAACTCGTCGCCCCCCAATCTGGCCACCATATCGTTTTGCCGGATGCAGGTCTGGAGGCGGCGGCTTACCTCCTTGAGCAGCTGATCACCAGCACTGTGGCCCAGGGTGTCATTGATCTGCTTGAAGTGATCCACATCGATGAAGATCACCGCAAACCCCGGTGACTTGTAGCGGTTGTAGTGGGTCATGGCTTGATTGAGGTGGTTCATCAACAGTGCCCGGTTCGGTAGCTGGGTCAGCGGGTCGTGAAGCGCATCGAATTGCAGCCGCCGTTCCAGCTCCTGATGCTGCTTGAGCTGCTTTTGCAGCCTGAGGTTGGTCTGACGCAGCTGTTGCAGCCGCTGGTTGATGGAGTCTTCACTATTGATGTCGTTAAGCTGCTGGCGGATCCGCTTCAGCTCCAACAGCAGGGTGAGCTGACCACGCAGGAAGTCGAGAAACAGCTTGTCGTCTGTCTCCAGCGGTTGCGCGGTGCTGATGATGAAGTGGGCGAAGTACTGTTGTTGCAGCCGTAGCGGCATGCTGTGCCAGTAGGTTGCCTCCCTGTTGACCTCGATATTGCTGGTGCTGTGGCACAAACCGCTGATGAATTCGTCGCTTTGACGAGGATGTGCGGGATAAATCTTCTCAAGCGTATGGCTGTGGAGCCTGACCAGCAGCATATCCTCAATGGCGAGCATCTGGCGCAGCACCGCCTCCAGCTGGGAGAAGAGCGCCTGACCGGGCAGGGTGTTGGCCAGTCGCATGATGCGGCTGATGCTCTCGATTTTCTTTTTCCAGTTCGGGTCTTTGCGGATCAGCGGAGAAGGCAGCTCGGTGAGATGGGAGCCCGCTTGGGTTTCGGTCAGCCGTTTGGATAGACACTCCAGCAGCAGGCGTAATGTGGGCAGGTCGGATGGTTCGCCGCGAGCCAGCAGCCACTGCACCTGACCATGTTCGATAGGAAAGACGCACCACCCTTCGGCCTCATCGAGCTGGGTGAGCTGATCGGTGATGCGGGACTGCTCCCGCCCCAGTTGTTGCTTGAAGGTATCGCTGATTTTGTAGGCGTAGAGCCAGTTCAGACCACTGTCGGAGAGGCCCAGCATGCCGAAATGCTGCAACGGGCAGAGCTGGTTTATCTGCTTTATCAGATCATCATAATCGCTGCTCTGCGCTGTAGGGGGAGCCGGAAAATCCATAATGGCAGAGACCAACGCCAGCAGAGGAGTTGAGTAGTGGGATTCGGTGGAATGGGGCGACATGAGCAACTCCCGACTATGCCTACCCTACAAGAGTAGTCGGAAGCCGATAGATTGAAAGGGCCGCAATTGCGGCCCTTTCAAATACTTAGAGGTTGTCAGTCATGTAGTGAATGGCGTTTTCAATCTCTTCGTCGCTGCAGCTCGCACAAGTGCCGCGTGGAGGCATCATGCCGGACTTGCCGGTGAAGCCTTCGATGGCATGTTTCTTGAGAGTATCAATGCCCTGAGCGATGCGAGGATCCCAGGCGGCCTTGTCACCCCGTTTGGGGGCGCCGGCGGCGCCGGTGTCGTGACAGGCAAAGCAGGCGCCCTTGTATACCGTTTCGCCATCGCGGGGACCGGAAGAGGCGGCCGCCGTCGGTGCAGCACTCGCGCCGGCAATACCTTCCAGATCCTTGGCGGTATAGACCTGACCGATTGGTTTGATCCGCTCGGCAATGGCCTCCGGTGACATCTCATCGGCAGCAAGCACTGCCCCAGACAAGCTGGCGGCCGTCATCCCGACAGCCAGCAAATAGCTCAGTTTTTTCAACACGCTCATATACTCCCAGCAGTCTTTTATTATCCATGTAAACGACGGGATTATAACCGAATAGTTACAGCCATTTAAACGCTTGTGTGTGAAGTGTTAAACACTCTGCGTACAAAGTTTTGGCCGATATCACGGCAATTCGGGCGGTGGAGATAAAAAGAAACCCGGCATTCGCCGGGTTTCGGTTAACCAAGGGGTGAAACGGCCTATTTATCCCAGCTCAGGATCACCTTGCCGGAGTGGCCGGAGCGCATCGCATCGAACCCCTGCTGGAATTCGTCGATGTGGAATCTGTGGGTGATGATGGGGGAGAGATCCAGCCCGGACTGGATCAGGCTGGCCATTTTGTACCAGGTCTCGAACATCTCGCGGCCATAGATCCCTTTGATAAACAGCCCCTTGAAGATCACCTTGTTCCAGTCGATGGCCATGGTGGAGGGGGGAATGCCGAGCATGGCGATCTTGCCGCCATGGTTCATCTTGTCGAGCATCTCCTGGAAGGCGCTCGGGACGCCGGACATCTCCAGCCCCACGTCGAAGCCTTCGGTCATGCCCAGCTCGCTCATCACGTCGGCCAACTTCTCCTTGGCCACGTTGACCGCGCGGGTAGCGCCCATCTTGCGGGCCAGCTCCAGTCGATATTCGTTGACGTCGGTGATCACCACGTGGCGCGCACCCACATGGCGGCAGACGGCGGCGGCCATGATGCCGATGGGGCCTGCCCCGGTAATGAGCACATCTTCACCCACCAGATCGAAGGAGAGGGCGGTGTGCACCGCATTGCCGAACGGGTCGAAGATGGCAGCCAGCTCGTCCGGGATATTGTCCGGCAGCTTGAAGGCGTTGAATGCGGGGATCACCAGATACTCGGCAAAGGCGCCCGGGCGGTTGACGCCAACACCAATGGTGTTGCGGCAGAGGTGAGTGCGGCCAGCGCGGCAGTTACGGCAGTGACCGCAGGTGATATGCCCTTCACCGGAGACCCGATCGCCGATGGCGAAGCCGCGCACCTCCTGACCGATGGCGACCACTTCCCCAACATATTCATGGCCGACCACCATGGGTACCGGAATGGTCTTCTGGGACCACTCGTCCCAGTTGTAGATGTGGATATCGGTGCCGCAGATGGCGGTTTTGCGGATCTTGATCAGCAGGTCGTTGTGGCCGAGCTCGGGGGCCGGCACATCCGTCATCCAGATGCCGACCTCTTTGTGCAGTTTGGAGAGTGCTTTCATGGCTGTTCCTTCAATATGAATGCAGAAAAAAGGGGCTGCAGCCCCTTGATTCAAATCAGATAACGCCGAGTTCACGGCCGATGCGGATAAAGGCGTCGATCGCCTTGTCCAGCTGCTCGCGGGTGTGGGCGGCAGACATCTGGGTGCGAATGCGCGCCTGACCCTTGGGCACGACCGGGAAGGAGAAGCCCACCACATAGATGCCGGCTGCCAGCATGCGGCTTGCCATTTCGGAGGCGAGTTTGGCATCCCCCAGCATCACCGGAATGATGGCGTGGTCGGCGCCTGCCAAGGTGAAACCGGCGGCGCTCATCCGCTCGCGGAAGTAACGGCTGTTCTCTTTCAGGCGGGCGCGCAGGTCGTGACCCTCGGCCAGCATGTCGATCACCTTGATAGTGGCGGCAACGATGGAGGGGGCCAGCGAGTTGGAGAAGAGGTAAGGGCGGGAGCGCTGACGCAGCCAGTCGATCACCTCTTTCTTGCCGGAGGTATAGCCGCCGGATGCGCCGCCGAGCGCCTTGCCCAGAGTGCCGGTGATGATGTCGACCCGATCCATCACGCCACAGTATTCGTGGGTGCCGCGACCGTTTTCGCCGATAAAGCCGACGGCGTGGGAGTCATCCACCATCACCAGCGCATCGTATTTGTCTGCCAGATCGCAGATGGCTTTGAGGTCGGCGATGACCCCATCCATGGAAAAGACGCCGTCGGTGGCGATCAGCTTGAAGCGGGCGCCGTCGGCATCAGCCTGCTTGAGCTGAGCTTCCAGTTCGGCCATGTCGTTGTTGGCGTAGCGATAACGCTTGGCCTTGCACAGCCGCACGCCGTCGATGATGGAGGCGTGGTTGAGGGCATCGGAGATGATGGCATCTTCGGCGCCGAACAGGGTCTCGAACAGGCCGCCATTGGCGTCGAAGCAGGAGGAGTAGAGGATGGTGTCTTCAGTGCCGAGGAAGGCAGACATCTTCTGCTCCAGCGCTTTGTGCTGATCCTGGGTGCCGCAGATGAAGCGTACCGAGGCCATGCCGAAGCCGTGGCTGTCGAGTCCCTGATGGGCGGCGGCGATCAGATCCGGGTGGTTGGCCAATCCCAGATAGTTGTTGGCACAGAAGTTCAGTACCTGCTCACCGCCGACGGCGATGCTGGCCTGTTGGGCGGAGGTGATGATGCGCTCCTGCTTGTACAACCCTTCAGCTTGCACCTGGTTCAGTTGCTCGGTCAGGTGACGATAGAATCCGTTAGACATCCTCGATCCTTAGTGGCTATTTCAGCTGCGTATCAACAGAGGGCGACATTTTACTGCAATCTGTTGCGGTAAATTCAAATGATTGTGCTGATATTCAACAAATGTGAAACAGATCTCACCCAGCTGGTTGGGCCAGCTGACGGTAGTGTTGTTCCAGCTGCTGGATCTGTCCGGCTACCTGGGGTTGCACATAGGGGCGCAGCAGGAACAGCACCTTCAACACGCCCTGATAGAGCAGAGGTTTGGTGATGCGGGTGTTGGGGGCCTGGGCAATCTGGAAGGGGATCCAGCAGGTCACCACCATCTTGATGGTCTGTCCCAGATCCGGCAGGTCTTCATCGCTGACATCGATAATGCCCCCTTCGCGCAGGCTTCTGAGCAGCGCGACCACGGAAGAACGCATCTGCTCCTGGGCCTTGAGGTACTTCTGTTGCAGCGGTTCGTCACGGCTCAGGATGTCCGGCAGGTTGGCGTAGAAGAAGCGGAACTGCCACATCAGATAGAAGATGGCATCGAGATAGCCCATCAGATCCTGCAGGGTGATTTCATGGTTGCGGGTCGGCACGAAGCTCTCGCTCAGGTGACGGGCATACTGGTCGAAGATGGAGTGGATGATGTCTTCTTTATTGCGGAAGTGGTAGTAGAGGTTGCCCGGGCTGATACCCATGTGCGCCGCAATGTGGTTGGTGGTGATGTTGCGTTCACCCTGATCGTTGAACAGCTCGGTCGCGCTGTGAATGATCCTGTCTCTGGTTTTCATCACTCATTCCTCCAACAGGTTCCGCTCGGGGCAGTTTTGAACAAGGTCGAATCCCCGGACGGCCCGTGATAAACTTTTCGGCAATTTCAAATTGGCTCACTATACACAGCTTTAACAAGCAGTCACATGTAGCCATCAACGTACGAGAGGCAAACTCCATGATCGTAGTAACTGGCGGTGCTGGCTTTATCGGCAGCAATCTGGTCAAGCAGCTGAACGCTCAAGGACGGACCGATATCGTGGTCATTGATGACCTGACCGACGGCACCAAGTTCGTCAACCTGGTCGATCTGACCATCGCTGACTACATGGACAAAGATGAGTTTCAGGCGCGCATCGTCTCCGGTGACGAGTTTGAAGAGTGGGACAACGGCATCGAGGTGATCTTCCACGAAGGTGCCTGCTCTGCCACCACCGAGTGGAACGGCAAGTTCATCATGGAGGTCAACTACGAGTACTCCAAGGATCTGTTCCACTACTGCATCGAGCGTGAAATTCCGTTCATCTACGCCTCTTCTGCCGCGACCTACGGTGGCCGCAACGACAACTTCATCGAAGATCCCAAGTTCGAGCAGCCGCTCAACGTCTATGGCTACTCCAAGCAGCTGTTTGACCAGTACGTGCGCCGCTGGATGCCGGAGATCAACTCTCAGGTCGTTGGCCTGAAGTACTTCAACGTCTACGGCCCGCGCGAGCAGCACAAAGGCTCTATGGCTTCCGTCGCCTTCCACCTCAATACCCAGGTGAAGAAGGGCGAGAATCCCAAGCTGTTCGAAGGTTGCGATGGCTTCCCGAACGGTGGTCAGATGCGTGACTTCATCTATATCGACGACGTCTGCAAGGTAAACCTCTGGTTCTGGCAGAACCCGCAGCACTCCGGCATCTTCAACTGTGGTACCGGCCGTGCCGAGCCGTTCCAGAACGTGGCCGAAGCGGTGATCAAGCATCATCAGAAGGGTTCTATCGAATACATCCCCTTCCCGGATCACCTCAAGGGTCGCTACCAGAGCTTTACCCAGGCCGACATGACCAAGCTGCGCAGCGTGGGTTATGACGCCGAGTTCAAAACCGTTGCCGAAGGGGTAGCGGATTACATGGCCTGGCTCAACCGCTAACGGGTGAGCACAACGCGGCAGTTTGAGCGCAAAACCGGAAGTGGGCACTCGCCTGCTTCCGGTTTCTGGTCTCTGTGGCTGCTTGCCGTTCCTCTCTTCTCTACCGGGTAACCACGCGATGAATATATTGATGGCTCTCTCCCAACTCGAGGTAACGGGAGCTGAGGTCTATGCCACCACGGTCGGTAACGAACTGACCCGGCGTGGTCACAACGTCTTTTATGTGTCAGATACCCTGACCAAGCCGACGCTTGGCCCCGTCTTCAAACTGAGATTCAACAAGCGCAGTATTCTGCGCCGCTTCTGGCACGTCTTCTACCTTATCTATCTCATCAAGAAGCACCATATCCAGTTGGTGCATGCTCACTCCCGCGCCTCCGGCTGGAGCAGCTATGTGGCTTGCAAGCTGACTGGCACCCCGATGATCACCACGGTGCATGGTCGCCAGCCAGTGCACGCTTCGCGCAAGGCCTTCCATGCACTCGGCTATCGGGCGGTTGCCGTTTGTGAGGATATTGCCCATCAGATTGTCGACAATCTGGGGGTAGATCCCGCGATCGTGCAGGTGCTGCGCAACGGTATCGAGACCGACAAATTCCAGCCTGTGCTTGTGCCGGACAACCCAAAGCCGGTGATTGCCATCATCGGGCGCCTGAGTGGCCCCAAAGGAGAGCTCTGTTACCGTCTGCTCGATGAAGTGCTCGACCTGGATGCCTGCAAGGTGCGGATTGTCAGCGGTACCAAGGTACCGGAGCGCTTTGCCCGTTTCGAAGGACGCACCGAGTTTGTTGGCTATGTCGATGATGTGCCCGCTCTGCTGGCGAGTTGCGATCTGGTGATTGGTGCCGGTCGGGTAGCGATGGAAGCACTGCTCTGTGGTCGGCCCGCCTTTGCCATTGGTGAAGCCAGGGCCATTGGTCTGGTGACGGAACGAAATCTGGACGAGGCGCTGGCGAGTAATTTTGGCGATATCGGTCCCAAGGATCTGGCTATCGATTTTGCTGCCCTGAAGGGAGAAATCGAATCCGCCCTCGCAAGCAAGGTGGTGCCGGAAGTCATTCGGCAGCGCATTCAGGATGAGTATGGCTTGCAGGGGGTAGTATCCGGCCTCGAAACCATCTATCAGGATGCGGTGGTTGAAACCCTGCGCCGCGAGATGCCGGTCATCATGTACCACCGCTTTATCGAACAGGATAGCGAGAAAGGGGTGCACGGCACCTGGATGCCGATCACCATGTTCGAGAAGCATCTGCGCCTGATGAAGTGGCTCGGCTACGAGACCCTGACTTTCCGCGATTTGGCGGACAAAGGCTTTATCCACCGTCTGCAATACGGCAAGAAGTACCTGATGATCACCGCCGATGACGGCTATCAGGACAACCTGACCCGCATGCTGCCACTGCTGGAAAAATATGGTTACAAAGCTGTGGTGTACGTAGTCACAGGTGAAGGTTATAACCGTTGGGATGTGGAGCATCCGACCAATCCGGATACCAAGGTTTCGCTAATGAGTGGTGAGCAGGTCAAAGCGCTGGCCGCCAGCGGTCATGTGGAAATTGGTGGTCATACCCTGACCCATCCCCGCTTGAGCAAGCTCACACCCGAACAACAAGCCCATGAAATTCAGGAGAATAAACGCCAACTGGAGGCCCTGCTTGGCCATCCGCTGCTCTCGTTTGCCTACCCTTACGGAGATATGGATGAGAGTGCCAAGGAACAGGCTATCACCGCCGGGTATCGTTTTGCTGTCGCTACCAATAGCGGCCCCAAAGCAATGCACCAGGACCCTTTCCAGATCCGCCGGATTGCCATCTTCCCCCGTACCGATGTATTCGGGCTGTGGCGAAAAATTCGTGGGAATTATGTGTTCAGGAAATAACTTGTGAATTTAGATAATAATTGCCTACGACTAAATATTATTGTGCAATTTGCAGCTTTTTTATTTGGCGCAATAGTTTTAACGGTCCCCAGTGGCTATGGATATGGGCCCAGCATTTTAGTTTTGGCAAGTGTTTTTGTCTTTTGGCGTAAAAAATATTATTTGGCAATGAGTTCAGAGGTGAAAATATTATCATATATATTCATCTCTTTTTTTGTCATCCAAGCAGTATCAATCGGGATTGATGGTGGCGCTCTCAAAGAGTTAGACCGACCAAGTCGCTTGTTAATGGCTGCAATGACCTTACCTTTATTAAGTGTGTTCCCCATTAACATAAACGTTCTTATTGCTGGCCTCTCTATAGGAGCAGTGAGTTCAGGTCTAATCGCAATATATGAAAAGTTTTATCTTGGAATGCCTCGAGCTTTTGATGAAAGCATGCCAATTCAGTCAGGAAACATCAGCATGACATTGGCATTGTTATGTCTGTGTGCTTTTTTCTGGTTCCGCCATTTAGGGAAGAAAAACATTGCTGCCTTTATGCTTCTTTCATTTTTAATGGGGGGGATAGGCAGTTTTCTCTCCGGGACCAGAGGTGGCTGGGTTTTACTTCCAATCGTCTTGTTTACAATAGTTTTTTATTTTAGAAAACAGCTATCCCTCAAAGATGGTCTCTATGCAAGCACTGTATGTGCCTTGTTGCTTTTCTTGGCTATGCTTCCGCAAAGTGGCGTAATGGATAGGATATATAATGCAAAAGCGGATGTTGTTCATTATTTTGATGGTGTGAATCCGGATACATCTCTAGGCATTCGATTGCAGTTGTGGGAAAGTGCATATAACTCTTTTTTGGAAAAACCAATTTTTGGTTGGGGAAATAACGGCATTCGCTTATCACAATTAAACCAATATAATAATGGTTCTATATCCGAGTTCATTTATAATTTTAACTCACATGCACATAATCAATTTTTAGATGAATTGGCTAAACGCGGCATTATAGGCTTCTTGATGTTAGCTCTGCTGTACTTTTATCCACTTTGGGTTGCGAGTAAAAATAGAGATAACTTATTGGTCAGTAGTATGTTGGCGGTTTCATCATTAACTCTTGTTGATTATAGCTTGAGTCAAGCATTTATAAGTCATAACTCCGGGATGATATTCTTCATGTTTTTATTTTCGGCTTTAATTACCACAATAAAGGTATCGCCTTTGGAGGGAAGAAAATGATTAAGAAATTGCAATCATGGCGCGATATCATTCGTCGTAAAATAGGGGTTGTGCTTTTTGACCGATCTTTGAAATCAGCTTCAAGTAAAGATGGTGCTATAGTCTTTGTTCGTTGGGATGCCAAATTGGGGGATGCCATAGTATCATCTTGGGTCGCTCGTGAAATAAAAAAGAAGTTTCCAGGCAAAAAAGTAGTTGCAATTACAACCCCTGAGATGAGGTCTTTATTTAAAAACCAATTTCTTTTTGATGAAGTTTATTCTATTCCGAAAAGACCAAGTTATGCAGCACTCGCCTCATTGGCTAGAGATATAGGAGATATTGAATATCTTGTTCATCTTACTAATGAAATGAAGATGAAAGATATTTTCTTTATCTCAAAATTATCTGTAAAAAATGTTATTGGTATAGATGACAAAATAAAATGTGTGAATATTAAAATTGGTCATTTAACCAAGAATATTCACTTCTCACAGAAGTTTGCCTTGGCCGTTAATAAAATGGGGGTTGATAACCCCGATACAGATTATATTGTTCCAGAATATCTTGAAGATGAGTCAAGCGTTAAATCTAGCTGGCCTGATAATCCCACAATCTGTTTTAATCCTTACGGTAGTGGCAGCTCACGAACATTTAATGATGAAAAAATTATCGAGATCCTGAAGGTTATGTTGAGCAAGCCTGGATATAATGTATGTTTGCTCTATCCACCGATAAAGAAAATTGAAACAGAACACAATATCAGGAGAATGCCTGATATCTTAAGGGAAAGAGTTATCACACATGACTCATCCCATTCTTTAGGTGTTCTATTCGCTCAAATAAGAAATAGTATCGGTATCGTGTCTGTAGATACGGCGACAGTACACATTGCCGCAGGGCTGAAAAAACCTATATTTGGAATATATAATGATAATTTTGGTAAAGGTGAAAACCGGGAGTGGTTACCAAATTTTGAGAAAGCCATGGTAATGTATGTTGATGCCAAAAAAGAACAAAATGTAAACTACATTAATATGGAGGAGTTTGAGAATCAATTTAATGATTGGTATGTTCAGTACATAGCACAATAATTTAGATTTCTGCACCATAGCCTGGTGCAGAATAAAAATTAAAGCATCGCCTTTATGTATTTATTTACCCATATATCTAGTCTGTATTGATTTTTTATCTCGTCAGATATGTGATGATAAGGGATCGTTAAAAAGTCAGGTGAGACTTTTAGATCTGTATCTGTTATGCAAAATATATTGTTGGGATGAAAGAACGGAAATGTCTCTGCGGTATTGTTATTTGATATTATTTTTTGTTCATAGGCAAGAGACTCAAAGAATCTAAAAGACAAGCCTTTTTGTGACTGGTATCCTATATCAAGAATACAGTGATAAGCCGATGAGATTGCCAATAGTTCATCACCAGTAATTGGCTTGGTAATTATTTCGATTCTCTTGTCTCTTATTTTTTTGATCTTTCGGTGGTGATCAACATAAATCATGATTTTAATTTTTAAGTCTGGGTTGGCATCCAGAAATGCAGTCATAAAGGCGTAGCGTTCACGATCAAAGCTAAAAATACCAAACACATCACCATCATAGTTTCTGTTTGGTTGGAGTGGGGTTAAATTCTTTTTATAGTAGTTAGTTACTGGTGTAAAGCCATATTTTTTAACATCTTGCGGATCAAAGCTCAAAACTTTATCAAAAAGTGAAATGTTTTTGATATTATTTGGCATTCTGAGAGTACTGTCCCACAGGTGGCAAATCATCCTGTTGGTGCATTTTTTGAGCTGTGTCAGATGTTCTGCCGTGTAAATATCAGGATTAGTGAGGATAGTGATATCAAAGTGGCGGTTTTTTGTAAAACCATTCAAAAACTGGGTGGTCGACAGCCAGCTTCTTTCTTGTTTTAAATTTCTTTTAAACAGAGCCTTTGAAATTAAGTTTGATATTCTCTCTACTGGGTGCAGGTAATCATATCTAGATATTTCTCCATTCTCAATAAATGTAACCACGTGTCCTTGTTGTCGCATCTCTTCAACTATCGGGGTAATGAGCCCTGCGTTATCAATACCTATTAATAGGATATTCATTGGATTAGCTCTCAAAATGACATTTCAATGTTATTTCATTAAATTTAATAAACTAAAGTGACATAAATGATTTTATGGTCTCTGTACTAGAGAATGGGCTGTAAAAATGATCTGGTATATGCATTTTATCAATATCCATACGAGATATTTTTTGCGCTATTTTGGGAATGTCAAAAAGGGAGCAAAGGTTATCTTGCAGTGGCCCAGTAAGAATTTCTGCCGGTCCAGACGGGCAATCCACGCTGATTACCGGGGTATGGCAGATGAGTGCTTCAATAAGCACTGTTGGCAGCCCTTCAGCATCGGATGTCAGGATGAGCGCCTGAGCGGTTTTGATATAGGGGTAGGGGTTCTTCTGAAAGTCGATGATCTTCACCTTGTTGGCAAGGTTCATCTCCTCGATCATGGCTTCAATGTGAGGGCGTCGCTCCCCTTTGCCCATCAGAACGAGTGGCGTAGCAACGCCGCTTAGCTGATATGCCTGCAAGAGACGATCGTGGCGTTTTCGTTCTTCGAAAGTGCCGACATGGATGAAATACTTGTCGAATGGCTTGTTGAAAGGCTCATCGGCCAACGCCTGAATTTTCTCGATATCAAACGGATTGTAGATAACCTGACACGATTTTGGTGTGGCTCTTACATTGTGCAAAATGTCGTCCGCGATGCCTCGAGATACGCAGATCAGTTTCTTGCCATTATAGAAACGCTTGAATTTTTCATATCCTTTGGCATTGTCTTTGGCAAAGCCGGTGACATTTCCGTGGATCCAGTAATAAATATTCAGTGTATCAGGCAGGTGTCTGGTAATTTTGTCACATGAGCATGAGATAATTACGTCAGGCGAGATCTCTTGGACTTTTTTCAAGATCAGAGATGCTTGTATTTTTTCAACCGCAACATTGGATATGGCTTTAGTCAGCTTTGTGACAATGCCAAGATTAATCGGGTGAATGTTGTCAGGTAGCGTATGGTCTATTTTTTCCCGCAAGGTAAACAAGGTAACATCGACACCTGCATCTTTTAGCAAGGATGCGGTATTGAGCAGAACCTTTTCCGCACCACCACCATACAAGTCTTCAACAATGAATAAAAACTTTTTAACTGGTGGGGTCATAACTGCTCCGCGGGTCTCATAACTGACTGGTAAATCTACTAAAAATGTGAATCGTAAACGAGCAAAATCAGGTGGCAACTGTTAAAGTCGTTAGCAATTTTTTCAATAGGTGTAGATCAATGATTGGTCTTAGTGGGCGCTACCATAACGCATTATTCGCGGTCTGTATATTTGCTGGGCTGCTGCTCTCCTGGTTGTTTACTGTTAATCAGCTCCTCACCGGCGACCAGACCCAGATGCTCTACAAGGGTTACCTTGGAGCCTATGAGGGGGTCTGGCTCAGCTATGGCAATGCGGCGAGTGCGGTGGGCAATGTGCCGGGGAGCTTGTCGTCCTGGCTGATTGGTGGGCCGCTGCTACTGTGGGATTCTCCCTATGCCCCCATGGTGTTGCTGCTGGTGATGCGGTTGGTCGGTTTTCTGCTATTTGATGCGGTTATCCGCCAGGTGTTTGTTGACCCCGTATCGAAGGGCAATGCGCGGTTGCTGTTTCTGGTGCTCTGCTGGCTCAACCCCTGGTTCCAGTATGAGAGTTTGCTCTACAACCCCTCCTATCTCTTCCTCTTCTCGGCCATGCACTGCTGGTCGGCTTGGCATATGCGCGAGCGGGCCTCCTTCTGGCACATGATTGTTCATCTGCTGGCTATCGGTATGGCGATGCAGTTGCACTACTCCTGGCCGTTGCTGGCTGTGATCTCCACCTACCTCTTCTGGCGCCGAATCCTCAAGGTGAGCTGGAGCGGGGCGGTGGTCGCAGCCCTGCTGATCGGTGCATCTCTGATCCCTTACGCCATGGAAGTGATGAGCAACAGCCATATCACCCAGAACGTCGATCCCGAAGCGCGTCAGCGCTATATCGGATGGGGGCTGGTGCATGTCTATCCGGTGCTGAAATCGGTGATCTACTGGCTGCGTTACGGCTCCTGGCTGTTTGCCAGCAAGCTGGTCAACGACACCCAGTTCATCTGGCTGGCGGGTCATGAATATTTGCAGATGACAGCAGTCTGGCTGTGGCGGGTGGTGATCTACGGGGTGGGCTCTGCCACCGTGTTGCTGGCGGCCAAGGCCAACTGGCAACTGTGGCGGGATCTCAAGCCGCGTCTGCTGCGCAGCGACCGTGCATCAGTGGACGGCACGAGCTGGCTCGGCCTCTATGCGCTGGCGGCCGTATTGGCTGTGCTGGTGAGTGCGGCGCTCTCGCCCATCATCTTTAACTATTGGCACCTGATGCTGATATTCCCCTATGCCCTGTTCCCGATCCTGCTGTTGCTGGTTAGCTGGAGCCGCAACCATCCTCAGTGGGTTGGCAAGGGGCTGCTGGCAGCCACCCTGTTCTGCACCGCTGTGAACCTGATTGCGGCGAGCGACAGCACCAAGTTCTCCTATCAGGCGGACTACAAGCAGCAGGTGCAGGAGTATTTGCAGGAGATGAAGCTGCAACCCAAGTAACTGGGTTGTGTGATCAGTCGAAGGGAGGCGTAATGCCTCCCTTTGCTTTTTCCGTAGCTCAATAAGCGGGTTGTGGTTGCCGGTTATCGCTGGTGGCGTAGCCGACCTGCTTTGGTTGCCATTGCACCAGCTGCAAAGGCATAGCCGGAATGCAATAATCTACAAGCTTTCAGCTTGTTTGCGGTGTATCTATAACCCATGAATACCACCGATTCCCTCATCCGCTACTGGCAATCCCCGCACCTGCCGGGGGTCGAGCTGTCGCACTCTCACCACAGGGCGTTCAGCTACGGCCGCCATGTCCATCTCGACTACCATATCGGGCTGGTGCAGCGGGGTGGCCAGAAGTTTATCCATAAGGGAAATAGCCACCATCTGGTGCGCGGGGTGCTCTCTACCGTCAACCCGGACGAGGTGCACGACGGCCTCAGCCTGCTGCCGGAAGGGTATGAGGTACGGGTCTTCGCCATCGATCCGCAGCAGCTGGCGCTCTGGCTGCCGGAGCAGCCGGAACCCTTCTTCGACAAGGGATTGCAGAGCCGCCCCGACCTCTATCAGGGCTTTGCCCAACTGCACGGCTATCTCGACAACCCCAAGGCCGATGGCCTGCTGATCGAGAGCCAGCTGCTCGCCCTGCTGGGGGAGCTGCTGCATCTGGCCCCCGAGGTACACCAGCTGGCGGATCCCCAGTTGCGATTTCTGCGCGACTACCTGATGGCGGCCCTCGACGAGCCCCACTCGCTGGAAGAGCTGGCGGGGCTGCTCGGGCTTGACCGTTTCGCCTTCCTACGCCAGTTCAAGAAGCGCAGCGGCATGACCCCTTATGCCTGGCTGAAACGGCTGCGGCTGGAGCAGGGCAAGCGGCTGCTGGCGAGCGGCATGGCGGTGAGCGAGGTGGCGCTGGCGGTCGGTTTCTTCGATCAGAGTCACTTCCATCACGGCTTTCGCCAGGCATTCGGTCTGACACCCGCCGAATTTCGTGCCCAGATGCAATCTTTTACAAGCCGCGCCCCCCGCTGATCCGCCATGCTGGCTCTCCGTCGTTAAAGCGAGAGTTGTTATGCTGACCAGTTTGTTCGTTACCCTCGGCCTGATGCACCTGATTGCACTGGCCAGCCCCGGCCCCGATTTCGCACTGATCCTGCGCACCAGCCTGCACCGGCCGACCGCCCTTGGCGCGGCGCTGGGCATCTCGCTGGCGATCATGGTGCACGCCACCCTGAGCCTGACCGGGATCAGCATGCTGATCGCCAGTCACCCGCTGCTGTTTATGGTGATCAAGTGCTGCGGCGCCCTCTATCTGGGCTGGTTGGGGTGGGGCGCCCTGATGGCGGCTCGCCAGCAGAGCAGCACCCTGATGGCCAGCGCCGCCAACGAGCTGCGCGGCTGGGGCAGGGGCGTGCGCACTGGCCTTGCGACCAATCTGCTTAACCCCAAGGCGCTGGTGTTCTTTATCGGTCTGCTGGCCGCCATGGTGACGCCAGAGGTGGATGGAATGACCCGCAGCCTGCTGGTGGGCGAGCTCTTCATCATTTCCCTCTGCTGGTTCGGGCTGCTGGCGTGGAGCCTCTCCACCGATCGTGCCCAGCGCCTGCTGCTACGGGTACAGCGACCACTCAATCTGGTGACCGGCGTGCTGTTTGCGGTGGTCAGCCTCTCCATTCTGGCGAGCATGGGCGCCGAGCTGATAGTCTGACGAGTCGGCGCATGGGCCTATACTCCAACAAGGTTTACCTGTCAGGAGTACCCGGCCATGCGTCTACTGCCTCTTTGCTGGTTGTTGGGGATGACCCCGGCGCTGGCGGCCCCGGTTCATCTCAAATTGCTGGAGTGGGGCTATCTGCCAGCGGGTTATGAACAACAGTTTGCCGACTATGCCAAAGCCCATGGGGTGGAGGCGACGGTCAGCCGGATCGAGCCGCTGCTGACCGATTTCGACAGCGTCTACCGCGCCCTGCGCACCCGCAGCGCCGATGTGGTGCTGCCGACCAGCTACTTCTACAAGGCCCATCACCAGCCGCTGTTCAAGCTGCTGCTCCCCATCGATTTCAATCGCCTGCAGCACTACCCCGAGGTGAAGCCCGCCCTCAAGAACACCGAGTATGACAAGCAGGGGGAGCGCAACTACTCGGTGCCCTTTTCCTACGCCATGTTCAGCCTCGCCTATGACAGCAAGCAGGTGCCGCAAGCGCCCACCAGTTGGCAGGTGCTCGCCAACAGCTCGCCGCCCGGTCAGTTTGCCGAGTTCTGCGACCAGTTCGAGCCGCTGCTCTTTTCGGTACTGCTCTCGCTGGGCAAGTCGCCCGCCCTGTTTGCCAGCGGCGAGATGCTGGCCGACAAGACCTTGCAGCAAGAGGTGGAGCAGCAGCTCTCGCAGCGGCTGCGAGCCAGTCGCGGCTTCTGGTTCAATCAGGCCAACCGCTGCGAGGATCTGCGCCAGCAGACCTTTGCCACCACCTGGGGGCTGGAGCTGGTGGAGTGCAACAAGCAGAACGAGCAGCAGTGGCGGATCGCCATGGTGCAGGAGGGGGCCATCTATGCCCTCGATGCGATCTCCATCGCCCGCCATGTCGGGGATGATCCCGCACGGCTCAAGGCCGCCTACCTGCTGGTGGATTTTCTGCTGAGCGCGCCGCTGCAACGCCAGATGCTGGTGGGCACGCCCACCATTTCGGCCAGCAATATTGCCTCCCGGCCACCCCTCAGCCCGCAGGAGCAGGCGGTGCTGCCGGATCGCCCGCTGCCGGAGTTTGACGAGCGGCTGCTGGTGCCCGCGTTGCCCGCCCATATCAAGAATCGCTACAAACGGATGGTGCAGCAGGCGATCGTCGCCAGCGGCAAAGAGGGGCTGGTCAAGCAGTGCCCCTGGGATCTCGATAACTGATGGGTGTGCCTGTCGCTTCTCCGGCGGCAGGCAAGTTTGCGCAAGATGGCTGATGATCGGTCATCGCGTGTTCCAGGGAATTCCCCCGTTCAACTCACGCCGCCCGCTGGCTCGCATCGTTTGAAAAAACTGAGCGCTTACCGCAGCCCCATTTAGCCGGATTAAACAACCGAACCCTCGCCAGATTGCCGTTCGTACCTTGGCTGACCCTGTACAAAAGTGCCGCAATTGTGACAACTTGGATGTGAGCTGAACAATCCTGATCTGTCCCTTGTGGGAAGGTGATGAATAGGTTATTTCTCTGTGACATTGGCGGCATCCGGCACGGGTTCTCCAGCCATGTGGTGCGAAATCCACAGCAAAAACAAACAGTAAAATGCAGGAGCAAATATGAAAAAGGTCGTGATGGTTGCCGTGGCTGCAGCCCTTCTGGGTGGCTGCGCCGTCAAGAATCAGGTATCCCACAGCTTGCAGGCGATCCCGCTGACAGCCTTCCAGCAGAGCGAGAGCAACCCCAATCAGCGTGTCTACAAGGAGCCGGGCGTTGACCTGCGCCAATACAATGAGGTGCTGCTCGATCCGCTGCAGTTTATCCGGCAGGAGAACGGTCAGTGGTATCTGCTGACCGCCAACGAACAGAACCAGATTGGCCGCTACTACCACGACAAGTTCCAAAGCGAGCTGATCAAGCAGGGCGTCAAGATCGCCACCGCCCCCGGCCCGAAAGTGATGCGGATCCAGGCCGCCGTCACCAACTTCGACCTGACCCGTCCCGACCCCAAGCTGCGTGACCTGCTGCCGGCCAAGATCGCCATCAACGTCACCCGCGAAGTGATAGGCAAGGAGCCTTACCTGCTCAAGGTGGGCAGCATGGCCCAGTTGCTCGACTCCCAGAGCGGCAAGCTGCTGGTGCGGGTGATGGATGCCCGCGAGAGTACGGATACTACCCACAAGGATGAGCCCATCACCGCCGAGGAGATGGAGAAGATGATCGACCAGTGGGCGGCCAGCCGCGCCAAACAGCTGGCGGACAATCTGGGGCGCTGAACGATTGGTGCGTCCAAGCGGGGCGCAGCGGGAGCCTTTTGGGCTGCAATAATGGCAAGATGTTGATAAGGTGGTCATTTTGCAGGCAGGAGAAAATGATATGAAACGTGTGTTGTTACCCATCCTTGTTGCTGGCCTGTTGAGTGCCTGCAGCACCTCGTCACCCACGCCGGAGTGTGCACCGATGGCGGGTGGCTGGCAGAGTCAGCCGTTGCCCAATGCGGAAGGGGAGGCTGCGCTGGCCAGCGTGCTGGCTCGCATGAACACGGCCGCCAAACTGCAGAGCATCCGCGAGGTGCGCAGCCAGGTGGTCTCCGGGGTCAACTACGACATCGAGTTCCAGCTCGACAACGGAGAGGTGTGGAACACCCGTGTCTATCGGGATCTTGCCGGCAACTACCAGATGACCCGCCCGGCTGCACAGGGCGAGCTTCCTCCCTTGCCTTGCGTCAAGGCCAAGTAATTCCTGCTTGTTGAGCCTCTCGTCAGAGGGGCTCATCTGACCAGAAAATTTCTGCTTTTCTCCCCGCATTCTGGCAGTCAGGATGACCCCTCCCGTGACTGCATCCTCAATAGAAAAGGAACCGCTATGAATCGCCACCCCTGCATCAAACACTGGAGCGAGCTGCAAGAGCAGGAGCCGCGCTACTACTCCGGCAGTCAGGAGCCCCTTTCTCGCGGCTGCGCCCTCGGCAAACACTTCGGCTTTAGCCGCATCGGCATTCACCACGAGATCGTCGAACCCGGCCACCGTACCAGTTGGCCCCACGCCGAGAAGACCGAGGATGAGTTCGTTCACGTGCTGGAGGGGACGCCGGATGTCTGGCTTGACGGCGTGCTCTATCGCCTGCAACCGGGGGACTCGGTCGGTTTCAAGGCCGGTGACGGGCTGTCCCACGCCTTTATCAACAACACCGAAGAGACTGTCCGCCTGCTCTGCATCGGCGATACCGATCGGGAGGACAACCGCATCCACTATGCCGTGCACCCCGAGCGCAATATCACCCTCGGCAAGCTGCACTGGGATGACGTCCCCGAGCGCGAGCTGGGGGATCACGACGGCCTGCCCGACAAGCTGCGCGAGAGCAACGGCCCCTTCTAGGGCGCTTGCCCTTCTGTGCACCAGATCTGCACCACCCGATATAAAAAAGCCTGCCGCTTGGCAGGCTTTTGCTATCTGTTTGCCGCCTGTAGCGAGCGGCGCTTATTGCAGGTTGAGCCCGCCCAGATAGTCACGCTTGCCGAGATCGACCCCGGCGCGGCGCAGCAGGGCGTAGGCCATGGTGAGGTGGAAGTAGAAGTTGGGAATGCCGTACTCATGGACGCAGGTATGGCCATCCATCCCCTTGCCACCCGCCCAGTGGGGCACGTAACGACCGCTGGCATACTGGCTGTAGTCCGCGTCCAGCTTGCCTTGCAGATAGGTGATGGTCTTGCCGATATGGGCGCGCAGATCGGCGATGGTCTTGGGGTCATCGCCCATGGCCGGCAGCTCGCTGTGGCTGGCGGTGGCCACCACGGCGCGGGCCGAATCGCAGCAGATCAGCACCTGCTTGGACAGCGGCAGCATATCGACGATCAGCCGATCGCCGAAGAAGTTCTCCACGTTGAACTGCTTCGCCGCGGCGTGGGCCTCGGCCTTGGCCAGACAGTGATCCAGATTGGTCAGCATCTTGATGAACTGGGCGGTAATGTCGCGATTCATGAGCACTCTCCATCTTGTTGAAACAGCGGCCCGCTTGCGCGGCCACGGTGAATGAGACTGGCTAATCGGCCACCAATATACCCCAACCGCTGCCGGGTTCGAGCCCGCTACGATGAAAAGGGCAGGGCAGCGCTACTTCGCGCGACAACCGCTGGCCAAGGGGCCATGCTCGCTTTCTGAACCTGTGAGTCCCTTATCGCCCCTTTTTTGATCTGTGACATAAATCACCTTTTTTCAGGGGCGTAGGCTGAATGCGGTTGTCCTGGACACGCGCCTGCGCATCCGCCAGGACACATGAAAAGGAGAATGAAATGAAGATCTATGACCGTAACCGCAATGTGCTGACCCCGGGTCAGCGTGTCATGATTGCCGCCACTGGCGCAGTCGATTTTCTGAAAGAGGCCCACACCGACAATATGACCCCCTATCAGGCGGAGCATGAGAAGTGCGTGCTGCTGGCAAACTCCGGTGAGCGCTACGCCCCCATCGAGTTGATTAGACTAGGCTGATCCCTTTCCCTGTCACCCTACTCTTTACAATTCACCCGGCCACCGCGCCCCATCTGGCGGCCGGGTTTCTGATTTCCCCCTTCATCCCACCAAATGTTGAAAAATTGAACCGGGTCACACCCCGCTCGATTTGAGCGATTGTCAGCCAGAGCAGGCTCATGCGAACCTTTAAACCCCGTTAACTCACTAAAAAATAACGACTATGTTCAGGCAAATAATGATGAGTGCCGCCCTGCTGTCGGCGGCGCTGCTTTCCGGTTGTGCTTCCGTGCCCATGGCCGATGCCACCGCAGACGCGCAGGCCAAGCAGTTTGTGGCGCCCAAGGATGCGGCCAACCTCTATATCTATCGCAACGAGACCTTCGGGGCGGCCGTCAAAATGCCGCTGCTGGTGGATGGTATGGCGGTCGGCGATACCGTGGCCCACACCTACATCCTCAAGCAGGTGACACCGGGCAGCCACACCATCACCTCCAAGTCGGAGAACGATGCCACCCTGACCCTCAGCACCGAGGCGGGTAAAAACTACTACGTCTGGCAAGAGGTCAAGATGGGCCTGCTGATGGCCCGCTCCAAGCTGAGTCAGGTCAGTGAAGAGGAAGGCAAACAAGGGGTGATGGAGAGCAAGTTGGTTAAGTAGGTTGAGCCCAGCCATGATATATGGCTGGGATGAATATATTTAGGCACATAGATCTTGGATAGTTTTAATTATGACGTTTAGAGATGGATATGGAACTGCAGTATTATCAATTATAAATAGCCATTATCGCTATGAGATAAAAAAAAGAAATGAGCTAGCTAAACAAAGAGAACGACATATAAACAGTGTGTTCAAGTATATGGTTATTTTTCCATTTTTATTGTCAATGCTGTTTCTATTTATAAAGAGCTTTTTAAACAATGATTTTATTGTGATAGCAGGGTTAGTTTTCCTTACTATTTCATACGTCGGAATTATTGTTCAAAATATCATGATGTTATTTGTGAATAGATTGGATTTTATAGAGTTATTCTCTAGTCCGTTTAGCTTAATAATAAGTAATGCTGTTGCTACCGTTCGTTATGAATCCGTGCTTTATCGAGCACTAATGTATCGTTCAACTCAAGAGATTAAATATATATTGAATAGATTAAAAGCAGAGAGAAATGTACTTAGCAATAAAATTGCATTATTAATAGGCGGCATAGAAAAGATAGGCCTATTCCCAGGGTTGGTTGCGATGTTTATGTCATTTGGGCAGCTTGGAAGTAATAATGTACCATCTTGGGTTGAGCCCATTGCATATGCATCCATAGCGCTGTATATTTTCGGCTTTTTGTTTCATAACGCGATAATCAGAGCTGATGAAAGAATACAGCTCCTTGATTACATTGTCGATTTAAAAGAAAAACAAAGTTAAAATGCATGTGTTAAATATTAAGCAGAGAGTTCCAGGATGAGGTAATAATTTTATAGAGCGAAAAGTGTTAATTCACGTTCTGTTGGGATATGATGAATTTAATATCGTAGCTATGCTCGGTAGTTAATGTTAGGTGTGTGTGGTTTTATACGTTATATTATGATGGGTCTAACAAGCGTTCAATGATAGAAATAAGTCTTTTATCGTAAATATCCTTGCCTATAATTTCGTTGTGGTAATAATCCTCTAGCTCATTTAAGGCAATGTTTTTCCTCAACGATTTATTTGTGGTAGCACTTTTATCCATTGGACAATAATAAAGGTCTACAAAAAAATGTTTTACTGATATGGTGTCGCCAGATAATAATTCATGTACGGACTCTATAGTCCTTGCTGACTGGTCACTCAGTTTTATGACAGATGTTGAAAATATAGATGAGATATTTTCAGAAAAAATATCTTCTTTTTTGTCTGAATAATCAACCCATCCACCATCTTGTTCAATAAATGCAGCCCATTCCTTGTATATTTTCATACAACCTTTTTTCTTTACATATATTAGCATTCCTGCATTTTTGTCTCGCGTAGCATATCTAGTAAGTAGTTGTAACAAACCTTCAAATACTTTCTGACTGTTATAGGCAATCTTTGCTTCTGCAATCCATTTGTATTCACCGTGCTGGACTGTTAGATCGACAGCTCCATTCTGCTTAGTTTGTTCTGCAGCTTTGTAGCCAGCTTCACACAAGCACGCACTAATTAAATGAGTTATTGAATCCTCATCATAAAAACTAAACTTGTCACGTGATGACTCCAGATGTCTTTCAATAATTTCTTGTATTTTAATCTGTAACTTATAAACGAAATCATCATAAGATAGCTTGCCGTCACGAACACTATTGAATTTCGCAAAATCAGCAAGTTGATCACGACCTTCAGCCGTGGATAATAAGTGAGAGAATAGAGAGAGATCATTCATTCGAATATGTCATCAACAGTATTACAATAGAACCCGACTCTCTCTCGAGTATAACAGTCTATTTCTACACCAGTATCTAAGCTAACAGGAACAAATTGTGGATCGCTTATACATTGTAGAAAATCGTCAATAGATATTTCAATGTCACTACCATCCGGATCAAAATAACAGTAAGTTACAGTTATTATCCCATCATCGAGAGAGAAAAAATTAACTATATCTAATGCGATAGCTACAGATTCGCAATTAGTTATCTGTATTATTTTGGACAGATAATAATATGAGGTGGATGGATGGGCCTCAATGTAATCTAAAAAAATATTATAATAAGGCCATAAGGCGCTACGGTCATCTGGAATGACCATACTTAGCGCCTTTATTTTTTCTCTCTTTTTTTCTAGGAGAGACATGTTAATCTAAAATTTTTATAGAATCTTCAATTATTCTTTGCAGCATAATTGAGTTCTCTGGTTTAACAATTTGCATTGACATGCAATATTTCAGCTCCCACGCATTTTTATGTGGGAAAAAACAGTATTCTACTTCATGCTTCCCTTTTGAATAAGGTGCTCTAATCTTTATTGCACGACAGACATATTTATGCTGGTTTTGTGTATCTGCGACAGTTTGAGTACGTGCACAGTATCTTTTATTTCTTATTCCTTTGAGTTCAGCATCATTGCTATCTTCCTCAGTAGTGAGAATCGCATGTGCTACACGCCCAATAGATTTATCTTTATATACTTTTTCAATGCATTGATAAAAGTTATAGTTTTCAGCAGATAATTTAATATCATGAGTGTGCATGCTATCGAGAAATTCTGTACGTAAAGAATACATTGCATCCTCAATACCACGTGATGCAATTTTATCAGTGACCCTCAACTCAAAACGATGATAGTCTCTAGGTACAAATACACAGTTGTAATATTGCACCTTTTGCATTGCGCTATCTACCGCTCTTGCAAACTTATTAACTTTCTCTTTTGTTACATACGCATATACACAACATATCCCATCCCCAAAATCTGAGACCTTACATAAGTGATGACCAAGTGGAAGTTCAGGGTGTTCATCGAATGAAACCCGTTTGGGATAAGCGATAGAAAAAGCATTTGCGATATCTATACCAACTAGTGCTTTAAGTTGCTGGTATACACTCGCATGTTGTTCTTTGGATGTTTGATAAATATAGTAATGATGATTGGCTGAGGCAATTACTCGATCTACCAAAATCTCTAAGTTAGAGAGGGTACATTTTTCTTTTGCAGAGGATTTCAGATCATCTAAGATATACTTAGTTGTCATTTCCCATCTATTCGAAAAAGAAAAACCGTACTGTTCTCCAACAATCTTCGCGAATACCTGTTCTTCTGTTTCTTTTAGTCCTTCAATATAGCGAATAGCTAAGGACTCAATGGTGTTTTTTTGAATACCGCTATTTTGAAGAGCTACCGCTTGATTCATTGAGCATCCTAGTATTTTGAGTACAGTTACAGGCGGACTCATATTATCCTCTATTGCTCATTGATATCAATTAAAACATCAGTTACTCAACTCGAAGGTTGCAAAAACGTACCGTGTAAGTGTTACGCTGCTCAGACAATCAACCCGGCTTAGGCCGGGTTGATTGCATCAAAAGGTAGGAAAAATCAGAGCGCTTCCAATCTGGCATAGGCTGTCACCAGCCACTTGGCGCCGACGTCGTCGAACTGGATCTGAACCCGGCTCTGCTGGCCGACCCCTTCGAAGTTGAGTACCACCCCTTCGCCGAATTTTGGATGGAGCACCCGCTGGCCGAGCTTGATACCGCTGGCGTCGAAGCTCTGCTGCACCTCGTTCTGGCTAAAGCGGCCGTACTGAGTGGGGCGGCTGACCTGGGTGCGCAGCCGGATCTCTTCCAGACACTCGGCGGGCATCTCGCGGATAAAGCGGCTCGGCTTGTGGAACATCTCGCGGCCGTAGATGCGGCGGCTCTCGGCATAACAGATGTAGAGCTTTTCCATGGCGCGGGTCATGCCGACGTAACAGAGGCGGCGCTCCTCTTCCAGCCGGCCCGACTCCTCGGTCGATTGCTGGCTGGGGAACATGCCCTCTTCGACGCCGACCAGCAGCACCAGCGGGAACTCCAAGCCCTTGGCGCTGTGCAGGGTCATCAGCTGTACCGCATCGGCATATTCGTCCGCCTGATTCTCGCCGGACTCCAGCGCCGCATGGGCGAGGAAGGCGGAGAGATCGCTCATATCTTCCAGCTCGTCCGGGCGCTGGTACTGGCGGCAGGCGGTGACCAGTTCGTCCAGGTTCTCTACCCGCGCCTGGGATTTCTCGCCTTTTTCCGCCAGATACATCGCCTTGAGGCCGGAGTTCTGGATGGCGATATCCGCCTGCTGGTGCAGCGGCAGCATGGCGACCTGCTCCTCCAGCGCGTCGATCAGCTCGACAAAGCCGCGCACCGCGTTACCGGCGCGACCGGTCAGCACCTTGTCGTTGAGCAGGGCCTTGGCCGATTGCCACAGGTTGAGCCCCTGATCGCGGGCGTTGCCGCGCAGGATCTCAAGGGTGCGATCGCCGATGCCACGGGTCGGGGTATTGACCACCCGCTCGAAGCTGGCGTCGTCGCCACGGTTGTTGATAAGGCGCAGATAGGCCATGGCGTCTTTAATTTCCTGCCGTTCGAAGAAGCGCAGGCCGCCGTAGATACGATACGGCATGGCGTCCTGCATCAGCGCCTCTTCCAGCACCCGCGACTGGGCATTGGAGCGATAGAGGATGGCGCAGTCGGCCAACAGGCCGCCCTTTTCCTTCCAATCCTTGAGACGGCCGACCACGAAGCGCGCTTCGTCCACCTCGTTGAAGGCGGCGTAGAGGGAGATCGGCTCGCCCTCGGCCCCTTCGGTCCACAGCTCCTTGCCAAGGCGCTCGGCGTTGTTGGCGATGACGCTGTTGGCGGCCTTGAGGATATTGGCGGTGGAGCGGTAGTTCTGCTCGAGGCGGATGGTCTCGGCCCCCTGATAGTCGGTCAGGAAGCGCTGGATGTTCTCGATCTTGGCGCCGCGCCAGCCGTAGATGGACTGGTCATCGTCGCCGACGATCATCACCTTGCCGCTGTTGCCCGCCAGCATCCGCAGCCAGGCGTACTGGATGCCGTTGGTATCCTGAAACTCGTCCACCAGGATGTTCTGGAAGCGGTCGCGGTAGTGCTCGAGGATGTGCGGCTTGTTGAGCCACAGCTCGTGGGCGCGCAGCAAGAGTTCTGCGAAGTCCACCAGACCGGAGCGATCGCAGGTCTCCTGATAGGTCTTGTAGATCTGCTGATAGGTGCGGGTGACGGGGTCGCCGTAGAGGTCGATGTCGCCGGGGCGCAGCCCCTCATCCTTCTTGCCGTTGATGTAGCCCATCACGGCGCGCGGGGCCCAGTGCTTCTCGTCCAGATTGAGCGCCTTGAGCACCCGGCGGATCAGCCGGTACTGGTCGTCGGAGTCGAGGATCTGGAAATCCTGCGGCAAGCCCGCATCCAGATGGTGGGCCCGCAGCAGGCGGTGGGCGATGCCGTGGAAGGTGCCGATCCACATGCCGCGCACGCCGTCGCCGATCACCTTCTCGACCCGACCGCGCATCTCGGCCGCCGCCTTGTTGGTAAAGGTGACCGCGATGATGGAGAAGGGTGAACAGCGTTCCACCTGCATCAGCCAGGCGATACGGTGCACCAGTACCCGGGTCTTGCCCGAACCGGCACCGGCCAGCACCAGCAGGTTGCTGCGGGGCGCCGCAACGGCATCTCTTTGCTTGTCGTTGAGCCCGTCGAGCAGGGTTGAAACGTCCATCACCACTCCTGTTTATTTATACAGGCGGGGATTATACGGCCATCCCCCTGCCAGACCAAATCCAAACTCGGGGGGAGGGGCGAGATGGGGGCTTGCGGGGGCGCCGGTGCGGCCATTTTTGGCTGGCGCAGAGAGAACGGGACGGGGAGGTTTCCAGCTGTAGCCAACTCTTGCTCGTGCGGTTTGTGGGGATTTTGCGAGCCGGATCACGGGCTTGCCGGGGGGCTGGATGAATAAGAGGGGAAAACGGTTTACAGTAACTTGCTGAACAATAAGAGAAATGTCGTTTGGGTCTTTTGGTTGTTAGCATAAAAAACTGAAAAGTAGCTAAAAAACAACTGCTTATAAGGTTATTTGCTTAGAATTCAAACCGTTAACGCAAACGTTTTTCCCTTATCATTTGCTTGACCCGCATCGGGGCTGACTTAGAGTAAGCCTGCGTGCTAGATAGCCTGCTCTGACAGGCAAGCAAGTTCCCTCACTTAATAACAATCAAGGATACGATCGTGACTAAAGTGCTCAAGCTGGCCACTGTGGCCTCCCTCACTCTCGCTGCTCTCTCTGCTCAGGCTGCTTCCGAGCCAGCCGTCATTTATGACACCGCGGGCAAGTATGACAAATCATTCAACGAAGCCGTGTTCCGTAACGGCGTCGAGCTCTATAACAAGGACAAGGGCGTCAAGGTCAAAGAGTTTGAACCCCAGAACGAAGCCCAGCGCGAGCAGGGTCTGCGTCGTCTGGCCAGCCGTGGCAACGGCCCGATCGTGGCGGTCGGTTTCAACATGGGCTCTGCGGTAGAAAAAGTGGCGACCGAGTTCCCGAAAACCCAGTTCACCATCATCGACATGGTGGTCGACAAGCCGAACGTCCAGTCCGTCATCTTCAAGGAGCATGAAGGTTCCTTCCTGGTGGGTGCACTGGCTGCCATCGCTTCCAAGAGCGGTAAGGTCGGCTTCGTGGGCGGCATGGATATCCCGCTGATCCGCAAATTCCAGTGCGGTTACGAGCAGGGTGCCAAGTTCGTCAATCCGAAGATCGAAGTGTTCCAGAACATGGCGGGCTCCACCCCGGCCGCCTTTGCTGACCCGGCGAAAGGTGCCGAGTTGGCCAAGTCCCAGTTCGCCAAGGGCGCTGACGTGGTTTACGCCGCAGCTGGCGGTACCGGTATCGGTGTCTATCAGGCAGCCAAGGACAGCGGCAAGTTCGCCATCGGGGTGGATTCCAACCAGAACCACCTGCAACCGGGCACCATGCTGACCTCCATGGTCAAGTCTGTGGGTCTGGCCGCTTACCAGACCTGGGATGACGCTGCCAAAGGCGAGTGGAAACCGGGTATCAAGAACCTGGGTCTGGCCGAAGGCGGTGTGGATTGGGCGCTCGACAAGGACAACGAGAAGCTGATCACCCCGGAAATGAAAGCCAAGGTAGATGCCATCAAGGCTGAAATCATCGCTGGCAAGGTCAAGGTTCATGACTACATGAGCGATAACACCTGCAAATACTAATTAGATAGTTGCTACGACTCTCAACGCACCACCGGCCCGCACGGGCCGGTTTTTAGTCTTATTTCATGAAACGCAGGGCTGCATCATGGACCAGACAGATCGCTATGCCATCGAATTAAGAGGTATCGATAAGCGGTTCGGCGAAGTGTACGCCAACAAGCTGATCGACCTTAAGGTTCGCAAAGGCAGTATCCACGGCATTGTCGGCGAAAATGGCGCCGGTAAGTCCACCCTGATGAGCATCATTTATGGTTTCTACCATGCCGACAAAGGCGAGATGCTGATCGACGGGAATCCTTTCAAACCCCATGGCTCACAAGATGCGATTGCCGCAGGCGTGGGCATGGTTCACCAGCACTTCATGCTGGTCAATAACTTTACCGTATTGGAAAACGTCATCCTCGGCGCTGAGAACGGCTGGCACCTTCAGCAGAGCGTGGCGTCAGCCGAAAAGTTGCTGGGCGAACTGGCGCGAGATTATGGCCTCGACGTGCCGCTGCACGAGAAGGTCGAAGATCTGCCGGTTGGCTTGCAACAGCGGGTCGAAATACTCAAGGCGCTCTATCGCGGCGCCCGCATCCTGATCCTCGACGAGCCGACCGGGGTACTGACCCCGCAAGAGGCGGATCACCTGTTCGAGGTGCTGAAAAAGCTGCGGGATCAGGGGGCGACCATCATCCTTATCACCCACAAGCTGCGGGAGATCCTGGCCATTACCGATCAGGTCTCCATCATGCGCCGTGGCGAGATGGTGGCCCACGTCGCCACCAAGGATACCGACAAGGAGCAGCTGGCCGAGCTGATGGTGGGCCGCAAGGTGCGCCTCAAGGTCGACAAGGGGCCAACCCAGCCCGGTGAAGCCAAGCTGAAGATCGAAGGGCTCAGCTACGTCGACGCCAGCAAGGTGGAGCGGGTCAAGTCCGTCAGCTTCGAGGTGCGGGCCGGTGAAGTGGTCGGCATTGCTGGGGTCTCCGGCAACGGTCAGTCCGAACTGCTCAGCCTGCTTGGCGGCATTCTCAAGCCGAGCAAGGGCAGCTTCACCATCAGCAGCCGCAGCGGCGTGCACAAGGTGAGTGCTGAGCACCCGGCTGATCCCGAGCTGGTGCGCAACTACGGCCTCGGCCATGTGCCGGAAGATCGCCACAAGATGGGGCTGATCAACCGCTTCGAGGCGAAAGAGGCCTTTATTCTCGGTTATCACCGTCGCCCGCAATACAACAAGGGGTGGCTGCAGAACAAGGAGGCGATCCAGCAGGATTGCCAGGCCAAGATGGAGAAGTGGGACGTGCGCCCGCCCCATCCCGATCACAAGACCGCCAACTTCTCCGGTGGCAACCAGCAGAAGCTGGTGATCGCCCGTGAAGTGGAGCAGGACCCGGATGTGCTGTTGATCGGCCAGCCGACCCGCGGGGTCGACATCGGCGCCATCGAGTATATCCACCAGCAGATCATCGCCATGCGCGACAAGGGCAAGGCGGTGCTGCTGGTGTCGGTGGAGCTGGACGAGATCATGAGCCTCGCAGACCGGATTCTGGTGATTGCCGATGGTCGCATCGTCGGCGAGCTGGATGGTGCCAAGGCGGATGAGCGCACCATTGGTCTGATGATGGCGAACATAGTGCCGGATGAAGTTGCCAAGGAGGCCCACTGATGAGCCAAGTACGTATTCCTGCCTGGGTCTCCGTAGGCGTCTTGTCTGCGGTCAACATCCTGCTGGCCTTCCTGGTGTCGGCCATTCTGTTCTACTACCTCGACATCAACCCGGTCGATGCCGCCAAGATCATGTGGTACGGCGCGTTCGGCACCGGTGAAGGGGTCGGCTTCACCCTCTACTACGCAACCGGCTTTATCTTTACCGGTCTGTCGGTGGCGGTCGCCTTCCACGCCGGTCTGTTCAACATCGGTGGTGAAGGTCAGGCCTATATCGGCGGTCTCGGTGTCGGTCTGGTCTGTCTGATGCTCGGCGATGTGCTGCCGTTTGCCCTGCTGTTGCCGCTCTCCATCATTGCCGGTGGTCTGTTCGGTGCGGCCTGGGCCTTTATTCCGGCCTGGCTGCAAGCCAAGCGCGGCAGCCATATCGTGATCACCACCATCATGTTCAACTTTATCGCCGCCTCGCTGATGGCCTATCTGCTGGTGGAGGTGTTCAAGCCGCCCGGCTCGATGGCGACCGAGAGCAAGGTGTTTGCCGAAGCAAGCTGGCTGCCCAAGATGAGCGGGCTGGCGAACCTGTTCGGGATGGAGATCCCCAACAGCCCCCTTAACATCAGCTTCTTCTGGGCGCTGATCTGTGCGGTGCTGGTGTGGGTCTTTATCTGGCACACCCGCTGGGGTTACGAGATCCGCTCGGTCGGTGCCAGCCAAAGTGCCTCTGCCTACGCCGGTATCTCCTATCCCAAGGTGGTGATCCTGGCGATGGTCATCTCCGGCATGCTGTCGGGCTTCTTTGCCCTCAACGTGCTGCAGGGTGAGCTGCACCAGATCAAGCTCAACTTCGTGGAAGGGTTCGGCTTCACCGGTATCGCGGTGGCGCTGATGGGGCGCAACCATCCGGTCGGCGTCATCATCGCCAGCCTGCTGTTCGGTTTCCTCTATCAGGGGGGCGCAGAGCTCAGCTTCGAGTTCGGTGTCGACCGCAACATCGTGGTGGTGTTGCAGGGTCTGGTGATCCTGTTCTGTGGCGCCCTTGAGCACATGATGCGTCCGCGCATCGAGCAGCTCTATCTGGCGTTTGCCAACCGCTCAGCCGCGCAAGCTAAAGGAGTCTGATCATGTTTGAAATTCTGATCCTGATGCTGGATGCGACCATTCGTACCGCGCCGCCGCTCATTTTGGCCGCCATGGCGGGCATGTTCTGCGAGCGCTCCGGGGTGGTCAACATCGCGCTGGAAGGCAAACTGCTGGCGGCGGCGTTCGCCAGTGGTGCGGCGGCGGCGGTCTCCGGTTCTGCCTGGATAGGTCTGGGTGCCGGGGTGGGTGTCTCCATCCTGTTTGCCCTGATGCACGGCTTTGCCACCATCACCCACCGGGGTGATCAGGTGGTGAGCGGTATGGCCATCAACATTCTGGCGGCCGGTCTGACCGTCACCTTGGGCCGTTACTGGTTCGATCAGGGTGGCCAGACCCCGGCGCTCTCCGGTGATGCCCGTTTCGCCCCCATCGATCTGCCCTATGCCAAGGAGCTGTGGGATGTGCCGGTGATCGGCCAGCTCTACAGCGAGCTGCTGAGCGGCCACTCCCTGCTGGAGTACGTGGCGTTCGCCTGCGTGCCGCTGGCATGGTGGGTGATGTTCCGTACCCGCTTCGGTCTGCGTCTGCGGGCGGTGGGTGAGGCGCCCGCAGCGGTCGATACCGCCGGTATCTCTGTGGTGCGGATGCGCTACACCGCGCTCCTCATTGGCGGCCTGCTGGCCGGTATTGGTGGCACCTATCTGGCGGTGGCCCAGACGGCCCAGTTCATCCCCAACATGAGTGCGGGTAAGGGCTTTATGGCGCTGGCGGCGCTGGTGTTTGGCAAGTGGCGCCCCTGGAATGCCATGGCCGCCTGCCTGCTGTTCGGCTTCCTCGATGCGGTCGCCATCCGCCTGCAAGGGGTCAGCATCGGTGGCTTCGCCATTCCGGTGCAGGCCATCGAGGCACTGCCCTACATCCTGACCGTGTTCCTGCTGGCCGGCTTTATCGGCCGTGCCGTGGCACCCAAGGCACTTGGTACACCTTATGTGAAGGAGCGGGAGTAGCGCCCTCTATCGCGATACTCCCACCCACGCAAATAACTGCAGGCCCACTTCGGTGGGCCTGTTTTTTTATGGGCGGTATGGGGCAGACCAGCCGGGATCTGGATGGTTCGATAGAGGGAGGCGATGGCGTGAAGGGATAAACGGGCTGCGCGATCTGCTGCAGGTCGTGGTTGGCGTACAGGCGCTGACCCTCTGCCTGCACCATCAAAAACCCCCTCGTATCAGGAGGGGGTTGCAGAGGTTATTGCTCGGTTAGCGGTGTGGCTCAGGGGGCCAGCACCAGCTTGTAGACGCCAAAGCCGGGGTGTTTGGCATCGGTGGGTGGCAGGGTCTCCACATAGTTCAGCTTGCCACCGGTCAGGGCTTGCGCCTCGCTGCGTGGCGAGCTGTAGATGCGCAGATCCAGATTGGCGGGCAGGGGGGCCAGCTGCCAGTTGTTGTCTGCCGGGGGCTCGAAACCGGCCGGATTCTTCTCTGCCAGATCCTTGAGGTATTCGGAGAGCACTTCGCGGGTTTCGAACTGATCTTCATGGACGATCACCTTGGCGTTGATGCCCGGGAAGTTGCCACCACCGCTGGCGCGGTAGTTGTTGGTCACAACGTAGAACATCTGGGCCGGGTCGATTGCCTTGCCCTGATAGGTGAGGTTGGTGATGCGATAGCTGTCGCTCACCTTGTTGCCATCCACATCGTAACGGGCAGGTTTGGTCACATCGACCTGATAGTTCACCCCGTCGATCACGTCGAAGTTGTAGGTGCGGTACTTCTCGTTCACCAGCCACTGGGTGGCGGTGCTGGCGGCATCGATCTTGTTGAACTGGACGGCGCTCTTCTCCAGCCACTCCTGTACGGTCGCGCCATTGATGGCGACTACCTGCAGGGTGTTGGGGTAGACATAGAGGTCGGCCACGTTGCGCAGGGAGATATTGCCAGCCGGTACATAGGTGAAGTCGGTCGGGCCGTTGCGACCGCCGCGGAATGGTGCGGCGGCGGAGAGGATGGGCCATTTCTCCTTGAGCTGACCATCCTGTTGCAGCTTCTTGGCATGCCACAGCTGGGCGTCACTGACGATCTGGATGGAGGGGTCATCCTGCACCAGCGCGAAGAAGCTGTGGATTGGCTTGGTGATCTTGCTGAGGGGCTCGTCCAGCCACTGGTTTGCCTGCTCGTGCTCGGCAATGACCTGATCGACCACCGCCTGATCTTCGGTGCTGCTGGCGCTGCTGTCGATCTTGCGCAGCTGGGACTGGCTGGAGGCCACTTCCCAGCGACCCTCTTTCCAGGTCATATGCAGGTCGATGATGCCGAGGTGGTTGCCCCAGACGCCCGGCATCACGGTCGGTACGCCCGCCAGGGTGCCTTTCTCGTTGTCCACGTCGGTCATGTTGGGGTAGTCACCCGGGAAGGTGCGGTGGGCGTGGCCCAGCAGCAGGGCATCGACCCCCTTCACCTTGGCCAGCGGCAGTGCGGCGTTCTCCATCATGGGTTCGCGCGGGTCACCTATGATGCCGGTATGGGCCACGACCACGACGATGTCTGCGCCCTTGGCGCGGATTTCGGGTACATAGTGCTCGGCGGTCTCGACCATATCGGCCACCACCACCTTGCCTTCCAGATTGCGCTTGTCCCACTGGGTGATCTGGGGCGGGGTCAGGCCCAGCACACCGACCTTGATGGTCTGGGTATTGCCGTTGGCATCCTTCACCTGACGATCCAGCACCACATAGGGTTTGAACTTCTGCTTGCTCCAGTCGATGGTGCCCTTGCCATCACGGCTGAAGGCATCGGCCTGGAAGACGTTGGCGTTGATGTAGGGGTAGTTGGCCCCTTTCAGGGTCTCTGAGAGGAAGTCGAGACCGAAGTTGAATTCGTGGTTGCCCAGGTTGCCGACATCATAGCTCATGGTGTTGAGCGCCTTGATGGCGGGGTGGGTCTGCTTGCTCAGCCACTGCTGTTTGACCTGCTGGTCGTGGATATAGTCGGCCAGCGGGGTGCCCTGGATCAGGTCGCCGTTGTCGATCAGCAAGTTGTTGGCGTTCTCTTCGCGGGCCTTGCGGATCAGCACAGCGGTGCGGGCAAAGCCCAGCGAGGCATCCGGCTTGTTCTGGTAGTAGTCGTAGCTCAGCAGGTTGGAGTGGATATCAGAGGTTTCGATCAGCCGCAGGGTGAGATCACCGGGGGCCTGAGAGTTGTTGTCGTCACAGCCGGACAGCAAAAAGATAACTGCCACCGCGCTCAGTTTGAGGGTGGTTTTCATTGTTGAATTCTCTTGTTATGGGTATGCCAGCGTGGAGCATTCTATCGATAGCAAAAGAATCCTATTGTGAGCCGGCTGGCAATTCGGGTTAATTGCCTTCCTGTTAATAGAGTTATGGCTCTGATTTTAATCTCTTTTTTTTTATCTTTCTTCAGGGCCGCCACCCTCAATGCTATTTCACTGTTAGTCACCCTGTTGTCGTCACCGCTGTGCGGTCGGGGCAAGCGGAGCGGTCTGCCGCTCCTGCGAGGCTGTAATGGTTGGTTACAGATCTCCATTCGACTGATAGATGACCTTTCCCTTAAATTCAGCGGCGATTGATTGCATCTAAAAAATTACAAAGCGACAGCAAGGAATAAAACTTCATGAAAATGCACAACAAAGCGCTGCTGGCCATCGCCTGCGCTGCGGCCCTGTCTGCCTGTGACAGCGAAAAAGCTGCCAACAGCATCGCCAAGCGGGTGCCTCTGGCTCTGCCGGAGGCGGGTCTTTACCAAGCGAATCTGATGAGCCGCGACGGTGACAAGGCGACGCCGCGCATGATCAAGGATCTGGATGGTCTGGCGCTGGTCTACCCGAAGGGTGAAACCGTGCAGTACTGGGGTGTCTGGGTGGATCATCAGGTGGGCAAGGTCGAGACCAACAGCCAGTGGCTGGGTCAGGCTGACCAGAAAGCCGACAAAGACGGGATCTACCCGGTGCAGTTGATCCGCAACAGCGAGCGGCTCGGCACCAGCACGGCGCTCAGCTCGGTGACCAACGACCACAACCTCATCACCTTCCAGGATCAGCCGGTCATCGATCTGCAGGGCAAGGAGATCAAGCGCTGGGTTTTTGATTTCACCCGGACCGGCACCAAGTTCTCCGACAACTCCCCCATCTATTCCGGTTTCAGCGGTCATGTGGCGGTGACGGCCCTGACCACCAAAGCGGTGACCACGGCCAGCTGGAGTGCCACGGACAGCGATGGCTTCAGCAGCGACATGGTGGGCAAGGTGGATACCACCAACAACGGCGGCAAGCTGACGGTAGCGATCGAGTTTCCGGCGGCAGGTTGTACGCTGGTGGGCGAGGGGAGTGCCACTGCCGGGTTGAGCAAGCTGACCATGACCGGATTTGGCAAGTGCAACTTCAAGCAATCCGCTGCCGCCACGCCGATCGAAAACCTCTGGAATGCCGCTCTGGCCCGGGCGATGGATAACAGCGTCGCCTATGTCACCACCTATACCACGGATGCCAAAAAAGAGGCGCTGGTCATCGGCTTCCCCGACACCAATGGCCTGCTGATCACCGCTGACAAGCGGTAAGCAGCCCAACGGCAGGGGCGGGCAAACACGCCTGAAACAACAAGGGAGCCAGTGGCTCCCTTGTTGTTTTCAACGCACGGTTTACAGCAGGAACAGGGTCGCCAGCCCGAGGAAGATAAAGAAGCCGCCTGTGTCGGTGATGGCGGTGATCATCACGCTGGCACCGACTGCCGGGTCGCGGCCGAGGCGGGTCATGGTCATGGGGATGATGACCCCCATCAGGGCGGCCACCAGCAGGTTGAGCATCATGGCCAGGGTCATCACGGCGCCGAGCGCCGCATCCTGATAGAGCAGATAGGTGGCGATGCCCATGGTGCCGCCCCACACCAGCCCGTTGATAAAGGCGACGCCAAGTTCCCGCAGCAGCAGGAAGGAGAGGTTGCCTGCCTGAATGTGCTGCAGCGCCAGCGCCCGCACTATCATGGTGATGGTCTGGTTACCGGTGTTGCCGCCGATCCCGGCGACGATGGGCATCAGGGCCGCCAGTGCCACCAGCTGGGAGATGGTGTGCTCGAACAGGCCGATCACCCGCGAGGCGACAAAGGCGGTGCAGAGGTTGATGGCAAGCCAGGCCCAGCGGGTCTTGACCGCCTTGGAGACCGGGGCGAACACGTCTTCATCCTCGCTGATACCCCCCATCCGGCGCAGGTCGGTGTCGCTCTCCTCATAGACCAGATCCACCACCTCTTCGACGGTGAGGCGGCCCATCAGCTTGCCCTTGCCATCCACCACGGCGGCGGAGAGCAGGTCATCCCGTTCGAAGGTGCGGGCCGCCGCTTCGTCGTTATCCTCCGGATCGAAGGTGACCGGATCCCGCTCCATCACGTCGCTCACCAAGGTGGCGGGCTTGTGCAGCAGTACAGTGGTGAGGGCCAGCTCCCCCAGCAGGTGGTTGCGCCGATCGATGACGAACAGCTTGTCGGTGTTGGCGGGGATCTTGCCGCGCAGCCGCAGATAGCGCTGCACCGTGGCGAGCGTCACCTCGGGGCGGATGGTGATGATCTCGAAGTCCATCATGGCGCCGACGGTGTGCTTGCCGTAGCGGATCACCTCCCGCACCCGATCCCGGTCGGCGGGGGCCATATAGGTGAGCAGCCGCCCCATCAGGTTGCGCGGCAGGTACTGGCCCAGATAGATCTGGTCGTCGATATCCAGGGTGCGCAGGGCGTGCAGCAGCTCCTTGTCGCTCATCCCGCTGATGAGGCTGTCCCACACCGTCTCCGACGCTTCGACCAGGATCTGGCCGCGTTTCTCCTCCTCCACCAGCGCCCACAGGGCATGACGCTCATCGGGCGGCAGCGATTCCAGCGCATCGGCGACGTCGGCGGCGGGCAACCCGTTGACCAGCGTGGTGAGTTCGCTGGTCTGATCGCGCTGCTCGGCATCCTGCACCACCTGCGGGTCGAGCAGGCTGTCGGTGAGGGCATCATCGCGCAGCAGCAGGGTGAGAATGCGGGATCTGTCATCCGCGCGCTGCCGGGCGCTGTTCTTGATGGGAAGAGACATGGGATGAATTCCTGAGATGGTAGCCAAGGGCTCAATGCCCATAGGATACCAGACTTAAAACAACAGGTTATGACCGTGATGGGAGAAGAGGGAGGTAAAAGTGAGGCCACCTGCTGGTGGCCTCATGGCGAGTTGCCGAGGATCCCTCAGGCGAGGGCTTGCTGGCGCTGCGGGGCCTCGCCAAACCAGGCGAGCCGGTCGGCCAGGGTCACCACCGAGCCCACCATGATGAGGGCAGGACTCTCGACCCCCACCGCCAGCGCGGGCAGCTCATCAAGGGTGCCGCGAATGACCCGCTGGCAGGGCTGGGTGCCGCGCTCGATCAGCGCCACCGGGGTGTCGCCCCCCTTGCCGTGGGCCAGCAGCTGCTCGCGGATGGTGGCGCAGCTCGATAGCCCCATGTAGAACACTAGGGTTTGTTTGTCTTTGGCCAGCAGCGGCCAGTCGAGATCCCGGGCGCCACCCTTGCCGTGGGCGGTGACGAAACGCACGCTCTGGGCGTGGTCGCGGTGGGTGAGCGGAATGCCGGCGTAGGCGGCGCAGCCGCTGGCCGCGGTGATGCCGGGCACCACCTGAAAGCCGATGCCTGTGCCGACCAGCGTCTCCAGCTCCTCGCCGCCACGGCCGAAGATAAAGGGATCGCCCCCCTTGAGACGCACCACCCGTTGCCCCTTCTTCGCCTCCTCCAGCAAGAGCTGGTTGATCCCCTCCTGCGGCACGCAGTGGTTGCCCGCCTGCTTGCCGACGAAGATGCGTTTGGCGTCGCGGCGCACCAGCGCCATCACTTCGTCCGAGACCAGCCGGTCGTAAACCACCACGTCCGCCTGCTGCATCTGGCGCAGGGCGTGCAGGGTGAGCAGACCCGGATCGCCGGGGCCGGCTCCCACCAGTACCACCTCGCCTCCGGTCTGGCTCCCGTCGGCAAACAGGTTGTCGGCCAATTGGTGGGCAGAGGCACTATCACCGCGGGCCAGCGCTTGACCGAGCCGATCCGCTCCGAGCAGCCGCTCCCAGAAGCGACGCCGCTCCCCCATGCTGGCGAAGCGGGCCTTGACCCGCTCCCGCAGGCTACCGGCAAAGGTCGCCACGGCCCCCAGATGTTGCGGCAGCAGGGCTTCCAGTTTTTCCCGCAGCAGCCGGGCCAGAACAGGTGCCTTGCCGCCGGAGGAGATGGCCACCATCAGCGGCGAGCGGTCGATGATCGACGGCATGATGAAGCTGGAGCGTTTCGGGTCATCCACCACGTTGGCAAAGATCCGCGCCTGATTGGCGCTCTGGTAGACCAGCGCATTCACCTCGCGCCGATCGGTGGCGGCCACCACCAGCCACTTGCCCGCCAGTTGTTCCGGCACAAATTCACCGGCCAGCCACTCGATGCTCCCGTTGGCAGCCAGTTCCGCCAGCTCGGGGTCGAGCTCGGGCGCGACTACTGTGAGGTGGGCACCGGCATCCAGTAGCAGGCGCGCCTTGCGCTCCGCTACCTCGCCGCCGCCGACCAGCAGCACGGGTTTGTTGTCGAGTCGGCAAAAGATGGGCAAGTAGTCCATGGGGCCTCCGGATCAGGCGGTTCGGGTCTGGTTGGCGGTGCTGGTGGTCTCGCTCACTGCAACCGGGCGTTCAGCTTTCGGGGTGGCATACCAGTAGCCGAGGCCCATAAAGAGGACGCCGGAGACGGTGTTGCCCAGGGTCACCCACAGCAGGTTGTGGCCGATGCCGCCCAGGGTGTAGGCCTCGGAGTGGGCGCCAAACCAGGAGAGGGCGAACAGGGTCATGTTGGCGATGGAGTGCTCGTAGCCGGAGGCGATAAAGGCCAGCAGGCACCACCAGATGGCGATGAAGCGGGCGGCCCCTTCGGTGCGCAGCGCCATCCAGATGGCGAGGCAGACCAGCCAGTTGCAGAGGATCCCCTTCATAAACAGGGTCAGGGCCGGAGCCTGGGTCTTGGCCAGCGCCACCTTGTGGGCCAGACTGCCCGCATCCGGCAGCAGGCTGCCGCCGTAGGAGTAGATGAGCGCCACCACAACGGAGCCAATCAGGTTGCCCGCCCAGGTCTGCGGCAGGATACGCAGCAGGTCGGCCATGGTGATTTTGCCCGTCTTCACCCCGAAGGTGAGGAACATGGTGTGGCCGGTAAACAGCTCGGAGCCGGCGATGATCACCAGCGTCAGGGCGATACCGAAGGTGGCCCCCATCACCAGCGGCCGGATGGCGGGATCCACCAGATTGCCGAGGGTGAAGATCAGGATGATGCCGAGGCCCACATAGGCCCCCGCCATGGCGGAGCTGAGCCAGAAGCCGAGCTTGTCGCTGCGCTCGAAGCGGTTGATGCGGGCCGCGTTGGCGGCGCACTTGTTGATGGTTTCCGTGTACATCTTGTGAGTCCTTGAAAGGGCTGCCCACAGGCAGCCCGAAAGAGAGTGAATTTGTCTTTAGACAGCGACCCAGACCTGCTGGTCGCGCACTTCAACGGGGTAGCTTTGAACCGACATGGCGGGGTTGTCGAAACAGTGGCCATCGCTCAGACGAAAGCGCTGCTTCTTGAGCGGGCTGGCGACCCAGAGCTCGCCGTCGTGTTCGCAGATCAAACCCCGCGACAGCACGTTGGCGGCGAAGAAGGGATCCCGGTTGTCGATGGCGAACACCTCGGCGGCCGCGCTCGGGCGGAACAGGGCGATCTGGCGACCCTCAATGAGTGCGCAGACGCCGGTGCCCGGCAGGATGTCGTTGAGTTGGCAGGCGAATTTCATCATTTGGTTTCCACTTCGATCTGGTAGACGGGGATGCGCTCGGCCGGGGTCGCCGGTCGGTGCTGGTCGCGTTCGCTGACGAACTGGACGTCCGGGTCACGCTTGTCGCTGTTGATGAAGTGGCTGAAGCGCTTGAGCGCCTCCTCTTCATTAAGGGTGCGCGACCATTCGCACTCGTAGCTGTCGATGAGGGTCTGGATATCGCGCTCCAGCGTCTCGGCCAGCCCCAGCTTGTCGTCGACGATCACCTCGCGCAGGTAGTCGACACCCCCTTCCAGATTGCCGAGCCAGACCGATGTGCGCTGCAGTTTGTCGGCGCTGGTGACGTAGAACATCATAAAGCGGTCGATCAGCTTGATGAGGGTTTCGCGGTCAAGGTCAGAAGCCAGCAGATCGGCGTGGCGCGGTTTCATGCCGCCGTTGCCGCCCACATAGAGGTTCCAGCCCGCATCGGTGGCGATGATGCCGACATCCTTGCCCTGGGCTTCCGCACATTCGCGGGTACAGCCGGAGACGCCGAACTTCATCTTGTGCGGGGTGCGAATCCCCTTGTAGCGGTTCTCGAGGAAGACCCCGAGGCCAACGCTGTCCTGCACGCCGAAGCGGCACCAGGTGCTGCCGACACAGGTCTTGGCCATACGCAGCGCCTTGGCATAGGCCTGACCTGTCTCGAATCCGGCTGCCAGCAGCTTGCGCCAGATGGCGGGCAGGTCATCCTTCTGAGCCCCGAACAGGCCGATGCGCTGGGCGCCGGTGATCTTGGTGTAGAGCTTGTAGTCGCGGGCCACTTCGGCCACCGCCAGCAGCCCTTCCGGGGTCACTTCACCGCCGGCCATGCGCGGGATGACGGAGTAGCTGCCGTCCTTTTGCATGTTGCCGAGGAAGATGTCGTTGGTGTCCTGCAGTGGGATGTTGCGCGGGCTCAGCACATGCTCGTTCCAGCAGGAGGCGAGGATGGAGCCGACGGTCGGTTTGCACACCTCACAGCCATAGCCCTGACCGTGCTTGGCCAGCAGCTCGTCGAAGCTCTTGATCCCCTCCACCTTGACCAGATGGAACAGCTCCTGACGGGAGTGGGGGAAGTGGGCGCAGAGGTGGTTGTTGACCTCGATGCCCTGCTTCACCAGCTCGGCGTTGAGTACCTGACTGATGAGCGGCACACAGCCGCCGCAGCCGGTTCCGGCCTTGGTGTGCTGCTTGATGGCGGCCAGGGTGGTGTGACCCTCGGCCACCGCCTGAGCGATGTCGCCTTTGGAGACGTCAAAGCAGGAGCAGATCTGGGCGCTTTCCGGCAGGGCATCCACCCCCAGCGTCGGTTTGGCTCCGGCGTAGGCGGGCAGGATCAGGGTGTCCGGGTGGCTCGGCAGCGGCAGGGCGTTGAGCATCATCTGCAGCAGGTTGCCGTAATCTTCCACGTCACCCACCAGCACGGCGCCGAGCAATCGGCTGTTGTCTTCGCTCACCACGATCTTCTTGTAGACGCCAGCCTGATCGTCCTGAAACACATAGCTGTGGCTGCCCGGGGTGCGGCCGTGAGCATCGCCGATGGAGCCGACGGAGACGCCGAGCAGTTTCAGCTTGGCGCTCATGTCCGCCCCTTCGAAGCGGCTGTCGCCGCCCTGCAGATGGTCGACGGTGATCTGGGCCATCTTGTAGCCCGGCGCTACCAGCCCGAAGAAGCGGCCCTGCCAGGCGGCGCACTCGCCGATGGCATAGATGTCGGGGTCTGAGGTGAGGCAGTGATCGTCGATGACGATGCCGCCGCGCTCGGCGATGGCGAGATCACCGTAACGGCCGAGGGTATCTTGCGGGCGAATGCCGGTGGAGAAGACCACCACATCCACTTCCAGCTGGCTGCCATCGGCAAAGGCGAGGCGGTGTTTCGCCTGCTCACCGCCATGCATCAGGATCTCGCTGGTGCTCTTGCTGGTGTGCACCTGCACGCCCATGGATTCAATCTTGCGGCGCAGCAGCTGGCCGCCCTGACCGTCGAGCTGCTCGGCCATCAGTACCGGAGCAAACTCCACAACGTGGGTCTCGAGACCCAGCGCCTTGAGGGCACCGGCCGCTTCGAGGCCAAGCAGGCCGCCCCCGATCACCACCCCGCTCTTGCCACTCCTGGCGGCGCTGCGAATGGCTTTCAGATCCTCGATGGTGCGGTAGACGAAGCACTCGTGGTGCTGACTGCCCGCAATGGGCGGCACCCAGGGGTAGGAGCCGGTGGCCAGCACCAGCTTGTCGTACCCGACCACAGTGCCCTTGTTGGAGTGCACTTCGCGGTTGGCCCTGTCGATTTTTTTCACCGCTTCGCCGAGCAGCAGGCGGATGCCGTGCTTGTCGTAGAAGCCGGGTTTGACGAGGGAGAGATCTTCGCTGGTGTGATGGGAGAAGTAGGAGGAGAGATGGACGCGATCGTAGGCGGGACGGGGTTCTGCACCGAAGACGGTGATCTCGTAGCGGCCCGGCTCGGCCCGCTCGATCAACTCTTCGATGAAGCGGTGCCCCACCATGCCGTTGCCCACAACGACCAGTCTGACTTTGCTCATGATTGCCTCTAGTTTGGAGTAATAAAACATCATTCTGGGGCTAGGCTACCCAGTCAGTCGGGGCGGGCAATTGATGCAAATCAAGTGTCTATTTATATATCTCGTCAGGGGTAATTCGATAAAATTCAAAGATATACAAAAATAGGTATACCAGTTGATGATTTCTGCGCTGGCTTGGAGTGAGGGATGGTGGAGGGAAAGCCCGGTTTACCCACGGCCGGGGAGTGAAAACTTCTGGCGGAAAATGGCCGGCCTCGCACTGGGCGAGACCGGCATCAGCTGAACAAGGTGGCGCGTCAGGCGATATGGCGGCGGAACATGGCGAGCGCCAGCGACAGGGTGACGCCGGCGATGGCGAGCAGCGGCCAGAGCAGGGGCCAGGCGGCCGACCAGTCAAACCCCTTGAGGAAGACCCCCTTGAGCAGCACGATGAAGTGGGTGAGGGGGTCGATGGCCGCCAGCCACTGGAACACCTGCGGCATGTTCTCCACCGGCGAGATGTAGCCCGAGAGGATCACCGCCGGGACGGTGAAGGAGAAGACCCCGAGAAAGGCCTGCTGCTGGGTCGAGCAGAACGACGAGATGAAGAGCCCGATCCCGGCCAGTGCCAGCCCGTAGCAGACCATGCCCGCCATCAGCAGGCTGAGGCTGCCGGCAAAGGGGAGGTGAAAGACAAAACGGGCGGCCAGCGCGACTATGCACCCTTGCCCCACCGCCACCATGATGCCGGGCACCGCCTTGCCCGCCATGATCCAGCCCGCGGTGAGGGGGGAGACCAGCAGCTGATCGAAGGTGCCCTCTTCTCGCTCCCGTGCGACCGAGAGGGCGGTGACAATCAGGCAGCCAGTGGTGGTGATGATGGCCACCAGCGCTGGCAGGATATGCCAGTGGAACTCGACGTTGGGGTTGTAGAGGTTGCGTACCGCCAGCTCGGGTTGCCCCTTGCCCTCACTTTGCCAGCGGGCGATCACCTGACTGATGTAGCCAGCCGCCACCTGACCACCGTTGGAGCGGCGGCCATCGATGATCAGCTGCACCTTGGCCGGTTCGCCCCGCGCCAGCCGACGCGAGAAATCCCCTGGAATAATCAGCCCGAGCAGTGCCTGCTGCCCGGTGATGGCCTCGGTCATGCCCGCCTCGCCTTGCACCGGGATGATGGTGGTGAAGGCGGGCATATGGGTGAGGCGCTCCAGCAGCTCGCGGCTCTGGGCACCGCCATCCTGGTTGTAGATGGCCAGCGTGTTGCCGGTCACCTCCAGAGTGGCGGCGAACGGGAAGAGGGCGGTCTGCAGCAGCACCGGCATGATGAGCAGAAAGCGCCCCTGAGTATTGCCCATCAGGGCCTGCAGCTCTTTTCGGATCAGCCACCAGAGTCGGATCAGCATGGGTTACTCCAGAGTGCGCCGCGTCTTGCGGGCGGTCAGGGCCAGCCAGAAACCGGCCAGCAGCAGCAGACAGAAACCGTTGACCAGCAGGATCGAGAAGACGCTGCCCGCCTGATAGAGGGTCTGCAGCGAGCTTGCGAAGTAACGGGCCGGAATGAGGTGGGTGATGGCCCGAAGCCAAGGCGGCATGCTGGCGATCTCGAACACGAAGCCCGACAGCATCACCGCGGGCAGAAAGGCGGCGATCAGCGCTGCCTGCGCGGCATTGAACTGGCTGCGCATCACGGTGGAGAGGAACAGCCCGAGTCCGAGCGCGCTGCCGAGAAAGACGCTGGTGACCAGAAAGAGCAGCAGCAGGGAGCCGCGCCATGGCACGCCCATTACCGCCACCGAGAAGAGCAGGCAGAGCAGCATGGCGATGATGCCGAGGCCATAGTAGGGTAACAGTTTGGAGAGCAGCAGCTCCCCCTTGGTGACCGGGGTGGCGAGCAGCGCCTCCATGGTGCCGCGCTCCCACTCCCGCGCCACCACCAGCGAGGTGAGCAGGGCGCCTATGATGGTCATCACCACCGCAATGGAGCCCGGTACCAGA
Source organism: Aeromonas sp. 600948 (assembly GCF_049174875.1). Taxonomy (NCBI): domain Bacteria; kingdom Pseudomonadati; phylum Pseudomonadota; class Gammaproteobacteria; order Aeromonadales; family Aeromonadaceae; genus Aeromonas; species Aeromonas sp. 600948. The sequence goes on from NZ_JAAKTY010000022.1 coordinate 49,857, forward strand.
AAGTTGCGGCTCACCAGCGCCGGATTGAACCAGGCGCGGCTCTCTATCGACACCGGCATGGCGACCCCCTCGCCAGCGAGCCACCCCTGCCAGATCCCCTGCACATAGTTGGTGACGAAGTTGGCGGTGTTGGGCTCGGAGCCGTCGGTGAGCAGCAGCGCCTGCGGCGTGCCATTGCCCTGACCGGCCAGCGCGCGGGAGAAACCGTCGTCGATCACCAGCAGGCCGCGGATCTCGCCACGGGCCAGACTGGCGAGCAGGGACTCCTTGCTCGGGCCGCTGTGGATCTCCAGTGCGGTAGAGCCGCGCAGGGCCTGCTCCAGCCGCACCGCTGGGGCGCCGCTATCGGTACGCCAGATGCCGAGGCGCAGATGGTCCACATCCAGATTGATGGCGTAACCCATCACCACCAGTAGCACCACCGGCATGATGAAGGCGATGAGGATGCTGCTCGGGTCACGGACGATTTGCAGCGTCTCCTTGCGGCAGAGGGCCAGCAGTCGCCGACGGTTGATGCTCATGCGTCCTCCTCGCTGGCCCGCTCGACCAGGGTGATAAAGGCCTCTTCCATTGTTGGCAAAGAACAGGTCGGCAAGGAGCCGGTTGGCAAAGAGGTCGCCGCCTCTTTGGCGGCCAGCCCTTTGAGATCGTCCGGGGTGCCGAGCGCCAGCAGCTTGCCGCGATAGATGAGGGCGATGCGGTCGCAATACTCCGCCTCGTCCATAAAATGGGTGGTGACCAGCACGGTGACGCCGTGGTCGGCCAGCGCGTTGATGTGCGACCAGAACTCGCGCCGGGTCACCGGATCGACCCCGGAGGTGGGCTCGTCGAGGAACAGCAGCGGCGGCTCGTGCAGCAGGGCGCAGGCCAGCGATAAGCGCTGGCGCAGACCGAGCGGCAGGGATTCCGCCTTTTGATCGAGCCAGGGGGCGAGGGAAAAGGCAGTCACCATGGCGTCGATCCGCGTCTGCTGGTGGCGGCCGAACAGGCCGTAAATACCGGCGAAAAAGGAGAGGTTCTGCGCTACGGTAAGCTGCTTGTAGAGGGAGAACTTCTGCGCCATGTAGCCGAGGCGCTGGCGCGCCGCCGAGGGGCTGTGGGCCAGATCGATGCCGGTCACCAGCGCCTGTCCCTCGCTCGGGCGCAGCAGGCCGCACTCCATCTTGAAGGTGGTGGACTTGCCCGCCCCGTTGGGGCCGAGCAGGCCGAAGATCTCGCCGCGGCGCACTGCAAAGCTGACATCATCGGTGGCGGCAAAATCGCCGAACCGCTTGGTGAGGTGGCGCGCCTCGATCACCGCCTCGGGGGAGACCCCCTGCGGCAGTTCGGCTTCCCGCATCCCGGCTGCCAGACTCGACTCCCCACCGGGGCCGCCGCCGAGCAGGTCGATAAAGGCATCCTCCAGCCGGGGCTGGGCCGGTTGAAAGGTGCCGTTGGCGAGATGCAGCTCCGGGAGCGGCGGGGGCGTCATGCCCGGGTGCAGCAGCAGGCGAACCCGCTCCCCCGCCACCGCGCCATCCATCACTGCCGGGTGAGCCAGTGCCCGGCGCAGCAGGGCGCGCCGCTCGCGGCCATCCAGTTGCCCCGCCTCCAGCAGCCAGCAGCGGCTGGCCATGGCCCCCATCAGATCGGCCGGGGTGCCGCTGGTGCGCACCTCGCCATCCGCCATCAGCAGCACGTGGTCGCACAGCTCCGCCTCATCGAGATAGGCGGTACTCCAGAGCACCGTCATCCCTCCCTTGGCCAGCTCGCGTACCATCTGCCAGAGGGCGCGGCGGGAGATGGGATCGACCCCGACCCCCGGTTCGTCGAGCAGCAGCACATCCGGGGTGCCGAGCAGGGCGCAGGCCAGCCCGAGCTTCTGCTTCATGCCGCCAGAGAGCTTGCCTGCGGGTCGCGCAGTGAAGCGGGCGAGGTCGGTGAAGGCGAGCAGCCGTGCGAAGGTAGGGGTGCGTTCGGGCTCCAGTACGCCGCGCAAGTCAGCGTAGAGGGTGAGGTTCTCCAGCACGCTGAGATCCTCGTAGAGGCCGAACTGCTGGGGCATGTAGCCGAGGCGCTGGCGCAGCAGATCCCCCTCGCTCACCGGGTCCAGCCCCAGCACCCGGATGGTGCCCGCTTCGGGGATCAGCAGACTGGCCAGCAGGCGCAGCAAAGTGCTCTTGCCCGCGCCGTCGGGGCCGACCAGCCCGGTGATGCCGCCAGCCGGAATGGTGGCCGAGATGGCGTTGAGGGCGACCCGCTCGCCAAAGCGTTTGGTGAGCCCCTCAATAGAGATGGCGCAGCTCATGGCGCCAGCCTGACGGTGACCGGCATCCCCTGGCGCAGGGCCGGGTCGGGGTCCTGCACCACGATACGCAGCCGGTAGACGAGGTGAGTGCGCAGATCCGGCGTCTCCACCGATTTCGGGGTGAACTCGGCGGTCGGCGAGACAAAGCCCACTACCCCGTGATAGGGCTGATCCGGCCGCGAGTCGGTGGTGAGGGTCACCTTGGCGCCGCTCGGGAAGTGGCCGAGCCAGGGCTCCTCCACATAGGCGCGCACCCAGACCGGTGCGGTCATGGAGAGGTTGAAGGCGGTTGCACCGCTCTGCACCATGCTGCCGTTTTCGACGGCGCGGCTGATGATGATGCCGTCGCTGGGGGCGGTCAGGCTGGCATCCGCCAGCGCCAGTTCGGCACTGGCGAGCGCCGCTTTGGCCCCTTCCAGTTGGGCATCGGACTGGGCAATCTCTTCCGGGCGGTAGCCGGTTTCGAGCTGGGCGAGCTGCTCGCGGGCGGAGCGCACCTGCGCCCGGGTCTGATCCCGCTGGGAGCGGGCGGTATCGAGCTGACCGCGGGAGATGGCGCCGGTGGCTGCCAATGCGATCTGGCGGCGCCACTGCTGGTCTGCCTCCAGTGCAGCGGCCTCGGCGGCGTCCAGTGCGGCCCGGGCGCGGTCGGTCTCTTCGCTGCGATAGCCTTTGTGGATCAAGGTGTTGGCGGCAGTGAGCGCAGCCAGATTGGCGCGGGCGCTGTCGCGGCTGTGGGTGAGGGGAATCGGATCGAGGCGGGCCAGCAGTTGACCGGCTTTTACGCTATCGCCCTCATCGACCAGCACCTGATCGACGCGACCGCCGACTCGAAAGGCCAGATTGACGTCGCGAATATCGACATTGCCGTAAAGGATGGAGCCGTCGGCGGGGCGCCCCTGCCACCAGAGGTAGCCACCGATAACGGTTAGCAGCAGGGCTGCGATGGCAATGCGTTGCTTCATACCGTTTCTCCTTGAAGAGGACACTGCAACCAGAGGTAACCACTGAGAGCGGCCAGCAGCAGAGCTGCCATCGCGATGCGTTGTTTCATGCAGCGTCTCCTTCTTTGATGTCGGTGGGGCGCAGGCCGCGCAGGGCCCATACCAGCCGCTGTCTGGCGGCCTCGGGGTTGTCTATCTGGCTGAGAAAGGGGGCTGCCTGTTCGGGCAGCCAGCCGAGCTGACGACCGCTGCCTGCGATCACCAACGGCAGGCCGACCGACCCCATGATGAAGATCATCAGCTGGAGCGGGTGACCCGCGACCAGCGACCCTTCCGCCTGTGCCATCCGTACCTGCTCGATCAGCAGCAGGGGATGGCGGCGCGGCAGGCTGAGCAGAAAGCGCTGGGCCGCCCCTTCGCCCGCCAGCGCATCGCCAAACAGGTGGTTGATAAAGCCGCGCTGGCGCGCCACCAGCCCGATCAGCGCCTCCATGGTCGCCTCGAACATGGCGATGGCGGAGGGGTAGGAGCCTTTGGCTGCCACCGCCTTGAGCTCGTCATAGAGGGGGGCGTACCAGAGCTCCACCAGCTCGTCGATAAAGGCGTCGCGGTTGCCGAAGTGGTAGACGAAGGAGCCGAGGTTCACCTCGGCCGCCGCCGCCAGCTCGCGCACCGTCAGGCCGCGCAGCCCTTTCTCGGTAGCGATGGCGAGGCCGGTATCGAGCAGTTTCTGCCGGGTTGGATTCATCTTTCGGGTTCCTGTTGCGCAGCTTTCGATCTGATTTATACGTATGTATAAATCAATCACACAGAAGTTGATAGATCTTTTTTTGAGCAGATTTCAGCAGGGATGAAAAACGGTGGGCTTTCGTAAGGGGAGGTATGAAAGCGCCTTGGGATTGAATGGATCGCCGCAGATAGGGCTAGAGTCCGGGCGACGGAGGCGGGATGAAATGGGTGGCAGGGAAATAAAAACGCCTCCACAAGGGAGGCGTTTTCAGGTCCATCGATCGCGCTTACAGAATAAAGCGGCTCAGGTCCTCGTCTTCAATCAGCTTGCCGAGGTGGGCGTTGACGTAGTCGGTGTCGATGACAAAGGTCTCACCGGACTTCTCGGAGGCGTCATAGGAGATATCTTCCATCAGGCGCTCCATCACGGTGTGCAGACGACGGGCACCGATGTTCTCGGTACGCTCGTTGACCTGCCAGGCCGCTTCGGCCAGACGGCGGATGCCATCCTGGGTGAACTCGATGTTGACCCCTTCGGTGGCCATCAGCGCCTTGTACTGATCGGTCAGGGAGGCGTTCGGTTCGGTCAGGATACGCTCGAAGTCATCTGTGGTCAGGGCGGTCAGCTCGACGCGGATCGGCAGACGGCCCTGCAGCTCGGGGATGAGGTCGGACGGCTTGGCGATCTGGAAGGCGCCGGAGGCGACAAACAGGATGTGGTCGGTCTTGACCATGCCGTGCTTGGTGTTGACGGTGCAACCTTCAACCAGCGGCAGCAGGTCGCGCTGTACCCCTTCACGGGAGACGTCGGGGCCCGAGCTCTCGCCACGCTTGCAGATCTTGTCGATCTCGTCGAGGAAGACGATGCCGTTGTTCTCGACCGCGGCGATCGCTTTCTGCTTCAGCTCTTCCGGATTGACCAGACGGGCAGCTTCCTCTTCGATCAGCGCTTTCATGGCCTCTTTGACCTTGATCTTGCGCTTCTTCTTCTGGCTCTGGCCCAGGTTCTGGAACAGCCCCTGCAACTGGTTGGCCATCTCTTCCATGCCCGGCGGGGTCATGATTTCGACGCCCATCGGGGAGGCGGAGAGTTCCAGCTCGATCTCCTTGTCATCCAGCTGACCTTCCCGCAGTTTCTTGCGGAAGATCTGGCGGGTGTTGGAGTTGTCGGCTTTCTCTTCCTCACCCCAGGTGTTGCGCGGGTTGGGCAGCAGGGCGTCGAGGATGCGCTCTTCGGCGGCTTCCTCGGCGCGATATTTCATCTTCTCCATCTCGGTTTCGCGCACCAGCTTGATGGCGGCATCGGTCAGATCGCGGATGATGCTGTCTACTTCCTTGCCGACATAGCCCACTTCGGTGAACTTGGTCGCTTCCACCTTGATGAAGGGGGCGTTGGCCAGTTTGGCCAGACGACGGGCGATTTCGGTCTTGCCGACACCGGTCGGGCCGATCATCAGGATGTTTTTCGGGGTCACTTCATGGCGCATCTCTTCGTTGAGTTGCATCCGGCGCCAGCGGTTGCGCAGGGCAACGGCAACGGCACGCTTGGCATCGGCCTGACCAATGATGTGACGATCCAGCTCGTGGACGATTTCTCTCGGGGTCATCTCGGACATGATGGTGTTCCTGTATCCGGGGCGGGCAGTGCCCACCCCTTGGGAAATTGGGTTGGCTGGCGCCTTATTTGGCAACGTAGTCCAGCACTTCGATGGTGTGGTTGCCGTTGGTGAAGACGCAGATGTCGCCCGCAATCTTGAGGGACTTCTCGACAATGCTCCTGGCATCCAGCTCGGTGTTTTCCAGCAGCGCGATGGCGGCGGACTGGGCGAAGTTGCCACCGCTGCCGATGGCGATGAGATCGTGCTCCGGCTGCACCACGTCACCGTTGCCGGTGATGATGAAGGATTTGTGTTCGTCGGCCACGGCCAGCAGTGCTTCGAGGCGGCGCAGGGCGCGATCGGTGCGCCAATCTTTGGCCAGCGCCACGGCGGCGCGCTCCAGATTACCCTGATGGGCCTGCAGTTTTGCTTCGAAACGTTCGAGCAGGGTGAAGGCGTCGGCGGTACCGCCAGCGAAACCTGCCAGCACCTTGCCGTTATAGAGGCGATGAACCTTGCGGGCGTTGCCCTTCATGACGGTGTTGCCAAGAGAGACCTGGCCATCGCCACCGATGACGACCTGACCGTTGCGGCGAACTGAAACTATGGTAGTCACTTTACTTACCTCGCTTGAGCCGAATGACGGCCTGACTGTGCATGGCAAGAAAGATGGGGATGGCAAACGGGCTTTTCAACCCTGCCTTTGGTCGGGATAAACGGGGTAGCAATCAGGGTGGGTGCGAGTGACACCAAAAGAACAGGGCCGGGTGTTGCCACCCGGCCCTGCTGCAAACTGTCCGCATTATGTTGTTTCAGACCAGACTACCGCTTGGCACACGATCACAGTTTGGCCATTGAACGTCGCCGAGGGAGAACCATACAGCGTGTAGCCTTGAGCTAGTGCTTCGCTGACACGAAAACAAAATGCCGCGTCATCAGGCCCAGTAATCAAGCGGTAAACCGGAAGGCCATTTGGTGGCTGTTTCGAATTTGTCATGTTCTGGTTCTCTGCTGGTTCAGCCTGACAGTATGCTAACCCTTCTTGGCAATGCAGCCGCTGATGCCGGAGCTCTGCAGCTTGCCGTTGGCCGCGTCGGCGGCCGCCTTGCCGTTGAAGGGGCCCACCATCACCTTGTAGACCGTGCCGTTGGCCGTGTTGACCACCTGCAGGCTGGAAGAGAGACCGGCGGTGAAGGCGATACGTGCCTTTAGCGACTCTGCGGAATCCTGCGAGCGCAGAGCCGCGCACTGCATCATATAGCGACTGCTGTCGGCGGCTGCGGTCTGGGCTGGCGGGTTAGCCGCTTTGGCCTTGGCCGCTTCGGCCCGCTCCCGCTCCAGCTCGGCACGGATCTCCCGCTCCATTCGCTCCCGTTCGGCCTGGCGATCGATCACCTGTTCCCGAGCGCTGGCAACGGGCGCACCGTTGTCAGGCGTGGTCGCCGGATTGGTCTGATAGGGTTTGGACTGGCCGATGGGCGTCCCCGGTTGGGGAATGTCGGTCGGTACCGGTTGCGGCAGCTTTTCCGGCTGCAGGGTCAGAGTATCGGCGGGGGGCGGTGGCAGCACGCCCGGCTGGGGCGGTGGCTCGATAACATCGACCTGCTTGTTCTCAAGCCGTTCGATATAGCTCCACTTCTCCTGTGGCAACCCGTTGTTCTGTGGTTTTGGCTTGTTGGCCTTTACCTGCTCTTCGATGGTGGGGGCGTCGCTGCCCTTGCCATTGATCATGTAAAGGAAGCCACCAAAGCCTGCCAGCAGTGCCACGACCAGCAGCACTGGAATAACAGGAAAGCGGCGCGGAGCCGCTTTCTTGGTATTGCGGCCACCCGCCCGACGTCGTGGGCGGCTGCCGACATAATCCCGGGTTGCCATCTATTACATGCGCTCCAGGGGATGGATGCCCAGTACGCCGAGGCCCAGTTTCAGCACCTTGGCGGTGGCGGCGCACAGCAGCAGACGGCTCTGACGGGTTGCCTCGTCCACGCCATCCTTGTTGATCGGGCAGGCTTCATAGAAGGTCATGAAGTTGCCGGACAACTCGTACAGGTAGGTACAGAGCAGGTGTGGCATGCCTTTGTCGGCCACGCCGTTGACCGCGTCGGAGAACTGGATCAGCTTCTGGGCCAGCACCTCTTCGGCTTCCTCGTTCAGGGTCACATTGCCGGTAAGGGTAGCGGCATCGACGCCAGCCTTGCGGAAGATGGACTGGATACGGGTGTAGGCATACTGCAGGTAAGGGGCGGTGTTGCCTTCAAAGGAGAGCATCAGATCCCAGTCGAAGATGTAGTCGGTAGTGCGGTTCTTGGAGAGATCCGCATACTTGACCGCGCCCATGGCGATGGCGTTGACCACCTGGGCTTTCTCTTCGGCAGAGAGGTCGCTGTTGCGGCTCTCCAGCAGGGCGGCGGCGCGCTCTTCCGCTTCGTTCAGCAGGTCGACCAGCTTGACGGTGCCACCGGAGCGGGTTTTGTAGGGACGACCATCCTTGCCCAGCATCATGCCAAAGGCGTGGTGCTCGAGCGGCACGGATTCCGGCACATAACCCGCCTTGCGGGTGATGGTCCAGGCCTGCATCAGGTGCTGGTGCTGACGGGAGTCGATGAAGTACATCACCCGGTCGGCGCCCAGAGTTTCGTAACGGTATTTGGCACAGGCGATGTCGGTGGTGGTGTAGAGGAAACCGCCATCGCTCTTCTGGATGATGACGCCCATGGCCTCGCCATCCTTGTTCTTGAACTCGTCCAGGAAGACAACGGTGGCGCCTTCGCTCTCGACCGCCAGCCCCTTGGCTTTCAGGTCGGCAACGATCTCCGGCAGCATGTCGTTGTACATGGACTCGCCCATGATGTCCTTGTTGGTCAGGGAGACATTCAGGCGGTCGTAGTTGCGCTGGTTCTGCTCCATGGTCATGTCGACCAGCTTCTTCCACATGGTACGGCAGTACTCGTCGCCACCCTGCAGTTTCACCACGTAGTTACGGGCGCGCTCGGCGAAGGCTTCGTCTTCGTCGTAGCAACGCTTGGCCTGGGTGTAGAAGGCTTCCAGGTCGCGCAGCTCCATGTCGGAGGCGTTCTCGTTGGCCATCTTCTCCAGATAGGCGATCAGCATGCCGAACTGCGTACCCCAGTCACCGATGTGGTTGGCTCGCACCACCTTGTGGCCGAGGAACTCCAGCGCACGAGCGGCTACGTCACCGAGTACGGTGGAGCGGATGTGGTGCACCGCCATCTCTTTGGCTACGTTGGGGGCGGAGTAGTCCACCACCACGGTTTGTGGCGTGGGCAACCGTACGTTGGCGTTGGCAGAGGTCACCATGGCCTCGACCTGACCGGCCAGCCAGCGCTGGTCGAAGAAGAAGTTGATGAAGCCGGGGCCGGCGATCTCGACCTTGGCGATCAGGTCGGAGGCAGGCAGGTGCTCGATGATGGCCGCCGCCAGCTCACGGGGATTCTTGCGGGCCGGCTTGGCCAGCAGCATGGCCAGGTTGGTGGCCAGGTCACCGTGAGCTTTTTCCTTGCATCGGTCTACTTGCACGCGGGCTTCCAGGTCCGCCGGCAGGACGCCTGCTGACTTGAGATTGGCTACCGTTTGTTCAAGTAGATGATGAATATGCTCTTTCATAACTGACCACCAAGGTTGCGCGTCGAAAAATGACTGATATATAAGGGCGTGAATTTTACCCGCATCGGCTCGAGAAAACTATAGGGATGACCCGCCGCTCGCTGTCGGGCGGATATTTCACTGCGTTTGGCGCCATATTCCAGAATATTGGACGGAAATTATGGTGCTTATCCATTTCTACTGCATATCGAAGCGCCTTGTCCAGGCTATTTCCCCTGATTGTTAAGGGTTTTTCCCGACACTGATCTCCCGCTGGCTGTTGCACGTACCTAGAGTCGTAACCCAGCAAGGAGTTTGTGATGCGACTGGCACTGTTTCCCCTATCAGCCCACCTGCTGCCCGGCGGCATCATGCCGCTGCGGATCTTCGAACCCAGATACCTGCGGATGGTGGCCGAAGCGGGGGAGGCGGGCTTTGCCCTCTGCATGGTGGATCCGCGCCAGCCTGACGCCCTGCGCAACATGCTGCCCATCGCCACCCGGGTCAACGTCATCGACTTCGACCGGCTGCCGGACGGCATGCTGGGGATCACGGTGCAGGGGGTGGAGCGGCTGCAGATAGAGGATCTGTGGCAGGAGCAGGATGGCCTGCGCATCGGTGAGGTAACCTCGCTGCCGGCATGGCCGCCCCGGCGGCTCCATCCCGATCAGCTGCCACTGGCCGATGCGCTGCGGGAGGTGTTTGCCGACTATCCCGACTATGCCGCCCTCTATCACGCCCCCCGCTGGGACGATGGCAACTGGGTGGCACAGCGCTGGCTGGAGGTGCTGCCGATCCCCCCCGAGCAGAAGCAGCTGCTGCTGGCCGCCGCCGACAATCAGCCCGCCATCGCCCTGCTCAAAGGAGTGCTGGTGGCCAGTCACTGATTTTTTTCTGAACTGCTGATCTGCCAGCGCCGCAGAGCCGTATTAGTCATTACCACAGCATGTTCGACAGCACACCAAAGGGATGGCGCAATGGCATATACTGGCCAACCACACTCGACCATACGCAGGACTTCGCCCGTGATGGATAACTCGGATGGCGACCTCAAATCTCTGCTGATCAGGGTGGCAGAGCAGGCTGACAAGGCTGCTTTTGCCCGCCTGTTCCAACACTTTGCGCCGCGCATTCGCAGCTACGGCCTGCGCCATCTCGGCAGCGAGGCCAACGCCATGGAGCTGGTGCAGGAGACCATGCTGCTGGTATGGCAGAAGGCGCGCCTCTACCACCCCGAGAAGGGGGCGCCGACCACCTGGATCTATACCGTGATGCGCAACCAGTGCTTCGATCTGCTGCGCCGGCGCCGTGCCAGCAAGGAGGATCTCTGTGCCGAGGAGCTGTGGCCGGTGCTGGAGTTTCAGGCCGAAGAGGAGCATCTGAGCGGAGGGGAGGATGCCGTGCTGACCCGTCAGATGGCCCACTATCTGGGCACGCTGCCTGAGCCGCAACAGCAGGTGGTACGTGGCATCTATCTGCAGGAGTTCTCCCAGCAGGAGCTGGCGGAGCGCCTTGGCGTGCCGCTCGGTACTATCAAGTCCCGCCTCAGACTGGCGCTACAGAAACTGAAAGAGCAAGTGGAGCAAGGCCATGATTAAAGCCCATCCAACCGACCCTATGCTGCGCGCCTTCGCCGCCGACGAGCTCCCTCTGCCGCTGGCGGTCGGGCTCTCCGCTCACTGCGAGCTCTGCCCCGATTGTGCTGCCCGATTGAAAGCATTTGAGGAGGAGCTGGCGCAGCAATATCTTGCCTCGCTAGCAGAGCCTGAGTTGGCCTCCCACGATGAAGTGGCGCTGGACGTCGGGTTTGACGCCATGCTGGCGGATATTCTGGCGCAGCCCGAACCGGTTGCCGCACCCGTTACCGATCTGCCCCGAGCCCAGCCGGCCGAGCTCGAAGTGGCCGGTCACGCCTATCGTTTGCCACGGGTGTTGGCCCGCTACCGTTCGCCCAAGTGGCGCCATATCGGGGCCATTCGTCAGCAGAGTTTGCCGCTGGACGAGATGGGGACACGCGCCAGTCTGCTCCATATCGAAGCGGGCGGCCGTATCCCCGAGCACACCCATCAGGGCTATGAGCTGACCCTGCTGCTGGCGGGCAATATTCAGGATGGCGATACCCTTTACAAGGCGGGTGATTTCATCTGGCGCGATGCCAGCCATTCCCACAGTCCGCATACGCCGGACGGTTGCCTCTGCTACACGGTGCAGGATGCGCCGGTGCAGTTCACCAAGGGGCTGTCACGGCTGCTCAATGGCATCAGTCAGCACCTCTACTAAACGGTGTGAGCCAATAGAAAAAGGGACCAGTTTGGTCCCTTTTGTCATTTCATTGCTGGTGGCCGGTCAGGCGACAAACACCAGATAGACGGCGAATGCCACGACAAAGCGGTAGATGGCGAACGGGATAAAGTCGATGCGGCGGATCAATGTCAGGAAGGTCTTGATCGCAAACATCGCTACCACGAAGGCGGTGATAAAGCCCACTGCAAACATCGGGAAGTCGGCCATCGAGAGGAAATCGCGGCTCTTGTAGAGATCAAGCCCGCTGGCCGCCACCATCATGGGCACTGCCATGATGAAGGAGAACTCGGCGGCGGCGTGACGGCTGATCCCCATCAGCATGCCACCACTGATGGTGGCGCCGGAGCGTGAGAAGCCTGGCCACAGCGCCAGACACTGGAACAGACCGATGCCGAACGCCTGTTTGTAGCTGATGTCATCCAGAGTTTCAGCTGTGACGGCCGGGCGGAACTTCTCGGCGATGATGAGCAGGATGCCCCCCGCGACCAGCGCGTACATTACGGTCTGTGGACCAAACAGGTTGGCCTTGATCCAGCTGTGGATGGCCAGACCGACCACGATGGCGGGCAGCATGCCGAGGATGACGTGGATCAGCGACAGGGTGGCATGATCCCGGGACGGCTTCTGGCCAAAGTGGATGCCAATCAGGCCAAACAGGCGGCGCCAGAAGACGGCGACTACGGCGAGGATGGAGCCAAGCTGGATCACCACTTCGAAAGTGGCAGCCTTGGGCCCTTCAAAGCCCAGCAGATGGCCGACGATAATCATGTGGCCGGTGGAGGAGACGGGGAGGAACTCGGTCAGCCCCTCGACGACGCCCAGAATAAAGGCGACCAGCAGGCTATAGGTGTCAGTCATCGAACAGAATCCTTGCTACGTTGATGCAAAAACGCCCCGGAAGGAGCTCGGGGCGGCTTATCTTGCTCGATAGTGACTGCTGAGGCTATGTAAAAATCATGAAACCTTTAAGTCAGTCGCGGATAAAACGGTAGCGGGTCTGGTGGTGATAACGCCCGCCCGGCAGCAGCCAGGGGTTGCCCAGCTCGGGCCGATTGGGGCTGTCCGGCAGCTGTTGCGTCTCAAGACAGAAGCCGTCGTGATCCCCGAGTGCCAGCCCCAGGTTGTATGAATGCTCATCAGTTCCTTTCGTTACGCAGCTTGAGCATCAGGACGGCGCAGGCAGAGCGAGAGTGATGCTGTTTGCTATGGTGATGGGCATGTCGTTAGTGCGCAGGCCGTAGATCAACCATAGAAGTACGCCACAGCTGAAGACCAGATACATATTGGTTGAGATGGCCCTGGTTTCTTGGGTCTTTATTATGTGTATAACTTGCAAGGCAAAAGATCCTGTGGTCAGAAAGGCTGCACAGAGACCGAGGTTGGCGGTGTCGAGCCAGAAAACCAGAACGCAGAGAGCGATTGGCACAATAACGATATTGTGCCAGAAATAAACCGACAAATTTGAACTCCTCAAAGACCAATGGAGGCAATGGATATTTATTATCGTGTAATATACTTCTGCAAAAGTTTACCCAGTGGCTTTCGATGATTCATGTAACTTATGTTGATTGCTTTTCCTATGCGCAATGCAACGAAAAAATAATTTATCAATCATTGTAGTTTTCATGTTCTTGCATGGAATTTGCCAGTCAAGTTGAATGGATAGAGGCGCTCAATTCGACTGGCGTATATTTTATGGTAAAGCATTCATTGTTTTTATGTTAAAGAGACGAAATGGAACGCCATTTATTTAGAGCATGACGTACTTTGGCGTGCTTATCTTCGGTGAAATTGTAGCGGGTCATGATCATCACCCGTAATATGCTACCCAATATCGGCACAAGTGATATACAGATAAATAGTCCGTCCATCGTAGCCTGAGTCTGTGCCGCATTCGGTTGATAGCCAAGCCAGATCAGCAGGGTACCGGAAATACCACCTGCGATGGCCCAAGCCAGTTTGCCGGTAAAGGTCTGCCCCGAGAATGCGATGGCAGCGCAACGGCGGCCAGACTTTAGTTCTGCATATTCGATGGTCTCACTCAACATGGCCGAGATAAGCGGATTGGTGATGACGTTGGCCGCATGGATCAAGGCGAGGAAGCCGAACACCATTATCAGATTGTCGTAGCCTGTCGTATAGAAACCGATGCGTAATGCAATCTCCAGCAGAGTGAGTAGCAGGAAGAGATCACGTTTCCTGAGCTTGCTGGTCAATATCGGCATCAGCATACAGGCCATAGAGGTTGCCACACCGATAGAGCCCATCACCGAGAGCAGCCCGGCATCACCCATGTTGTAGGTGAAGAAGAAAATGTAGAGCCCGGTGGCCAGATTAAAGAACACGTTACAGAAGAAGGCGCCAAGTACATACGCCAACGGTTTGTTGGAACGCAGGACGCGGAAAGAGTCCCTAATGGTGATCTTGTCATTCGGATTGGGCTTGATGCGCTCTTTCATCTGGCTTGCTCCGAGCACCATCAGTGGCAGGGCGATCAGCATCAGGCAGATGGCACCTTCCATGTAGCCCTTGGTGCTGCTGGTTGCAGCAAACAGTTCGGTGAGCTTCGGGAATATGATGGAAGCACTGCCAATGCCGATATTGACGCCCAACATGGCGACGGTTACGGCCTTGGCTCGCTCCTGTGGCTCTTGGCTCATGACCGATGACATGGTCCAGAAAGGTACATCAGACAAGGTGTATATCATCCCCCACGCGATATAGGTGACTGCTGCATAAGCTACCTTGGTGGTCATGGGTAAATCCATGCCAATGAAGCTGAGAGAGGTGATCCCGGCAATCAAGAAGGGAACGAAAAGCATATATGGCGTGAATTTGCCACGTTTGAAATTAAGAGTGTCCATATAACCAGCGATAATAGGATCGTTGATGGCATCCCATACTCTGGCAATGAGGAAAATAGCCCCAGCTGCAGCGGGCGATATTCCAAGGATATCGGTGTAAAAATAGAGGATAAATGATCCCACCAGGCCGAAACTGAGGCATTGCCCGACGGCATAGCTGAAATATCCCACCAGCTCTCTATTGTGTATCTTTTGATCTGTCATCTGCCAACCTTTCCCAACATGAATGTGTTGTGAGGGGCGCCACTAGGGTGGCGTCCTCTTTTGCGTTATGAACGGGTCAATGTGCGGAGCAGTTCTATTTCACTGGCAGAGTAGGGGGTACCATCCTCCTCCAGCAGGTCGTGAAACCAGACCCTGCGGAAATCGGGGTCGATATTGCGAACGAAAGGCCATGGCAAGTGAGTTTGCGTCTTCCCTTTTACCAGACCCCATTGATAGGCACCTATTTTTAACTCTTTGAAGAGTGGCAGTTGTTGTTCCATCACGCTGCCGACATGCCTGGCCAGCCACTCTGTGCAGAGGAGCGGGCGGCGATATTTGCTGACCACATCCAGAGAGATTTTCAGCCCCTCCATACGCTGATAGGAGTGGAAAGTGATGACATCTGATAGCTCCATAGCGCGCAGGTCGGTCGGATGAGTAAAGGTGTTTTCCGGAGTAAATTCCGAATCCCCCTGACCGATGCTGTAGGGTGCATGCCACGCGCCGACGGTGAGTGGCTGGGAGGGGTTCTCTTCTCGGGCCCAGACAAAAGCCAACTCCATCAGATAGTGGGCATATGTCTCCAGCGACTCATCGAAACGCACCTCGACATCGCCTTCCGAAAAGATGCCCCGGTTGGTCGGCTCATTGTACAGATCCCAGATAAAGATCCGCTCATCCTGTGCAAATGTACGTATCAGGTCGCGAATATAGTGTTCCACTTCGCGCCATTGGGTCGGGTCAATGACGACATTCCGACCGGGACTGGCCGCCGCCTGGCTATTGTGTACATCTTCCCGAGGTGGTTGCTGGCGGCCCAGATAGGGGTGATCGCCGGAGAAGCCACAGTCATCCATCAAGGTCATCATCACGCGGATATTGTGCTTGCTACACAGGCCAAGGAACTGCTCAATGCGCGCGAGCAGGCCATCCCGATCATGCTGCCAGACGATAAAGGGCAGATTGGTTCGCAGGGTGTTGTAGCCCAGTTTGTTGGCCCAACCCAGTTCCTGGTCAATGGTGACTGGGTCGAAGGTTTCTCCCTGCCACATTTCGGTCCAGTTGACCGCTGTGCGGGGGAGATAGTTGAAGCCCAATAGCCAAGGTTGTTTGTTCCACCATTGCCAAGCTCGTTCTGTTGACCACTGTTGTATCGCCATCGGATATCCTTGCAACTAATTATTTAAGCTTACAGCAATTAATATTAGCTAATATCTTTAGTTGCAAATCATGAAGGATAGAATTCAGGGATTAGTCACAAAATGAACAAATTTAGGGGGTTAACAGGCATAGCTGGCGAGCCATCTGTACTCGGGACGATAACCGAAAACCCTCTATCGTCCTTGTGGGCTGTTGTGCTGCTTGCTCATGTCCGTAATCATGAGTCATGATAAAAGATAAATAATTAATATTATTATCTGGGCGGTACTGCTCAAACTATGGCCATATCAATGAATAGTAAACGCATCACCATGAGCGCCATCGCTGCAGCTGCAGGTGTTTCCCAATCAACGGTTTCACTGGTGCTCAATGGTTCAACCACCATCAAACTGGCGGAGGAAACGCGGCGTAGAGTGCTTGAAAAAGCGGCCGAACTGGGTTACCAGCATAAGCGAGCTGAACATCTACCCAAGGGACCATCTGCTAGAAAAATAGCTTTTGTTTTCAATGGCCTGACTCCATATGACCCTTTTCTAGATGCGATCAATGCCTGCAATGAACGCGCTTGGGAGGCAGATCGCATGCTGGTTACATTCGATTATCGCAACAGCGCGGAGCTCACCAAGTTGATCGAGCAGGAGATCAATCAGGGGGATTATCTGGGGATGATTTTTGCCTCTTCCATGACACGACAACTTGCCGAGATGGAGCTCTCCCCGCAGGTGCCTACCGTTTTGCTCAACTGCTACCTGGAGGGCAGTGGCTCGTCCGAAAGTTATTCCATCCTGCCTGCCGATAAGCTGGCGGGTTACAAGGTGACGGCGCACCTGTTGGAGCAAGGCTGCAAACGAGTGGCTCTTATTCAGGGGGAGCCATGGATGGAGGCAAATAGTCTGCGGCTGGAGGGGTATCGTCAGGCGTTGATCAACCACGATTTGATACCGGATCCACAATGGGTGCGTGTGGGCAACTGGTCGCTACATGAGGCTTATGAGCAGACTAGGCAACTGCTGGCGCTGCCTCAGCCGCCTGATGGTATCTTCTGTTGCAGTGATTACATGGCTCAGGGTTGTTACCAGGCGATAGCCGAGGCGGGATTGCGCATCCCGGAAGACATTCTGGTGGCGGGCCATGATAACCAGATGCTGGCCTGCGAAATGGAGCCCCCTTTGAGTTCTATCGAACTACCTTACGACGAGATGGGTAAACTGGCGGTGGACACCTTGTTGCAACTGGCCCAAGGAGAGAAGCCCATCGCTTTACTGATGAAGCTGGAAGGGGAGTTGCTGATCCGTGCCTCGACCAAGGGTCAGCCAGTTAACAAAATTTGATCCTCTCTCGATGACCTGTTGCGTACTGGTTCCTTATGCCACAGGGCGTGCCGATATGTTCCCGTCATGCCTGCCAAGTTGTGTGGTTGGCGGTAAGAATGTAAAGCACATAATGGGTACTCAATGACTTTACCCGACACGAGCAGGTCAACGTCACTCTGAAAGCCATACACCCATCAGCACTGCACGCGGTGGCTGATATCGTAATGATGCCAAGCCGTAGCATGCTTCTTTCTTGGTTGTGTTGAATAAGCCGGGCGGGAGAGATGCGACAAAGGGGCGCCTTGACGCGCCCCTTCAGTGGGTCAAGCCATAACCGGAATGAGCCGATAACGGGTTATGTGCTGATAGCGTTCTCCTGGCTCCAACCATGGGTTACCTAATTCTGGACGGTTCGGACTATCTGGCACTTGCTGTGCTTCCAGGCAGAGCCCCTGATAGTTGCCCCAATGTCCCCCCCCGCGTTTTGGGGTGCCAGCCAACCAGTTGCCGGTGTAGAGCTGGACGCCTGGCTGATTGGTGTACATCTCCATACACAGGCTGCCATCCCCTGCCATCAGGGTGGCTTGTGGTGAGGGCGAGGCATCAACAAACAAGAAACAGTGGTCGAATCCCAGACATTTTTTTTGCTGCGCATGGGCCATCCACTGTTCTCCGACCCGCTTGCCATGGCGTAGATCGAATACTCCTTCGACCGGCGCAATACCAAGCGGCAGCGAGTGTTCATCGGTTGGCAGATAGCGGTCTGCATTAATGATGATGTGGTGATCACGCACATCACCACCATCCAGGTTGAAATAGGCATGGCTGGTGAGATTGACCGGGGTCGGAGCATCTGTGGTGGCGCTCAGCTCGATCACCAGATCGGTCTGCTCCAGCCGGTATTCTACGGTGACGTCCAGATTACCAGGGAAACCCTGTTCGCCATCGGCCAGCCGAGTTTGCAGACGGATGCGATCTTCCGCCAGCCCGTCCAGTTGCCACTCCCGGTTGTGCAGAGAGTCACTGCCCCCGTGCAGGCAGGTGGTGCCCTCGTTGGCGTCTAGTTGCCACTCTTGCCCTGCTCGCTCTAGGCGGGCGTTGCCGATGCGATTGGCAAAGCGTCCTACTATCGCCCCTAAATAAGAGCGTTGATTGGGGTAATCCAGCGGATCACAAGACAGCAGCACATTGCGATAGGTGCCATTGATCGGGATCTCGAGGGCGGTGAGCGTAGCCCCGAAATCGAGCACGCTCAACCGCAGGCCGGCTGCATTCTGCAGATGGAACTCTTTCATGCGATGCCCCCTGCACCGGCGCTGGCGCGGCAGACGTAGCAGTTAGCCTTGAGGCCGAAGCGGGTCGGATACTCCGCCTCGACGGCGGCAATCACCTCGGCCACCTTCTCCGGGCGCAGCAGGGCGACCACGCAGCCGCCGAAGCCGCCGCCAGTCATCCGCACGCCGCCATCTGTGCCGATTTTAGCCTTGATGATCTCCACCAGACCGTCGATGGCGGGCACTGTGATTTCAAAGTCATCGCGCATGGCTGCGTGTGATTCGGCCATCAGCTCGCCGAGGCGGGTCAGATCGTGGCTCGCCAGTGCATCGGCCGCCGCCAGGGTGCGGGCGTTTTCACCGACGATGTGGCGGGCACGGCGATAGCAGGCCTCATCCAGCCCGGCCTTGCCCGCTTCCAGTCCGGCCAGATCGAGATCGCGCAGCGCCTTGACCCCGTAGTGACGGGCGGCCTCTTCGCACTGCTGGCGACGGGTGTTGTATTCGCTGTCCACCAGACCGCGGCGCACATTGGAGTTGACGATCAGCACCGCCAGATCCGCAGGCATGGGGATGAGGCGAGTCTCCAGCGAGCGGCAGTCGAGCAGCAGGGCATGATCCGTTTTGCCGCTGGCGGAGATCATCTGATCCATGATGCCGCAGTTGCAGCCGACGAACTTGTTCTCCGCCTGCTGGCCGTTGAGGGCGATCTCCGCCTGGCTGATGTCGAGCCCCAGCGCCTCCTTGAAGGCCTGACCTATGGCCACTTCCAGTGAGGCGGAGGAGGAGAGTCCCGCCCCCTGCGGCACGTTACCGGAGACCACCAGATCGAGGCCGCGCAGGGCATAGCCGCGCTCCTGCAGATACTTCACCACGCCACGGATGTAGTCGCTCCAGCGCTGGCTGGGGTGGTGCTCGATGGGCTGGTCGAGGTCGAACTGGTCGCGCTGGTTGTCGTAGTCGGCGGCGATCACCTGCACTTGTCGGTCATCGCGCAGGCCGATGGCGACGCATGTCTCGTAGTCGATGGCGCAGGGCAGCACGAAGCCGTCGTTGTAGTCGGTATGTTCACCGATGAGGTTGACGCGGCCGGGGGCGCGCACCAGCAGATCGGGCGCTTTGGCAAATTGCTCGGCAAAAACGGTGCTGACGCGTTGGCTCGGGGTCATAGGGCCTCCTCATTGGTTTGATTGGTCTGGTTGTAGTGAATGGGGCTCAGGGCACGCAGCCGCTCGGCGGCCTGCTCGGGGGTAAGGTCACGCTGGGTTTCGGCCAGCATCTCGAAGCCGACCATGAATTTGCGCACGGTAGCGGAGCGCAGCAGGGGCGGATAGAAGTGGGCATGCAGTTGCCACGCCTCGGGGCAATCCGATTTGGGCGGTGCAAAGTGCCAGCCCATGGAGTAGGGGAAGCTGCACTCGAACAGGTTGTCGTAGCGGCTGGTGAGCTCCTTGAGCGCCACCGCCAGATCCTGTTGCTGGGCCTGGGTCATATTGAGCATGGAGGGGACGTGCGCCTTGGGCAGCAGCAGGGTTTCGAACGGCCAGGCGGCCCAGAAGGGAACCACGGCGAGCCAGTGCTCGGTCTCCACCACGATGCGCGAGCGATCCGCCAGCTCCCGCTCCACATACTCCAGCAGCATGGGGCGGCCATGCTCGGCCAGCCAGTCACGCTGGTGCTGCTCTTCGCGGGCAATCTCGTTGGGCAGGAAGTCGCTGCCCCAGATCTGGCCGTGGGGGTGCGGGTTGGAGCAGCCCATGACGGCCCCTTTGTTTTCAAAGACCTGCACCCATTCCCATTGGGCCGACAGCTCGGCGACCTGATCCATCCAGGTGGTGATCACCCCCTCGATGGCGGGCAGCGGCAGCTCGGGCAGGGTCTTGCCGTGATCCGGCGAGAAGCAGATCACCCGGCTGGTGCCGCGGGCGGCTTCCAGTTTCAGCAGGGGATCGCTGGCGCTATCGGCGGCCGGGGTATCCTGCATCAGGGCGGCGAAGTCGTTGGTAAAGACGAAGGTACCCTTGTAGTCGGGGTTGATGTCGCCAGTGACCCGGGTGTTGCCGGCACAGAGGAAGCAGTCGGGATCGTGGGCCTGTTTGGGGGCCTGACTCACCTTCTCCACCTGTCCCTGCCAGGGGCGTTTGGCCCGATGGGGGGAGACCAGCACATACTGGCCGGTCAGCGGGTTGAAGCGGCGATGGGGATGATCGACGGGGTTGAACATCATCTCTCCTGAATAAGGTATTGAAAAATAGGGGCGTCTATTAACAGGGAGCAGGCAGGCCTACTCCTCGTAACCGTTCGGATTGGCGGATTGCCAGCGCCAGCTATCGGCGCACATGGCGTCGATGTTGCGGGTCGCCCGCCAGCCCAGCTCGCGCTCGGCCTTGGCCGGATCGGCCCAGCAGGCGGCGATGTCGCCCGGGCGGCGCGGTTCGATGCGAAATGGCAGCGGCTTGCCACAGGCGGCGGAGAAGGCGGCGACCAGCTGCAACACGCTTTGGCCCTGACCGGTGCCCAGGTTGTAGCTGTGCACGCCACCCTTGCCGGCACAGTGTTGCAGTGCCTTGACGTGCCCTTCGGCGAGATCCATCACGTGGATGTAGTCACGTACGCCGGTGCCATCCACAGTTGGGTAATCGTTTCCAAAGACCGACAGGCAGTCGCGACGGCCGATGGCCACCTGGGTGATATAGGGCATCAGGTTGTTGGGGATGCCTTGCGGGTCTTCACCCATGGTGCCCGATTCGTGGGCGCCGACCGGATTGAAGTAGCGCAGCAGGGTTATGCTCCAGTGGGGCTCGGCCAGCTGCAGATCCTCGAGGATCTCCTCGATGATCAGCTTGGATCGTCCGTAGGGGTTGGTGGCGCTGCGAGGGAAATCCTCGCGGATCGGCAGGCTGGCGGGATCGCCATAGACGGTGGCAGAGGAGCTGAACACCAGATTGTGCACCCCGGCCCGCTTCATCGCCTGCAGCAGGGTGAGGGTGCCGCCGAGGTTGTTCTCGTAGTAATCCAGTGGAATGCGGGTCGATTCACCGACCGCCTTGAGGGCGGCAAAGTGGATCACCGCATCGATCTGCTGTTCGGCGAAGATCCGGTCCAGCAGCGCTACATCGCGAATATCCCCTTGATAGAACAGGGGTTGCTGGCCGCTGATAGCCGCGACTCGGGCCAGCACGCTGCGCTTGCTGTTGCCGAGGTTGTCGACCACCACGGGATTCATGCCTGCCGCTTGCAGGGCCAGACAGGTGTGGCTGCCGATATATCCGCAACCGCCGGTGACCAGAACGTTCATCTTGCTCTCCACTGAAAAAGTGTCTGGAAGCAGTCTAGCCGAGGGTGTGGCGACCAAACTGTGAACTTGCTTGCAAAATGGTGTAAACGATTACACTGTTTTTGTGATCATCCTGACGGCAGATATGCGTTTCACCACTGTTTTCAAAGGGTTTGCTGGGTATAATGGCGCTCTATTGCACAGTGAAATAAGTGAAAACAGCATGAGCACCATCAAGGATGTCGCCCGTTTGGCCAATGTGTCGGTGGCAACGGTTTCACGGGTGATGAACAACTCTCCCAAGGCCAGCGCTGCGTCTCGCGAAGTGGTGCAGAAGGCCATGGCCGAACTGGGCTACACCCCCAACGCCAACGCGCGGGCACTGGTTAGCCAGACTTGCGACACCATGGGGGTGGTGGTCGGTGACGTGGCCGATCCCTTCTTCGGTGCACTGGTGAAGGGGGTCTCCGGCGTGGCCGTCGAGCAGAACCTTCACCTGCTGATGGGTAACGGTTTTCACAAGGCGCGTCAGGAGCGTGAAGCGATCGAGCTGCTGATCGGCAAGCGCTGCGAGGCGCTGGTGGTGCACAGCAAGGCGCTGAGCGACGAGGAACTTTACGATTACGCCATGCGGGTGCCCGGTATGGTGCTGATCAACCGCGATATTCCTGCCCTCAAGGGGCGCTGCATCGCTCTCAACAACCGGCTGGGGGCGGCTACGGCGACTCGCCACCTGATCGAACTGGGCCACCGCCATATCGCCTTTATCAGCTCGGATCACGCCATCGAGGATGCCACCTTGCGTTTGCAGGGTTATCAGGATGGGCTGATGGAAGCGGGTCTGGCAGCCGATCCCGAGCTTATCGAGAGTGGCACGCCGAATGAGGAGGGGGGCGAGCGCGCCATGCTCAACCTGCTGGCCAAGGGGCTCAAGGTGACTGCCGTGGTGGCTTATAACGATGCCATGGCGGCGGGCGCCATCTCTGTGCTGGCCGACAACGGCCTGCGAGTGCCGGAGGAGGTATCGGTAGTGGGCTTCGATGACATCATCTATGCCAGATATTTGCGCCCCAAGCTCTCCACCATGCGCTATCCCATCGAGCTGATGGCGGCCCAGGCGGCCAAGCTGGCCATTCAGCTGGCGGCGGGGGAGAGTGACGCGACCCAGAGCCGGATCTATACACCCACCCTGATAAATCGTCACTCGGTGGCACCGGTTCGGGCCGGATAGCTCCCTTTTGCGGCCCTGTTCGGGGCCGTTTCTTGCACGGTTATTGTTTTACCTATTTTTAATCATTTTTACTCCGCTTTACTTAACAAAACAAGTGTAATCGTTTACATCTGTGTGAGCGAGATCGCCGTTCCCTGCGTCATACTTCTCTAGACTGAATACGTGTTCCAATCAGCAGGGAGAGAGTGAATGCTCAGGGAGATAGTGGCGCGTCAGGATTGGCAGACTCAGGCCATTACGTCGGTAAACCGGCTGGCAGCCCATACCCCCATGTTCAGCTGGCGCAGCGAAGCGGATGCCAGGGGTGATCTGGCCTCTTACTCCCGTCTCTTGCTCGATGGCGAGTGGCGCTTCTCCTTCTTTGCCGCCCCCGAGCGGGTGCCCGAGAGCTGGCTGGCGCAGGATCTGGCGGATGCCTGCCCTATTACAGTGCCGGGTAACTGGCAGCTGGATGCCGCCTATCCGGCTACGCGGCCGCTCACCGATGGCCCCATCTACACCAATATCAAGTACCCCTTTCCTTGCGATCCACCGCGAGTGCCGGCAGAGAACCCCACCGGTTGCTACTCCCGCGAGTTCGAACTGCCCGCCGACTGGCTGGCAAGCGGCCAGAGCCGGATCATCTTCGACGGGGTGAGCAGCGCCTTCCACCTCTTTTGCAACGGCCGCTGGGTCGGTTACTCCCAGGACAGCCGCCTGCCCGCCGAGTTCGATCTGACTCCTTATCTGCACACCGGTCGCAACCGGTTGGCGGTGCTGGTACTGCGCTGGTCCGACGGCTCCTATCTGGAAGATCAGGATATGTGGTGGCTGTCGGGGATCTTCCGCTCCGTCAGCCTGCTGCACAAACCGTCCCGCCATCTGATGGATATGCGGGTGGCCCCCGAGCTGGACGCCTGCTATCGGGATGGTCGTCTCAAGATTGCACTGCAGGTGGCCAATGGGGCCGGTCTGTCGGTGGAGGCCAATCTTTATGACGGCAGCGAGCGGGTCGCGGCCCTGCACCAGCCGATCGGCACCCAAACCATTGATGAAAAAGGGGCGTATGACGATCGCGCCGAGTGCTGGCTCGACGTGGTTGCGCCGCGCAAGTGGAGCGCCGAGACGCCCCATCTCTATCGCCTGACCCTGACCCTGCTGGACGAACAGGGCCAGGTTATCGAGAGCGAGGCATGTGATGTGGGCTTTCGGGTGGTGGAGATCCGTGGCGGCCTGCTGCGGGTCAACGGTCAGCCGCTGCTTGTTCGCGGTGCCAACCGTCACGAGCATCACCCCGCCAAAGGCTATGCCATCGATCGCGCCACCATGGAGCGGGATCTGCTGCTGATGAAGCGCCACAACTTCAATGCGGTGCGCTGCTCCCACTATCCCAACCACCCCGACTTCTATCGCCTCTGCGATCGGCTCGGTCTCTATGTGGTGGACGAGGCGAATCTGGAGACCCACGGCATGACCCCCATGGGGCGGCTGGCGCGGGATCCCGCCTGGAGCAATGCCTTTCTGGAGCGGGCGACCCGCATGGTGGCGCGGGATTTCAACCACCCCTCCATCATCATCTGGTCGCTGGGCAACGAGTCGGGTTACGGCCCGGCCCACGATGCCATGTATGGCTGGATCAAGCGCAGCGATCCGAGCCGTCCGGT
>NZ_JAAKTY010000023.1:0-72135 GCF_049174875.1 Aeromonas sp. 600948
AGAGTTATTGTTGCAAAGCCCGCAGGATTTGACGCAAGCGCGGGAAATGGTGCGTGAAGCGGTGGATATTTACAACGAGGAGCGGCCGCATCATGCGTTGAAATACAGAACCCCCGATGCGGTACATAGAGGGTTCTGAGTAGAAAAATGCTAGTTGAAAATGTGTAAACCTATTTCAGGACTAGACATCTGAACCTGAGCGATATCAGACGTGGTTATACATGGCCTCGATTTCGCTCTGGTACTTGGCTTCGATGATCTTGCGGCGCAGCTTCATGGTGGGGGTTAGTTCACCCAGCTCCATGGAGAAGGCGCTCGGCAGCAGGGTAAACTTCTTCACCTGCTCGAACTTGGCCAGCTCTTTTTGCAGATCGGCGATGCGGGCTTCGAAGAACTCCATTACCCGGGAGTGGCGCAGCAGCTCGGTCTTGCACTGGTACTGCAGGTTGATGGAGCGGGCGTACTCCTCCAGCGACTCGAAGCAGGGGACGATCAACGCCGAGACGAAGTGGCGGGCATCGGCGACGATGGCGATCTGCTCGATAAAGCGATCCTTGCCGATGGTCCCTTCCACCAGTTGCGGGGCCACGTACTTGCCGTTGGAGGTCTTCATCAGCTCCTTGAGGCGCTCGGTGAAGTAGATATTGCCCTGGCTGTCGAGCTCACCGGCATCGCCGGTACGCAGGAAGCCATCCTCGGTCATCACTTCGGCGGTGGCGTCCGGCTTGTTGTAGTAGCCGCGCATCACTGTGGGGGAGCGCACCAGCAGCTCGTTGTTCTCACCCAGCTTCACTTCGATGCCGTTCAGTGCCGTGCCGATGGAGCCGAGCTTGAACTGGCTGTCTTCGTAGCAGCAGACGGTGGCAGTGGTCTCGGTCATGCCGTAGCCGTACTTGAGGTTGAGCCCCATCGCCTGGAAGAAGAGGTTCACATCGTCGGCCAGACGGGCGCCCGCCACCGGCAGGAAGCGGGTGCGGCCGCCAAAGCGGGCGCGCAGCTTGCGAAACACCAGTCGCTCGGCGAGCCAGAGCTGGCCGTAGAGCAGCGGGGAAGCGGACTTGCCCGTCTGACGGGTGGCAACCATCTGCTTGCCGACACGGGTTGCCCAGCCAAACAGGGCGCGCCGCAGAGCCGGAGCCTGAGCGACTTTGGCCTGGATCATGGCATAGGCCTTCTCGTAGAGGCGCGGCACGGCGCACATCACGGTCGGCTGCACCTCGCCAATCACATCCATCACCTTCTGCGGATCGCGGATATAGACGTTCTCGGCGCCGCAGTAGAGCACGTAATAGCTCCATACCCGCTCGAACACGTGGCTGAGCGGCAGCATGCAGAGCGACACATCCTGCTGATTGAGGTCGAGGCGGCTGTTGTGCATCTCGAAACAGGCGGCGATGTTGCTGAAGTCGAGCATGACCCCCTTGGGTTCGCCGGTGGTGCCGGAGGTATAGATCAGGGTCAGCAGGTCATCCATCCGGTACTGGGTTTCCCGTACTCGCAGTTCCTGCTCACTGGGCTGATGGTTGCCGGAGACCAGAAATGTCTGGAAGTGGCTCGCCTGCTCGCAGCCGCGCAGGTTGACGTTGCCGTCGAGGGCGATGAGCTGGCGGATCTCGCCGCTTTCAATCAGTTGCAGCGCCTGATCGAACTGAGGTTGTTCGCCAACGAACAGCACCTTGATGCCGGCATCTTTGACGATGTAGCGCAGCTGATCGAGGGTGCTGGTGGGGTAGATAGGGACGCTGACGCCGCGGGCGGCCAAGATGCCGAGATCGGCCTGCGTCCATTCCGGCATGTTGCGGGCATAGATGCCGACCATCTCGGTTGGCTGGTGGCCGGCACGGATCAGCGCCTGTGCGCAGTAGTCCATGGCCTGGCCCAGAGTACGCCAGCCGATGGCGCGCCACTGGCCATCTTGCTGAACCCGCAGGGCAGCCTTGTTGCCAAGCTGGGCAATACGTTCACGCATCAGTCGAACCAGATGAAGCTTCGGCATCAGTTAAACATCCTTTAATTACAGTTGTACGCCCGCGAGGGCACTAAAAATCGGGCTAGAGTTTAAACTCCAACATTACAGCTTACAAGTGTTCGCCGTTTGTCTTGGATCACAAAGAGCGCAAATAGCTCTCCCTTTGCGCAGACTGGCCGATACTGCAAAGGAGCAAAGGGAGAGTTAACGATATGAATCTATGGATGAAAGGGGCATTGGCCGTGATCGGGCTCATGATGGTGGGGGGCGGGGCGGCCTGGTACTTTCTGGGCAAGACACAGCAGCCTGCGAATCCCTGGTATGAAGGGGCGGAGGGATACCAGCAGGCCCAACAGCAGGCATTGGCGCTGGGCTATCCGCTGCTCTATGTGCTGGAGACCCCCAAGTGCCGTCGCTGCAAGGCATTGAACGAACGCTTCTGGCGCAGTGAAGAGATGAGAGTGCCGTTGAGCCGATTGGTCAAGGTGCGGCTCAATCCGGGCAAGGGGGATGGTAGTGAACAGATCCTGCGCCGTTTTCCCAAGGTGGCCACACCGCCCGGCATCTATATCCAGCAGCCGGGTCAACCCCTCAAACCGATCAAGATAGTGGTGGATATACAGCAGATCTGGATGCCGGGGAAAACCTGGCTGCGGGGCTTCTATATGCCGCTTTCCGCCGCCGGATTCGAGGCGGTGGTTCACACCACTCTCTCCTTGCAGGATCCGGCGATGGATAACGCCCCCCTCGATTGAGGCGGGATCAGCTGAAGTCGAACAGGCGGGACATCAGTACTGCATCTTCCCGATCATTGCCGGTGCCGTAGTAGTCGGCGCGGCGGCAATACTCGGCAAAGCCGGCGCTCTCGTAGAGGTTGATGGCGGTCTGGTTGCCTGCCCGCACCTCGAGAAACCAGGCCTCTGCCCCGGCTTGTTTGCTGCGAGTCAGGTAGGCTTGCAGCAGTGTCCGTCCCAACCCCTTGCCCTGAAATTCGGGGTGGACACAGATATTCATCAGCGAGCTGTCTCCGGCCACCAGATCCGAGATATAGAAGCCGGCCGGGCGACCATCGACCAGCATCAAGCCGTTGAGATAGCGAGGACCGAAGCAGGATAGCAGGTTGGCCTGGCTCCAGGGCTCCTTGTGGGCGGCCTGCTCTATGGGATAGACAAGGTCGAAATCGGCTTCGAGCAGGGGACGAAACTCAGGCATGTTGACTCCGGGTGACTGGGTGGAGGATGTCGGGGTTGGCAAAGACGACTTTTGTAAAATCAGGTAAAAAGAGCGGCTTCCAAGAGGGCGTTGAAGGCATGATGCAGGATCATGCCGTACTGTTCGCCAGGTGTCGGCGTAGTTGTTGCCACAGGGCGCGCTTTTGTGCGGCACTGGGGGCCAGCGGACAGATCAACGCATCGGGTCGTTCCGGGTTGGCCTCCGTCAGCCAGAGCAGCGGTGAGGCATCCGCCGTTTGCAGGTTGGCAGGTGGCAGCTCGCTGAGCAGTGAGACCTCGTCGGGGGTCATGCCGAGCAGCTGGCAGATATCCGCCAGCAGCGTGGTGGCAGGCAGCTGAGGCGCCAGCAACCAGAGTTTGCCGCTGGGCAGCGGAGCGCGGGTGGCCGGTGCTGTCTGGTCGGGCTGCACGGCATCTTGCGCAAGCTCGGGTACGAGATCTGCACCCAGCAATGCCGGACGACGCAGTTGCCAGCTTTGAATGCCCATGCGGGCCAACATGCTCTGACGAACGGGATCTTGCATCTGGGGCGACTCACTCTTGATCTGCGTTGGGGAAAATTGTGTTGCGCAGGGTACACTCGAACCGCTTTTGCTGCACCCTTTGCAACGCATCATCTGGCGCATGCGGGCATGGTGCCATCACGACACTGGCTATGCATGGGCGCAGCACGCTGCCGATACGGTATCGCACTGCCTTTGCGTTTTTTCCTGCCAGAGGCGGGTATTGTGCGGCAAGAGATACCAGAATAAACATCATAACAAGACAAAACCCAAGGTCGAGCAAATGGATATCACGCCTTGGGGCTAACATCATCCCAGCTTCGGAACACTCTCTATGTCGTCTTTAGCTCAAGCCCAGAACCCTGCGCGTCTTATTCCCATCCAGGAGCGCCTGCCCCGGCTGCTGGCAGCCCTTGGTGAGGGGCTTTATGAACGGCAGGATGCCCTGCGCCTCGGTCTGCTGGCAGCCCTCAGCGGTGAGAGTGTCTTCTTGCTGGGGCCACCCGGTATCGCCAAGAGTCTGATTGCCCGTCGCCTCAAGCTGGCCTTTCACGACGCCCGCCACTTTGAATATCTGATGACCCGTTTCAGCACACCGGAGGAGGTATTTGGCCCCCTCTCCATTCAGGCGCTGAAAGAGGATGGCAAATACCTGCGCCTCACTGCCGGCTATCTGCCGGAGGCTGAGGTGGTGTTCCTCGACGAGATCTGGAAGGCGGGTCCCGCCATTCTCAACACCCTGCTCACCGCCATCAACGAACGGCAGTTCCGCAATGGTGATAGCCAGCATCCCATCCCCATGCGGCTGCTGGTGACCGCCTCCAACGAGCTGCCGGCGCCGGACAGCGGGCTGGAAGCGCTCTACGACCGGATGCTGGTGCGGATCTGGATGGACCGGGTGCAGGAGAAAGCCAACTTTCAATCCATGCTGGCCAGCGACGGTCACGCCCACCAGAATCTGCCGGAATCCCTGCAGATCCGGGGGGATGAGTACGAGCAGTGGCAGAGCCAGATTGAGCAGGTGCGCCTGCCGGATGCCTGTTTCGAACTTATCTATCAGCTGCGCCAGCAGCTAGACAGCCAGCTGGCCCATCGCTGTTATGTGTCGGATCGCCGCTGGAAGAAGGCGGTACGGCTCATCAAGGCGAGCGCCTTCTTCAATGGCCGCGATGAGGTCGCACCGGTGGATCTGCTGCTGTTCAAGGATTGTCTCTGGCATGACGAGGAGTCCCGCACCGCCCTGCTGGAGATGATGACCGAGTTCTCCCGTCTCTACGGTTATCAGCAACTGGCCTTGACCCGCCAGCTGCTTGCCCTGCGGGATCAATTCAAACAGCTCAAACAGGGCGTGGCACAACGTCTCTGCTGCAAGGCGCGCAAGCGCAAGCAGTGGTTTGGCCGACGGGCGAGGGGGATCGAGATCCCCCTCGCCAACGCCAGACCCTTTGGCAAGCAGGTGCACTTCCATCTGCTCACCCCGGCACCGCTGGATGGCAGCGATCCCGAGCGTCTCACCAGCACCCTGGTGTTCGATCGTACCCTGCTTTCCCATTGGCATCCGACCGGCGAGGCGCTGGTGGGTTATCAATATGGCAACCCGAAAGAGGGACACTACGAGCTGGTACTTGACGATGAGCTGCGCCTGCAGGTGCTCGATATCCAGCGCCAGCAGATCCCGCTGGTATTGATGGAGCGCAACGCCATCCCCGAGGTGGTGCTGGCGCCCTGGCTGCAAGCGCTTGATGAGCTGCTTGCCCAGGTTGGCAAGGTGGTACTGGAGCTTAAACAGCAGCGTACTCTGTTCGATCGTCATCGGCAGCACCTCTTTATTGCCCAGCGCTGGCTGCAACAGGTGGAGGACAGCTTCTTCGTGCTGAGCCGGGATCTTGAACTGCTGCGCGGCGAGCTGACACAGTGGCGCGAGCGGTTGCCAAGGCTGGACGAGTAAGGAGCGCTCATGCTTGAGATTGGCATGTTGGATCTGGGGCTCCTGATCGGTGAAGGGGAGCTGGCAGGGGAGGTGGCACTTTTGCTTGCTGCGTCGCCTAAGATCTCCGAATTTATCAAACGCTCCCCGCTGCAGGGCAAGCTGCTGAAAAAGCGCCTGCAGAGCTGGGGTGAGCAGCTTGGCGAGGAGATCCGTCACAAGCCGGTGCCGGTGGCGCTGGAGCAGGAGTACCTGCTCTATCAGGCGCACCGGCAGTTGCCGATGACCGAGCTGATTGGTCGCCTGCCCGCCCTGCTGGAGTCGCTGGATCACTACAGCCCCTTTGCCGGTGAGGCCCGTTCGCTGGTTCGCCAGCTGATGGCTCACCCCACCGAGGGGCTGCGCCAGCTCTTTATCGACAAGTGGCGTGCCAGTCTGGTGGGGAGCCTGCTGCAACTGCAGCAGCAGATCGCCGAGGCGGAGCGGGAGAAGCAGCGTCAGGAGATTGAAGATCAGCTGCTGGCGAGCCGCACCCTGGCCGATGCCCTCGATCCGAACCAGATCTCAGCCGGTGGTCTTTGGGATCTGGCGCAGGGGCACTGGCACAAACGCAGTCTGGTGCTGGTCAAGCAATACGCCCGTATGTTGCAGCGCGAGCCCTTGCTGGCGGAGATTGCCGCTCTTCTCGGGCGCAGCGAGCGGGATCGCCGGGCGCAGGAGCAGCCGGTGCCACCGGTTCAGGTGCTGGAGCTGGAGCCCGCCCCCAGCGACGATGTGCCGGACGACCTGGTGGGCATCCACCAGGCGAGCGACCTGATGCGGCTACTGCCAAGCGAGGCGGTGATGCTGGGGCTGCCGGAGCTGGAGCTGGAGTTCTACCGCCGCTATCTGGAGCGGCGCCTGCTCAGTTACCAGTCACGCGGCACCTTGCCGCGCCAGCGCATCATGCTGCGCACCCCGGAGCTGGGGGGGCAGCAGTTGCAGCAGCGGGGCCCCTTTATCGTCTGTGTCGATACCTCCGGCTCCATGGGGGGCTATCCCGAGGAGTGTGCCAAGGCACTCTTTCTTGCGCTGCTCAAGGTGGCGATGGATGAGAAGCGCGGTTGCTACCTGATGCTCTTCTCTACCGAGGTGGCGACCCTTGAGATCACCGCCGATACCGGACTGGAAAAGGCGGAGCGCTTCCTCTCCATGAGCTTTCACGGTGGTACCGATCTGGTGCCTTGTCTGGAGAAGGCGCTGGTCAAACTCGATGAGCCCGCTTTTGCCAAGGCAGATGTGCTGGTTATTTCGGACTTTATCGCTCAGAGTCTGCCCCATGCCCTGCTCGAGCAGATGAACCGCTATCGCCAGCGCCAGACCCGCTTTCACGCAGTGGCCATGTCCCGGCACGCCAAACCGGCACTGTTGCGTGTCTTTGACAACAGCTGGCTGCTCGATTGCGGTCTGCGCGGCCGGCTACTGCGGCGCTGGCAGCATCATTAGTTACCGGGAGGGAGCCAGCCCCCTCTTTCGCTCTGTATCCCCCTCCTCATTCCAACGTTATGATATTGCTGTAAAATGTGAGATGAAACCCATTCAAGTCCTCTCTCCTTGCGGTAGCCTTTACAGCCGTTGTTACAGGGTGATTTTCCGGTATCGGGTCGCCTGCTGCTCTTTCCCCATTCATCCGGAGTGTTTATGAGCCGACTTGCCTTGCTGCTGTTGCTGGCGGTATTCGGGCTGGCAGCCAGACCCTTGTCCCCCGAGCAGTTGGAAAATGAACTGGAGGAGATGGAGCAGGTCCATCAGCCTATCGAGTTGCTGCGGGAGCGCGTTGCTCGCTTGCTGCGGGATGGCAGCGACTATCCACCGTCCCAGCTGATGCGGATCAGTCGTCTGGCTTGCTGGGCCCAATCTGCCGATGACATCCAGGCGTCTCGCCGTGCGATTGCGTATGCCGACAGCCAACTGGTGCTGGCTCAACAACGGGGAGATGACGCAGCCATTGCCGAGTTACTCATCTGTCGTGGCTGGTTCAATCAGCTGCTCGGCGAGGTGGCACAGGCCCGTCGGGATTATGATGAGGGGCTGCGGTTGGCAGGGGAGGCCGCTGTGCTCAAGCTGGAGGCGCTTGCGCTGTCCCACCGGGGAGCCATGTTGTCGTTTCAGGGGGCGTCAGGGCAGGGGCTGGTGGATCTCACCAGGGCGCACGACATCTACGAACGGTTGGGATTGACCACCTGGTATAACCGGGCGCAGCTCGAGATTGCCGCCGCGTTTCGCCGCATGGGTCTCTATGCCGAGGCGCTCACTACCCTGAACCGGTTGCATGAACACTTTGCCCACAACCATGACGGGTTCGGTTTGGCCAGGATGAGAGAGCAGCTGGCTCTGGTCTATCTGGAGACGGGGCGCTATCAGGAAGCGCAGCAGGAGCTCGAACGTAGTCTCGCCTTTTTGCAACAACCCGAGTACCGGATTGAACATGCGGATCGTCAAGTGATGCTGGCGGAGGCTCTGCTCGGTCTGGCGCGCCTGGAGCAGGCCGGACGCTTGCTGGCGCAGGCAGCAGGCGTGCTCACCCCTGAAGTTGATCCTATCCTCCACGCCCATCTCGAGCTGGTAATGGCCAAACTGCAGGTGAAAATGCGGGATCCGGTCCCGGCCTTGAGCGCACTGGCGAAGATTGAACCGATCCTGAAGGCTGAGGGGCACACTCGTTACCTGATGGATCTCTACGCAGTGCGCAGCGAAGCATTCGAGCTGCAACGGGACTATCCGGCTGCGCTGGCGGCCTTGCGGGATCATTTGGTGCAAGAGCAGCGCCTCGACCAGATGCAGCGAGAGCAGAGTACAGCCTGGGTGCGCGGCCAGTTTGAACTGACCCGCCAGGCGGAAGAGAACAAGCGGTTGCGGGTCGAGCAGCAGTTGCAGCGGCAGGAGCTGGCGCAGATCAAGGAGCGTCGCTTCTGGTTGCTGGTGGTGATGGTGCTCTGCGGTGGAGTGGCTCTGCTGACGATGAGGTGGTTGCTGGAGCGCAATCGTCGGATGCATCGGTTGGCCTTTACCGATGAGCTGACCGGCATCGATAACCGGCGTCGGGTGCTGGTGGATGGGCGCGAGCACTTTGAGCTGGCCCGCAGGCAGCGAATGCCCTTTTCTCTGCTGCTTTTTGATATCGATCACTTCAAGCGGATCAACGATTCGCTGGGTCATCATCAGGGAGATCGGGTACTGCAGTGGGTATCCAGAATGGTGGCAAGAGAGTTGCGGCAGCAGGATCTGCTGGGCCGTACCGGTGGAGAGGAGTTTTTGGCACTGCTGCCGGAGACGGGGCTGGAGGAGGCGTCCCGTTTGGCTGAGCGGATCCGCGCCAGGGTCGGCCAACGGGCGTTGCCCGGTTTGTCCCATCCGGTGACCATCAGCATCGGGTGTGCCTGCCAGCGCGATGATGATCAGGATCTGGCCGCGTTGATCCGGCGTGCGGATGAGGCTCTCTACCGGGCAAAAGGGGCCGGGCGCAACCGGGTGGAAACAGACGACTGACGGACTGGGTATTTTTCACTCGCGCGGGTATAATGTCGCGCAATTTTGCTTTGACTCAGGCGAGAAGACCCATGTAACGCAACCCTCCTCCCTCTCTCCACCAGGTTGGCAATACGCCAGCTGGCGTGGCTTTCGTTGCGTATACATGTGCCGTGAGCGGCATTCCGGATTTATTCCCACGGTGGCTGATGCCACCGCTCAATAGAAGAACGTTGAATTATGTCAGCTGAATTTCTGAGTGAAGTCTCCAAGAGACGCACTTTTGCGATCATTTCGCACCCGGATGCGGGTAAAACCACCATCACCGAAAAAGTCCTGCTGTTCGGACAGGCCATTCAGCGCGCCGGTACCGTCAAGGGCCGTGGCTCGGGTCAGCACGCCAAATCCGACTGGATGGAGATGGAGAAGCAGCGTGGTATCTCCATCACCACCTCGGTGATGCAGTTCCCCTATGCCGATTGTCTGGTCAACCTGCTCGACACCCCGGGTCACGAGGACTTCTCCGAAGATACCTACCGTACCCTGACCGCGGTCGACTGCTGCCTGATGGTCATCGACGCCGCCAAGGGTGTTGAAGACCGGACCCGCAAGCTGATGGAAGTCACCCGTCTGCGTGACACCCCCATCCTCACCTTCATGAACAAGCTGGACCGCGAAGTGCGCGATCCGATGGAAGTGATGGACGAGGTAGAGCGCGAGCTGAAGATCATGTGCGCCCCCATCACCTGGCCTATCGGCTGCGGCAAATCCTTCAAGGGTGTCTACCACCTCTACAAGGACGAGACCTATCTCTATCAGAGCGGTCAGGGCCACACCATCCAGGAGAAGCGGGTGGTCAAGGGGCTGAACAACCCGGATCTGGATGCCGCCGTCGGCGAAGATCTGGCCCAGCAACTGCGCGACGAGCTGGAGCTGGTGCAGGGCGCCTCTCCCGAGTTCGATCACGATGCCTTTATCGCTGGCGAGATGACCCCGGTCTTCTTCGGTACCGCACTGGGTAACTTCGGTGTTGACCACATGCTGGACGGCCTGACTGACTGGGCGCCGTCTCCCATGCCGCGCAAGGCCGAGAGCCGCGAAGTGGTGGCGACCGAGGAGAAATTCTCCGGCTTCGTGTTCAAGATCCAGGCAAACATGGATCCGAAACACCGCGACCGTATCGCTTTTATGCGTATCGTGTCAGGTACTTACAGCAAGGGCATGAAGATGCGCCATGTGCGTATCGGCAAGGATGTGAACATCTCCGACGCCGTGACCTTTATGGCCGGTGACCGTGAGCAGGCGGAAGACGCCTTCGCCGGTGACATCATCGGTCTGCACAACCACGGCACAATCCAGATCGGCGACACCTTCACCCAGGGTGAGGATCTCAAGTTCACCGGTATCCCGAACTTTGCACCGGAACTGTTCCGCCGCATCCGCCTGCGCGACCCGCTCAAGCAGAAGCAGCTGCTCAAGGGGTTGGTCCAGCTCTCTGAAGAGGGGGCGGTGCAGGTGTTCCGTCCGCTGATCAGCAACGATCTCATCGTTGGTGCGGTCGGTGTGCTGCAGTTTGACGTGGTGGTTTCGCGCCTCAAGAGCGAGTACAACGTCGAGGCCATCTACGAGGCGGTCAACGTCTCCACCGCCCGCTGGGTGGAAGGGACCGACGTCAAGAAGTTCGAAGAGTTCAAGCGCAAGAACGAGGTCAACCTGGCCCTCGATGGCGGTGACAACCTCACCTACATCGCGCCGACCATGGTCAACCTGCGCCTGGCACAGGAGCGCCACCCCGACGTGCAGTTCCGCCAGACTCGCGAGCACTGATACTGCTTACCAAATCCCGCCAGATGGCGGGATTTTTTTATGCACCAAGGAGAGGTGATGGTTGAATCGATGAATCCTGCCTGCTCGGCTCTGGCTGAGAGTTATCTGTTATCCCTGCCGGTGGCAGCACGGGCTCGTCATGTCTCAGCGGACTACTTCTGTGCTGATGAACACAATGCCAACCTCTGTGCCGAGCTGGTGGCAGCAGGCCGCAAGCGAGCGACCTGTAGCCTCGCTTACTGGTATCTGGAGAAGGGCGAGCGGATGCCGGAACAGGGTGACTTGCTGGTGGTAACAGACTGGAGTGGTCACCCCAAGGCTCTGGTTGAACTGGTGTCAGTCACCTTGTGTCCATTCGATGAGATTGATGCTGCGTTTGCCGCCGAGGAGGGGGAGGGCGATGGCTCTCTGGCTTGGTGGCGCAAAGCGCACAAGGCATTCTTCGAATGCGAGATGAAGGCGGAAGGGGGCGAATTTGATGAGCACGCCACGCTGGTGCTGGAGCGATTCCGGGTAGTGGCGCTGCCATAATAAACGAAGCTGCAAGCAGGGGAGACTCCTGTTTGCAGCTATCACTTTAGAGTGCCAGGTCCAGCACCATGCAGATCTCGCAATCCCCGTGGCCGGTGCAACCAAGGGGGCCGGGCAAGTGTTCAAAGCCCAGTGATTCGTAGAGGCTGGTGGCTTCGCGCAGTACCTCAGTGGTCTCCAGATAGCAGCGGCGATAGCCCAAACCACGAGCGGCATCCAGCGCTTGCAACACCAGCCGTTTGCCAAGGCCCAGTCCGCGCAGGGCGGGCATAAAGTACATCTTCTGCAGCTCGCAGACTCCCTCTTCTCCCGCCAATGGCGCGATACCGCCACCGCCGAGGATGGAACCGTCCGGCCCTTCGATAACCCAGTAGCGACTCTTCTCCCCCTGATAGCTCTGGGAGAGGGTGTCGAGATTGGGATCCGAGACCCCATACCCCTTGTCGGCGGTGAGGCCATATTCGGCCGAGACGGCGCGAATTACCAAGGCGATCTGGGCATTGTCCGCCGCCGTGATGGGGCGGATCTGGTAGCCCCGCTGGCGACGGGCGCGGGAGAGGGCGCTGCGATAGAGCCGCAGCCCTTGCCACAGCTGCTCCCGCTCGGGCAGGCTCAACTGCGCCAGCATCTCTTCCATCGCCCCGTCCATCTCCCGGTGCAACTCCAGCAGCATCCCCTGACCGTTGACGGTGAGGCGGGCCTCCTTGCTGCGGCCGTCGGAGGGGTGCGGGTGCCAGCTGATGAGATCCCGCTCGGCGAGGCGCGCAAGCGGGCGGCTGGCGTTGGATTTGTCGATGTGCAGCTTTTCTGCCAGCTGCTGGTTGGTGGCCGGGGCGTTTTCCAGCTCGATCAGCAGGTGAGCCTCGATGGGGGTGAGGGCCAGATAGCCGCACTGCTGGGAGAGCATGCCGAGTTCGCGAACCAGATCGCGCGACAGGGCGCGCAGGGGACGGGGATCCATATCGTGGTTTCCTGTTTAGTTGTGTATGACAACTAAAATAGCGTAAAAGTTGTAATTCGCAACCTTTTGCTGTGATGGCTTGCAGAATATGGGGTGAGCTGCAGCCCCGTTGTCGGGGCTGCCGTAGGCAGGGGGGCGTCAGGCGGCGGCTCTGATGGCCAGCTCCGGGCGGCGGGAGAAGCAGCGGGCGAGCAGCAACATGGTGGCGACGCCTATGGTGCCCAGCACCAGCCAGGGGAGGGCCGGTTGTCCCTGTTGCAGCGAGAAGTCATAGAGGGAGCCGCCGCCCACATAGCCGGTCATGCCCCCCAGCGCCAGTCCGAGGCGGCTGAAGCCCATGTAGCTGCCGCGGGCTGTGGGGTTGGCCAGCCGGGTCATCAGGGTCTCCCGGGCCGGTTCACAGATGATGATCCCCAGATAGAAGCAGGCCAGCAGTACGAAGATGCCGGAGAGAGTGCTGACAAAGGCGACCAGCCCGATCCCCACCGTCATCAGCAGGATACCTGCCATCAGTCGGCTCTCCAGCCGATAGCGCCGTTCGCTGAAACGGGCGATAGGGTAGAGCAGCGCCAGTGACAGCGCCGTTTCCAGGCTGTACATCCAGCCCACCGCCGTGGTGGTGCCGGAGAGCTGCTTGACCAGAATGGGGAAAATCAGCATCACCTGTACCCACAGCATGTAATAGCCGCTTAAGATCAGCACCAGTCGGCAGAAGGCGCGATCTGCCAGCACCTGTCCCAACCCTTCCCGCATCGGGGTCGGTTTGACCGAGAGGCGGTAGGCGGGCAGCAGGGTCCAGTTGCACAGGGCCGCCAGGGTGAAGAGCCCTGCCCCCAGCAGGCAGACGTAAGTGAAGTCAAAGCGCAGCAGCCAGCTGCCGAGCAGGGCGCCGGTGACGGCTCCCGCGCTCTCCAGCATCATCAGCAGGGAGATAAAGCGGCCCCGTTCATGGGGACGGGTAAATTTGATCACCAGTGCGGCCCGTGGCGGGTCGAACAGGCAACCGCCCAGTCCAGAGAGGAAGCAGGAGAAGATCAGCATGGCGCCGCTGTCGGCCCAGGCCAGGGTGGCGAAGCCCACCGCCCGCAGCAGCATGCCGGTGACGATGAGCGGGCGGGCGCCGAAGCGGTCGGCCAGCGAGCCGCCGAAGATCCCCAGCCCCTGCTGGGTCAGCTGGCGCAGGCCGAGGGCCAGCCCCACCAGACCGGCCGCCCAGCCGAGCTGCTCGACGAAGCGCAGGCTGATCATCGGCATCACCACAAAGAAACCCAGGATCACCAGTGTGGTATCCAGCGCCAGAAACCAGCGCCCCCAAAACCTCGCCTTATCGACCATAACGCCCTCTCATTCACAGATACCTTCATTCTGGAGAGGGTTTAGATATAGTGGTAGACGACAACTACCTATATTTCATATCAGGATTATTTATGTCTATGGATCTGGACGATCTGCAACTGCTGCTGGATGTGGCCGAGCTGGGCAGCTTCAGTCAGGCGGCGGCCATTCGTGGCTGGTCACAGCCGCTGGTGAGCCAGCGGATTGCCCAGCTGGAGGAGAGCCTCGGGGCACCGCTGTTTCAGCGTCATCGGCGCGGGGTGACGCCGACCCGTGCCTGCGAGGAGTTTCTCCCTGCCGCCCGCTCGGCGCTGGCCACTCTGAGTGAAGGACGGTTGGCACTGCAGGGGGCACCTGCACTGCCTTGTATCCGTCTCTCCAGTCTGCCATCCCTCACTTCGGTGGTGTTTGGCTCGCTATTGATGGAGCTGGTGGACGAGCCGTTCGAAATCCGCTGCACCACGGATCACTCCGGCGAGATCATGCAGTCGCTGCTGACCGGCGAGGCCGATATCGGCTTTGTGCTCAAGCGCCCGCCGGTTGCTGGCCTGCAGATGGAGCTGCTCTGCTGCTCTCCCATCATCGCAATCGCCTCGCCATTGCATCCGCTGGCCGGTTGTCACGGCCTCACCCTGGAGGATATTGCCGACCAGCGGCTGGCGCCTCAGGTATGGGGGCCGGGGTGTGACGTCTTTATCCAGCAGTTGCGGCGGCTGCGGCGGGCGGCCAGCCCCCTGCATGCGGTGCAACCCGCCAGTGCAGCGCGGGATCTGGCGCTGGAACACGGGTTTATCACCCTGATGCCGGAGCTGGCCATCAAGCGGGATCTGGAGGTGGGTCGGCTGGTCAGGCTCGATGTGCGCAATCTGCCGCAAGAGCATTGGGATGTGATGATGGCTTGGCGAGGTGGCAAGCGGCCCAACCCGGCCCGGGAAACCGTGTTGGCCACCGCCCGCACGCTGGCGAAACGGTGGCGCAATGAGTAGAGCGATGCGGGACAAGGCCCGCACCGGGTGGATCAGTAGCTGGCTTTGAGGGTCACGCCACTGAACGCTGCAAACCCTGACAGCTGCACATGCCAGGTGCCCGCCTTGGGATTGGTGAACGAGCAGCTTTCGTTATTGCCCCCCTTGTAGGGGCGGCAGTCGTAACTGCTGCTGGTGGGGGCGCTGCCAAAGCGGACGTAGAGGTCGGCATCACCGGTACCGCCGCTGCTGCTGATCTGCAGCGACCTGGTGCCCGCCGGTACGTTCAGGGTGTAGTTGAGTTTGCCACCCTTGCTGGCGGCGAGGTTGCTTACCGGCACGCCGTTTTGCAGCACGTTGTCGCTCGGTGGCGGCGTGCTGCCGCAGCTGGCATCGACCCCGACGGTCTGGAAGGCCCGTGCCACATCCGCCTGACTGTAACCCAGATCGGCGGTCGCCCGGCTGACGCCGCAGGCCCCTTGCTGATAGTTGGTGTTGGCGCCCCAGTAGAGGCGGTTGGCCAGCAAGAAGACTTCAAATGCCTTGCGGGTGTTCCAGCCACTGCTGGTGGCGAGCAGGTAGAAGGCGCGGTTGTAGACCCCGGAGCTGTGGTGTACATCCATCCCCTCCTGATAATCCGCCGCATGGCCGATGGACCTGCCATCCCGGGTCGGATCCTCGAAGTAGCGCAGGGAGCCGTTGCCCTTGAAGATCTGGGCGCCGACCAGCCAGTCGTTGCTCCCCTTCATGTAGAACTCGGCCGCTTCCCCCGCCATATCGGAGAAGGCCTCGTTGATGCCGCCGGATTGTCCTGAATAGATCAGCCCGGAGTTCTGTTCGGTAAAGCCGTGGCTCACCTCGTGAGCCGCCACATCAAGGCTCACCAGCGGGTGGAAGGTGGTAGCGCCGTCACCGAAGGTCATCTGGCTGCCATCCCAGAAGGCGTTCTCGTAATTCTTGCTGTAGTGAACCCGCATCTTCAGTTTGAAGGTGAGGGGCGCCGTGTTGTACCAGTTGCGGTACATGTCGAACACCACGTTGCCGAAGTAGTGGGCGTCGTTGAGGGGCGAATAGGCGCCGTTGATCTCCTTGACCCGGTTCTCCGGGCAGGTGAACTGGTGGATGGCACCGCCTGAGGTGGCGTGGTTGAGGTTGATGGTATCGACGTTGGGGCTGGTCATCCGGCAGTTGTCATCCACGATGAGCGGGCCAAAGTCGGTGCCGTAGACGTATTTGCCGGTCTTGATGTTGCCCCCCGGGCCGCTGGCGTCCTTGTGGTTGATCCCCTCCCAGCGTTTGAGCTCCTCACCGCTCTGGGCATCAAGAATGACGAAGGGGCGGCTCGGCTTGTCACCTTCGGCGATGAAGGAGACCTGATAAACCAGCCGGGCCAGCCCGTTCTCATCCTGCATCACGTAGAGTTTGACCTGCTCGTTGCTCCCCTTGCTGCCCGCCTTGGCCTTGCTGGCGGCATCCTGTGGCGAGAGGGTGGCGACCGGGCTTGCCACATCCTGATCGATCTGGCGCAGCATGCGCCCGCTGGCCTGTTGCAGCTGGCCGTTCAGGCTCTTGTCAGCTACCACCACCTGACCCATTACCGGGATGCCGTTCCAGACCTGCTCGTAGCGGATCCGCTGCTGGCCATTGGGCAGCTTGACCACCCGCACCTGACGAAACTCGCCATCTTCCAGCTGCAAGGTACCACTCGCGGCACTGAGGCCTGTCATGGCCCGGATGCCGTTTGCCGTTACGTTGATCTCTACCTCTTGCGCCGCCAGTGCGGCGCTTCCCCAGCAGGCCAGCGCAACGGCCAGATAAATTTTATTCATCTCTTCTTTCCTTAAATCGATGAGGTTGATAAACCGACCGAAGGTCGGGCGTTTTGAAGCTAGTGCCGGTGGGGGAAAGTGCCCCCTGTCAAAAGTGACAGCGCAGCACAAAGGGGTAGCAGGATCTGCCAAAGTGCCGTTTGGGGGGCATTTATCGGCGTCATGTGGAGAGCATTATCCGGTTTCAGACTCCCACCCTCCTCTTTTGAGGGAGGAGAGTACGTGCGCTGTCACCCTCTGCGAAGCCTGCCGGAGGGGGGCCGTAAAAGTGGCTGGCGCGGCCAGTGGCGATTGGCTACATTGGGTGGCTGGTTCGCTATTTGATCACTGATTTGAAAGGAGAATCCCATGTTTTCATGGCAGTTGGACGACGAGCTTGCGCTGCTCTTCTTGCAGCCCGATATGGCGAGCGAACTGTTTGCCCTCTGCAATGACAACCGGGAGTACCTCTCCCAGTGGCTACCCTGGCCGCCACTGATCCAGCGCCCCGTTGACAGCGCCCTCTTCATTCGCAGTGCCATCGAGAAGTTCGCCCGGGGCGAGGGGCTCACCACCGCCATCGAGTATCAGGGGGAGGTGGTGGGAGTCATAGGTTACAACAGCATCGATCACGACCTTGGCAAGGTGGTCATCGGCTACTGGCTGGCGGAGCGCTGGCAGGGCAACGGTATCATCACCCGTGCCTGTCAGGCCCTGATCCACCACGCCTTCGAAGAGATGGGGATGGAGAAGGTGGAGATCAGCGCCGCCACCGATAACGAGCCCAGCAGGGCTGTTTGTGAACGGCTCGGGATGCAGCTTGAGGGGGTGACCCGGCGCGCAGAGCGGCTGGGCAACCGGATTGTGGACCATGCCCACTACAGCCTGCTGCGCGATGAGTGGTTAAGGCAGAGGGAGTCCTGATGGCGCTGCCACATATCAAGACGGCCCGCACCCACCTGACCATACTGTCGCCGGATCAGGCCCCCATGATGCTCGACTTCTACCGGCGCAACCGTGACCATCTCACCCCCTGGGAGCCGCTTCGGGACGAGCACTTTTACACCCTCTCTTACTGGCATGCCCGGCTGCAGGACAGCTACAGCCAGTTCTTCAACGGCACCGGCGTCAATCTGGTGGCCATCGATCCGGCTGGCGAGCGGGTGATCGCCACCTGCAACTTCAGCAATATCCTGATGGGGGTCTTCAAAGCGTGTCATCTGGGCTACGCCATCGACCAGCAGCATCAAGGGCAGGGAGTGATGAGAGAGGTGCTGTCAGCCGCCATCGACTACCTGTTTCGGGAGCACGATCTGCATCGCATCATGGCTTGCTATATGCCTGCCAATCAGCGCAGTGGCGCCTTGCTGGAGCGGCTCGGTTTCGAGCGGGAGGGATTCGCGCGGGCATATCTGATGATCAATGGCCGCTGGGAGGATCACATCCTCACCTCGCTGATTAATCCGGCCTCCTGAACGACAGATAAAAAAACGGGCCCGAAGTTGCCTTCGGACCCGTCTTCGAATGAGGTGCAGGCTTAGTTGGCCTTGGCATCGCTCACTGCAGCTTCAACCTTGGTAGCGGCTTCGGTAGCAGCTTTTTCTACGGTTGCAGTCGCTTCGGAGGTGGCCTTCTCTACGGTAGAGGTGGCTTCGCTAGCGGCTTTTTCTACAGTGGCAGCAACTTCGGCGGCCGGAGCAGCAGCAGGAGCGGCAGCTTTTTCTTCTTTCTGACCGCAAGCAGTCAACATCAGACCCAGGATACCGGCTACCAGTACTTTGTTCATGTGCATTCCCTCAAAAAAAGATGGAGAGATGGTCTGTGCAACCATCACAGCGCCCACCGTTGCCCGGTATTGAAACAAGAAGCCGGGAGGCAGCAGGCGGGCGCAATATAGCCCCATTAGTTACCGATGAAAACGGATATCACAATGACATTTTTTCGTGCCGTGGATAAAAAGCTCCACTGCAACGACTGATATCAATACAAGATGCCGTTAAATGGCACTAATTGCACAATAAAACACCGCTTTACTGCCATCTTGTGGCGGTTTAGCAAGGTCAAGGTTGCTCAAGCGCGGCCGATGGCCCACACCTTAGTCAGACAGCTTCTGACAGGGCAGCCGTTTTCCCTCAAGGTGGCTCTGACGGGCCAGATCCAGCAGCGCCATCACCGCCAGCGCTTCACTTGCTGGCACCGGGTTGCTCCCTTCGCCCTGGATGGCGGCGCAGACACCGCGATAGTAGGCGCCATAATCCCCCGCCTCACCCACTACGCTCTGCTGCTGTAACTGACCATCGACAATGCGGCTGAGCTGACCGGGTTCGCTATCCATGCCCCAATCAGCCGCCGGTGGCCGCTTGCCCTGCTTGAGCTGATCTTCCTGCACATCCATACCGAATTTCACGAACGAACCCTGGCTGCCGTGAATGACAAAGCGCGGCATGGTGGCCGAGACCAGACTGCTGCCATGCAGAATAACCCGCAGAGCACCGTAACCCAGCACCACATGGAAGTAGTCGTCCGCCAGTGCGCCGGGGCGCTGCTCGGCCAGATCGGCCTGCAACCAGTCCGGCTGGCCGAACAGCTGCAATGCCTGATCCAGCACATGGGGGCCGAGATCGAACCAGAGGCCGGAACCCGGGCCACCCGCTTCGCGCCAGCGCTGGCGCACTTCGGGGCGATAGCGATCGAAGTGGGATTCGAACTGGGCGATCTGCCCCAGCGTCCCCTCGCCAATCAAACGGCGCACGGTAAGAAAATCTCCATCCCAGCGCCGGTTGTGGAAGATACTGAGCAGCCGCTGCTGCTTTTCGGCCAGCTCGACCAGCGCTTGCGCCTCGGCCAGATCCAGTGCAAAGGGCTTGTCGATCACCACATGTTTGCCTGCCAGCAGCGCCTGGCGGGCCAGAGGAGCGTGGGTGTCGTTGGGGGTGGCGATCACCACCAGATCGACGGTCTCATCGCTTAGCACCTCCTCCAGTGAACCGACCCGGCAGCCGGGCAGATCGGCCTGCACCTTGGCGGCATCGCGGCTCACCACCCAACTGAGGGACAAGCCCGGGGTGGTGGAGAGGAAGGGGGCGTGAAAGGTCTTGCCTGCAAAGCCATAGCCCACCAGGGCTGCGTTGAGAGTGTGGCTCATCGGGAGTTCTCCGCTGACATCGAGTGAGTGGGGTTGCCATCGCAGGCTCTCTGCCGGATGGCCATTCGTTGTAAAGGCGATACAAACGAGAAGGGGGCCGATGGCCCCCTGAGTGTGCCCATCAGAGCACAGGATTTATTGCAAACACAAGCGGCGACCGCGTCGGGTCATCAGCATCACCAAGGGCGGCAGCAGCAGCCACATATGCAGCGCCAGCTGGCTCAGCGGG
The DNA here is from genome assembly GCF_049174875.1 of Aeromonas sp. 600948. Taxonomy (NCBI): domain Bacteria; kingdom Pseudomonadati; phylum Pseudomonadota; class Gammaproteobacteria; order Aeromonadales; family Aeromonadaceae; genus Aeromonas; species Aeromonas sp. 600948. Next base: position 19,940 of record NZ_JAAKTY010000023.1, read on the forward strand.
TCGTGCATCAGGGCGCCGGTCAGGCCAACCAACGCGCCGGATCCGCTCATCTGGAACAGGCCGAGCAGGGCGGCGGCGGTACCGGCGCAGTGGCCGAATGGTGCCAGCGCCATCCCGGCGGCCGAGCCCAGAATCATGGCAAAGCCGATGCTGGAGAGGAATACCGGCCCCATCATCGCCAGCGGATGTTCGATGTGCATCGCGAGGGTCAGGGTGATGGCCGAGAGCATCAGTACCAGCAGGCCGATACGCAGGGTGCGTCTTGGCCCTACCTTGGCGATAAAGCGCGGGGCCATGAAACAGGCCAGAATGTTAAGCGCAGCGTTGGCGGTAAACCAGTAGCTAAAGCCGCTCATATCCAGCCCCAGTTTCACCATCAGCTGCACCGGTGCGGCGGTGACATAAGCGAGGATCACCGCCATCGCCAGCATGCACAGCGCCGCGTTGAACAGGAAGCTGGGGGAGCGCAGCACCGGGCTGTAGCGAGACCAGCTGATGAGGGCCCCTTCGCTACGGGTCTCCTCCGGGCGGGTCTCCGGCATCCGCCACATCAGCCAGCTGCCGACGATGAGCGCATAACCGGCCATAAACCAGAAGTTGGCAGACCAGCCTGCCTTGGCGGTGAGCCAGCCACCGAGCAGGGGGGCCAGCGCAGGAATAAAGCAGATGGCTCCATTGAGATAGGAGATCATCTGGCCGCTCTTTTTCGGGCCGTAGCTGTCACGCACCACCGAGAAGGCGGCGACCGAGGTGGCGCAGGCGCCGAAGCCCTGCAGCACCCGGGCCAGCATCAATTCGCCGAGGCTGGCGGCAAAGCCGGCCCCCAGCGCGCTCAGGCCATAGAGCAGCACGCCGCCCAGCGCGATGGGCTTGCGACCGTAGCGATCGGCCAGCGGGCCAACAAGTAGTTGCCCCAGTCCCATGCTGAACAGGAACCAGGTGATGGTGCCCTGCATCAGGGTTACTTCGGCGCCCAGCTGCTCGGCCATCTGCGGAATGGCGGGCAGGTAGATGTCGATAGCCAGCGGACTGAACAGCACCAGTAGTACGAGTAAAAGTATCAATGGCATCTGTCACCTCTTTAGTCAGCCAGGTTAATGAATTGGGGCGCGAGTCTACTGACTCACAGTAATGAATAGAAATGGTATTTAATCACTTTGGTTATTCCATTATGGAAACATGTATTAAAAAGCTGGTTATTCGATGGTGGCAAATCCCCCGTAACCCCATCACAGCGGGTGTAATTGGCGCTTTTACTAAACGCTTGCGCCGCATAGAATGCGCAGATTATTTTTGCGGAGGTGCTCGATGAACAAGCTTGTCCTGGCAACAGGTAACCAGAAAAAGGTGAAGGAATTGGCCGCCATGCTGGCCGATATGAAGATCCAGGTGATCCCACAGAGCGAGTTTGCGGTCTCCGATGCCGATGAGACCGGCACCACCTTCGTCGAGAATGCCATCATCAAGGCCCGCCACGCCGCCCGCATTACCGGTTTGCCCGCCGTGGCCGATGACTCCGGTCTGGAAGTCGATCTGCTGCAAGGGCGCCCCGGTGTTTACTCCGCCCGCTTTGCCGGTGTGGGTGCCGGTGACAAGGCCAACATCGAGAAGCTGCTCGGCGAGCTGCAAGGTGCCCCCGAGTACCTGAAGAGCGCCCGCTTCTGGTGTGTGCTGGTCTATATGCGCCACGCTGACGATCCCACCCCCATCATCTGTCAGGCGAGCTGGGAAGGGATGATCATCGATGAGCCGCGCGGTCAACATGGCTTTGGCTATGACCCCGTCTTCTTCGTGCCGGATCACGACTGCACCGCCGCCCAGATGCCCGCCGAGCTGAAGAACCAGCTCAGCCATCGCGGTCAGGCGCTGGCCAAGCTCAAAGCGGCGCTGGCTGCGGCGCACTGAGTCACTTCGCCACTTTGTCGGTTACACACGGTCAATTACACATAGTCATCTACAATGGGGGCCTTGAGCCCCCGTTTTATTGGAAGCCCCATGCTGCAACTGCCGCCGCTCTCTCTCTATATTCATGTGCCCTGGTGCGTCCAGAAGTGCCCTTATTGTGACTTCAACTCCCATGCCCAGAAGGGGGAGTTGCCTCACCTCGAATATGTCGCCGCCCTGCTGGAGGATCTGGATCAGGATCTGAAGTGGGCGCAGGGGCGGCCGCTCTCCTCGATCTTTATCGGCGGCGGCACCCCCAGCCTGTTGACGGTGGAGGCGATGCAAACCTTGCTGGACGGGGTGCGGGCCCGCATTCCGCTCACCGCAGATTGCGAGATCACCATGGAGGCCAACCCGGGCACGGTGGAGGCGGATAAGTTCGCCGGTTTCCAGCTCGCCGGCATCAACCGTATCTCCATCGGGGTGCAGAGCTTTCAGCAGGAGAAGCTGACCCGCCTCGGTCGCATTCACGGCCCGGAAGAGGCGCGCAAGGCCGCTGCACTGGCCCATGCCATCAAGTTGCCTACCTTCAATCTGGATCTGATGCACGGTCTGCCGGATCAGAGTCTGGATGACGCCCTTTATGACCTGCAGCAGGCGATCGACTGCGCCCCGCCACACCTATCCTGGTATCAGCTCACCATAGAGCCGAACACGGCATTTGCCTCCAAACCGCCCAAACTGCCGGAAGATGACACCCTGTGGGATATCTACGAACAGGGCCACGCCATGCTTACCGCCAGCGGTTATCGCCAGTACGAAATCTCGGCTTATGCCAAAGAGGGCTATCAGTGCCATCACAACCTCAACTACTGGCGCTTTGGCGACTATCTGGGGATCGGCTGTGGCGCCCACGGCAAGGTGACCGATCTCGCGAACCAACAGATCCTGCGCACCGCCAAGGTGAAGCATCCGAAAGGGTATCTGGACAAGAGTCGCCCCTATCTGGACGAGCAGTGGCAGGTGACGGCAGACGATCTGCCGCTCGAATACTTTATGAACCGCTTCCGCCTGTTTGAACCTGCCCCCAAGGTGGAGTTCGAGGCCTATACCGGCTTGCCGCTGGAACGGGTGGAGACAGTGCTCGCCATCGCCCAAAGCAAGGAGCTGATCGAGGATTTGGGGGATAGCTGGCAGCTCACTTCTCTCGGCCATCGCTATCTGAACGTATTGCTCGAACTGTTTATGGATGAGTGAAAACTGGCTCACGATCTGGCTGCGAAGCCGTGATCAAGGTTCATGCGCTGCTCGGAAGCCTCACGTATCTCTATACGCTCCGGTTCCTGCGCTGCTCTTCACCTCGCTGACAGCTTCTCGCGACAGGTCGTGAGCCAGGTTTGGCGAACCGTGTTTCGAGATAACAATCAGGGCGCCAATGGCGCCCTGATTGTTTTGGTCGGTAGAAACCCGCTCAGTAGCAGACGCGGAGCATCTGCTGTTGGCCGGGCTCCCACCGCTTGCCGAATTTGGCCTTGCGCTGGTAACTCCCCTTGCCCTTCTTGTTGCGCTCGACCCGGCTGCGAAACAGGGGATCGGAGAGCAGGGCATGCAGATGGTTATCCTTTATCTCGCCGCGCTGATGGGCATAGCTGCCCCCTTGCGCATTTTCCTCACGGGGGAGGGCGGGTTGGTCGACCCGGATCTTGGCCATGATGGCTCCTCTTCTTTTCTCTTGGTGTGTTGATGCTTGTGTCTGGATGGCGGTTTTCGCTGCGGGCGCCTGTTCAGGCTAACGCCCGGCAACCGGATGCACTGGCACCGGTTAAAAACGCGGCGATTTTGTCACCAAATTGCCGCCGGAGCAATGCGTCGGGCGCGCCGAGTCAGTCACTCTGAGCCAGGCACGCTCAGTCAGGCATACCATGTCAGCCGTGAACCGGGTCATGCTGGTCGTGGCTGTGGTGCTCGTGATGGGCCGGGGCTCCAGATTCCAGCGTCTCGAGGATGGCGCAGTGCTCGGCCGAGCGCGGCCCGCCGCAGCAGATATTGGAGAGCTCGCGCAGATTATCGCGAAAGCGGGTCAGTTCGATGATCTTCTGCTCCACCTGGGCCAGCTTGGTGTCGGCCACTGCTTTCACCTCCTGACAGGTGACTTTGGCCTTGTTGGTATCGAGGTCGAGCAGCTCGCCAATATCGGCCAGCGAGAATCCGACCGACTTGGCGCGGATAATAAACTCCAGCCGCCGCTTGTCCTGTTCGCTGTAGAGACGGTAGCCGGATTCGTTGCGGATCCCCGGTGAGATAAGCCCGTTCTTCTCGTAAAAACGCAGGGTATCTGCCTTGACCCCGCACGCCTTGGCCAGTTCACCGATCCGATACATGCTCTCTCTCCCCTTGAATATATGCCGCTACAAAAACCGGAATCCACTATCACCCCTTTGCTCATGGATTGCCAGCCAAGGGCATAAAAGGGGCAGATAAACATCTCCTGGCGACCCTTTTTCCCATAAAACACTGAAAGTGCAAACGTTTCGAGAAAATCAAGTAGAAAACGTTTAACGCCGCGCCAAATAAGGCTTTGCTGTTTCAAAAAATCCACCACAGGTCACATTTTTTGTGTAGAATACGCGCCCATAACAGAGCGCCGCACCAAGCGGGCATTTCCTAAAACGCTTTTGCCGGATGTCGGGGCGAGAGTGGTTTGCGAAATCCCCCACTTCCATTTATTTGGGGACTCTCTGTGTTGAGCCTCGCCTCCCATGGAACGGTCCCCGTTATGTTGAGGACGATAGTGTGATGGAACAAGCTCGACCCATTCGCCGTGCACTGCTGAGTGTGTCTGACAAAACTGGCATTCTGGAATTTGCCAAGGCACTCAACGAGCGTGGTGTTGCCCTGCTCTCCACGGGCGGTACCGCCAAGCTGCTTGGCGAGGCGGGTCTGCCGGTGACCGAGGTCTCCGACTACACGGGTTTCCCTGAAATGATGGATGGCCGGGTCAAGACCCTGCATCCCAAGGTTCATGGCGGCATCCTCGGCCGTCGGGATCAGGATGACGCCATCATGGCCCAGCACGCTATCTCCCCCATCGACATGGTTGTCGTCAACCTTTACCCCTTCGCCGCGACAGTGGCCAAAGCGGGCTGCACCCTGGCCGATGCGGTCGAGAACATCGACATCGGCGGCCCGACCATGGTGCGCTCTGCCGCCAAAAACCATAAAGATGTCGCTATCGTCGTCAAAGCTGCCGACTATGATCGGGTTATTCGCGAAATGGATGCCAACGGCAACAGCCTGAAACTGGCGACCCGTTTCGATCTGGCCATCGCAGCCTTCGAGCACACCGCCGCCTACGACGGCATGATCGCCAACTACTTCGGCACCATGGTTCCTTCCTACGGTGACAACAAGGAGGGTGACGAGGAGTCCCGCTTCCCGCGCACCTTCAACAGCCAGTTCATCAAGAAGCAGGACATGCGTTACGGTGAGAACAGCCATCAGGCTGCCGCCTTCTACGCCGAAGAGCATGCTGCTCCGGGTTCCGTCTCCAGCGCTATCCAGCTGCAGGGCAAGGCGCTCTCCTACAACAACATCGCCGATACCGATGCTGCGCTGGAGTGTGTGAAGGAGTTCGACGAGCCGGCCTGCGTCATCGTCAAGCATGCCAACCCCTGCGGCGTGGCCATCGGTAGCGACCTGCTGAGTGCCTACGATCGCGCCTACCAGACCGACCCCACCTCCGCCTTTGGCGGCATCATCGCCTTCAACCGCGAGCTGGATGGCGCCACTGCGGCAGCCATCGTGGCCCGCCAGTTTGTCGAAGTGATCATCGCCCCGACCGTCAGCCAGGAGGCCCGCGATGCGGTCGCCGCCAAGCAGAACGTGCGTCTGCTCGAATGCGGGCAGTGGACGGCTCCGGCGCAAGGGTTTGACCTCAAACGCGTCAACGGCGGCCTGCTGGTACAGGAGCGGGATCTCGGCATGGTGACGCTGGGTGACCTGACCGTGGTCAGCAAGCGTCAGCCGACCGAGGCCGAGCTGCAGGATCTGCTGTTCTGCTGGAAAGTGGCCAAGTTCGTCAAATCCAACGCCATCGTCTACGCCAAAGATGGCCAGACCATCGGCGTCGGCGCAGGCCAGATGAGCCGTGTTTATTCGGCCAAAATCGCCGGTATCAAGGCGGCGGATGAAGGACTGACCGTGGCGGGCTCCGTGATGGCCTCCGATGCCTTCTTCCCGTTCCGCGACGGTATCGATGCTGCCGCGCAGGCCGGTATCTCCTGTGTGATCCAGCCGGGTGGCTCGATGCGCGATCAGGAGGTGATCGACGCCGCCGACGAACACGGTATGTGCATGGTCTTCACCAACATGCGCCATTTCCGTCATTGATGGGTCAGGGGCTGCCGATGGCGGCCCTTTTGTTGTCTCTTTTCAACTGACTATTTCCACTGACTGACGGCCCGGGTGGCCGTCCGGTGACCACAAATAGAAGCGAGCGATACGATGAAAGTACTGATCATTGGCAACGGTGGCCGCGAACACGCCCTGGCCTGGAAGGCCAAACACTCCCCACTGGTACGTCACGTTTTTGTGGCGCCGGGCAATGCGGGCACCCAGCTTGAGCCGGGTGTCGAGAACGTCGCCATCGAGGCGACCGATATCGAAGGGTTGCTGGCGTTTGCCAAAGAGAAACAGGTCGGCCTCACCATCGTCGGGCCGGAAGCGCCGCTGGTGAAAGGGGTGGTGGATGCCTTCCGCGCCGCCGGTCAGCCGATCTTTGGCCCGACTGCTGCCGCTGCCCAGCTGGAAGGCTCCAAGGCTTTCACCAAGGATTTCCTGGCCCGTCACGCCATCCCGACCGCCGAGTACCAGAACTTCACCGAAGTGGAGCCTGCGCTCGCTTATCTGCGCGAGAAGGGCGCCCCCATCGTCATCAAGGCCGATGGTCTGGCGGCGGGCAAGGGGGTGATTGTCGCCATGACCTTGCCGGAGGCGGAAGACGCGGTGCGCGACATGCTCTCCGGCAATGCCTTTGGCGAAGCGGGCTCCCGGGTGGTGATTGAGGAGTTTCTGGAGGGGGAAGAGGCGAGCTTCATCGTCATGGTCGATGGCGAGCACGTGCTGCCGATGGCCACCAGTCAGGATCACAAGCGGGTTGGCGACGGTGATACCGGCCTCAACACCGGCGGTATGGGGGCTTACTCCCCGGCGCCTGTAGTGACCGCCGAGGTACATCGACGCGTGATGGAGCAGGTGATCATGCCGACTGTGCGCGGCATGGCGGCCGAGGGCAACGTCTACACCGGTTTTCTTTACGCCGGTCTGATGATCGACGGCGCAGGCAATCCCAAGGTGATCGAGTTCAACTGCCGCTTTGGCGATCCCGAGACCCAGCCCATCATGCTGCGGATGCAGTCCGATCTGGTGGAGCTCTGCCTGGCCGCTTGCGCAGGCAAGCTGGATCAGAAAGAGGCCATCTATGATCCCCGCGCCGCTATCGGCGTGGTGTTGGCGGCGGGAGGCTATCCCGGCGATTACAGCACCAACCACCCCATCAGCGGCTTGCCGGTGGATGAAGTGGCGGGTGAGAAGGTGTTCCATGCCGGTACCCGTCTGGAGGGCGATACCAGCCTGACCGCTGGCGGCCGCGTGTTGTGCGCCACCGCCCTCGGTCACACTGTGGCAGAAGCCCAGCAGCGTGCCTATCAGCTCGCTGGCCGCATCAAGTGGGATGGCGTTTTCTATCGCAAGGATATCGGCTGGCGCGCCATTGTTCGCGAACAGGAGTAACTGACGCCAGCAAATGGCCAGCTGATTCAGACCCCGCTACGGCGGGGTTTTTTGTCCCTGTTTACCGCTTTCAACCATCCCCATGGTGCGTGTCACCTGCGTTCAATCAGTTACCAAGCGCAAACAAGCGCGGCATATCTGTCACTATTTGCCACAAAAAACAGCATTTTTCACAAACGTTTCACCATGAGTCATGGCATCATGCTGGTGATGAATTCTTGTTTGGATTCATAAGTACCCCTAACAATTCGAGCATGTCGTTATATAAGGAAATCCCATGTTGAAAACCGTCCGCCCCCTGCTGCTGCCCCTGATGTTTGGCCTGATGACCCTGCCTGCCGTGGCGGGTGATCTGGAACAGCCGATGAAGAAGATTGGCTTCAACTACAAGCAGGCCGTCAAGGCTGATGATGCAGCCACCATGGAGAAGCACATCAACGAGATGAAGGCCCAGCTGGACGTGGCCAAGCAGAAGAACATGCCGGCCGCCAAGAAAGAGAAATTTCTTGAAGGGATGAACGAGGTACAGACCGAGCTGGACGCCAGCCTGGCCGCACTCAAGGCGGGTGATGAGGCCAAGGCGCGCGAACATCTGGCCAAGGTCAACGACCTGAAGAAGGAGTACCACAAATATGCCAAGCAAAAAGGGTGAGCCCTTTCGCTGGGATCCGCTGGTTCGCCTGACCCACTGGGGCTTGGTGGCGGTCTGCATCGGCAACCTCTGGGTTAACGAAGCGGGCGAGGAGTGGCACGAGTGGCTGGGTTACGGCGCCATTGGGCTGGTCTCCTTGCGTCTGCTCTGGGGGCTTACTTTTGCCCGTGGCTACGCTCGCCTTGGTGCCCTCATCCCCAGCGGTGAGGATTTTCGCCAGCAAGCGCGCGAGATGCGTGAGCGGCAGCCTCCGGCACCGGGTCATCACGGCAGCGGCAAACTGGCCGTGTGGGCGCTCTGGCTGGTCGTGCTGGCCACCGCTGGCAGCGGCTGGTTTCAAAATACCGAGACGGGATTTGAACTGGGGGCTGACGAGTGGCATGAGTGGTGCGTGGTGGCGCTGCAGGGGCTGATTGGTCTGCACCTGCTGGCCATCGTCTTCACCTCCTGGCGCCAGCGCAGCAATCTGGTTACCCGGATGCTGCCTGCCATCGGGCGTCGCTCATCCATCCAGAGCGGCAGCAACGAGCAAACCTGAGGCTCAGCATTAGGCTCCTTGTCTCTGAGTGAGGCGCCTGATCCGGACCCTGCCCAGACCCGCCCATGGCGGGTCTTTTCTATGACCTCATCGAGCTTATCACTGGACATTGCCCGATACGTAGATGCAAAAAGGCCGCTCATGATGAGCGGCCTTTTCTAATTTGGTGGCCCCTGGGGGACTTGAACCCACGACCAATCGATTATGAGTCGATATTATATTGATTTCATGGTGATTCACCACACACCGAAACAACAAAAAAATCCAAAAAATACATGTTGTTATAAATTCCATCATTTCATGAGGTGTTATTGAGTTACATGAAGCTTCATCTTAAGTGCACTTGTATGTACACTGCAATTGTAAACAAGTGTACTTATCGAGATGTGCCAACTATGCCATTAACTCACAATGAGATTGCCGCACTACCTGCGAAAAAGACCCCCTATTACCAGTTTGATGATACCCGTACTCGTGGCGCTGGTAGGTTAGGCGTTCAGGTGTTTCCCAGTGGGAATAAAATGCTTGTATTCCGTTACAAGCGAGAAGGCCGGTGGGCCTTTATTAGGCTTGGCAGTTTTCCAACATTGAAACTGGTCGACGCTCGCGACAAATCTAGGGCGTTTGGTCAGATGATCCGTGATGGTCTAGATCCCAAGTTCGAACTGGAACGGCAGGAAAGAGAGCGGGAACAGGCACAGCGAGAGCATGAACAGCAAGGCACCATCCTTCAGCTTTTCCGAAGCTACACTGAGCAGATGAGAAAAAACGGTAAACGCACTTACAAAGCCGTTTTGATTTCATTAGAAAAGGAAGCTTATCCATATCTGAAACCCACTACAAAAGCTAAGGATGTGAGCCCGCAAGATATTAAGCTCATTCTGGCGAACATGATCCGCCGTGGCGCCGATACCCAGTCCAATAGGGTGCGTAGTTACCTGATGGCAGCCTTCAATTACGGGCTCCAGCACGACAATGACCCAGCCAACTTCATCGATGATGCCCAATTTGGCTTGACAATGAATCCAGTTGCCGCAATTCCCAGGCAAAGGAACGCCGAACGGGTGGGAGAGCGATTCCTATCGTGGAATGAGACCAGACAGCTACTTGACGACATGGAACAGCCAACGAACTTGGGGCTAACTCTACGCAGCCTGATTCGCTTATGTTTCTTCACTGGCGGGCAGCGCCCTTATGAACTGGCAGCATCACACTGGGACAGTATTGACTGGCAGGCCAAGACTTTAACTATTACCGCCGATATTTCCAAAAATAATCGCCCCCATCTTATCCCACTTACAAGCAGCGCCTTGCGTGTGCTGAGGGCGCAGCAAGAGGCAACAGCAGACAGCCTCTTTATATTCCCCCATGCCACCAAGCTTGATGAACATATGCCGATGGCATCACTTAGCCAGGCTATCGATAGATACCGCAAGCGTTGCAAGATGGCACACTTTATTCCCCGCGACTTTCGTCGCACCTGTAAAACCTTGATGGGTGAGCTTGGCATAGCCAAAGATCTACGCGATCGCCTCCAGAATCACGCCCTAAGGGATGTTTCGAGCAGGCACTATGACCGCTACGAGTATTTACCGGAGAAGCGCGGAGCTCTGGAATTGTGGGAGCGCCACCTGCTCCAGATGGAGGCTGATACCGTAGTAACGGTTGATTTTGGGGGACATGAATGATGGACTGAAAATTGATTTCAGCTGGAGGTGCGTCGCATTGAATTCCCCCTTTCAGAACAGGCCAATAAAATTGAATTTGGCCAGTCGAGGAACTACAATCAGAAATAACAATTTGGTCGTAATCCCTCAATAAAATCAGCAGCAATTAGCGGATGCCGAGCTCTTTTAGTAATACTCTGATACGTTCTCGTGATTTATTCAGCTTCCGGCCAATTTCAGCTGCATCTATTTTATTGTTTTCTGCCATTTGTTGAGCTGCCAGAAAAATGATGCTTGCCCTCAGCTCGTCATTTTTTGGAACAGAACCCGCCTTCGGTCCTCTTGGCTGTTTCATATTCTTGATATTATTAGTAGACTCATATCTGTGAATGATATTCAATAATACATTTTCTCCACCCTCTAAACTGGTTGCAGCCTGATCGTTGGGCAGGTTTCCCCAAGCCTCCTCCCAATTGGATTTGTCAGTTCCAGAAGAATCCAGTGAATTTATAACAGCATAAAACCATTCTTTCCATGAGGATAATTTGTTGATAGGAATAGCATTCAAGACAACTGATGCTCGTGGAAAATGAATTTTAGAAATCTCTATTATAAGACGAGCACTATCCACCCAGGAGTTTCCTGTTCGGTGCGCCTCCAATTCCACTCGGCTTGGTTTATCTGAAAAAATGGCAGTGGCTCTATACAATATTCTAGGGTTTAACGAAAGATCATTTTTTCTTCTAATAAACATATCTCTCATTTCATGATCTGATTTATCAACAGCTGAGATCAAAGCTGCCCTTGCCTTTTTGTGTTCATAAACTGATTTTTTAGGGTGATGCACTAAGCAATACGATGTTGAGTAATCAGTACTATCATAGAGGTTCTGATTATTTTGTTTATGTACGAGTCTCCAGCATAGAGCGCAATATTCAAGAAAATAACTGTCATCATTTCTTTGTTTTTTTTTACTTTTTCGTACAAGAATAAAAACTAACTCAAGACAATGATAGAGTTCATTTGTGTAGTCTATTTCGGCATCTCGCAGTTTAAAATATGTTAACTCTTCATGATTCAACATATCACTACGTAAATATTCATCTGTTTTCCTGATCCACTCTTTTGCATTGCTAATACTTTTGGCATCTCTGAGTAGTTGCCCAAAGGAAATATCTCTAGCGGTAGTCTTGAGTGATCCTGCATTTGCTCTTCTAATTACCTCACACATCCTGGAATCAATATTTACATCGTCAAAAAAACTATCTGCCGCTATTTGGCCTGAATATGGGCCATCTGATATTGCCGTATTTTCACTTTGCGAAAACTCATAGGCATTCTCGATAGACTTTTTGACTGCATCTATCAGTTGAACCTGTGCCTTTCTTAGCTCATGGAATCGAGAAATATCATCTATGTACACGTTTCACCTCTTTTAAATGGTGTGTCCACGATAGCAGTCTGTTCGAATGTGTCAACAGAGTTATCTTCACTCTGACAGGAGATAGCCTTCTTTTTTTTAGTGATACTAGTTACGAACACATGGAACTCAAGGAAATTGCAATGAATAAAAATATTATTATCCGTCCGGCGCAGCTCGCTTTGGAGCTGGGAGTCAGCAAAACAACATTGTGGCGCTGGCGTAACGAGGGAGTCCTCCCTCATCCCATAAATCTAGGCCCCAGACTAGTTGGCTGGGAGAGAACTGTTATCAACCAGTGGATTGAATCTAGAAAATATATGGAGGCATAAAATGACCCCGTCAAAAAGGTGTATTAATTATATGGTTCAGCTCATCGATAATCATTGGGCAACATTGAATGGTATTTCAGAGGGCAATGCTGAAATTATAGCGTTTTTGTTGGCAGGGGCAATCTGTCATGCAGAAAACATCATCAAGGTTGAATGCCAAAGTGACTTTCAGGACCAACTCCTAAGTATAACAATTGAGGCATTGCAGGATTATCAATCCCTAGAACAGGTAATTTTTCCTCCTACACTGGAAAATATGCTCGCAATGGTAGCTGTTATCAACTATCGCCAAGATGTGGTACCTGGGTTAGGCGGAAATCAGACCCCATGCACCGTGAGTGCAATCGAAACACCAAAAAATATCTCTGAAAGCCACAACCTATGCGGTATTCCAGTGATTTCAAACATGATTTTGGCTATCAGCCGAATCCCCAAAAATTTGGCGTCCTTGCTGAGGATTTCAATGATTTCAAGAGGTGACAAATGAAACAACCTACTCAGAGGGCTGTGACCGTGCGTTTTTCGATGCGGGATTATCTGGATTTGGTGAACTCGGCTGAGGAAAAAAATACGACCATAGCAGAAGTGATTCGCCAGGCATGGGCTAGTCACCGTGAACAACAAAATCTGATTCTGCTGCTCTCAAAATTGGAACAACAGCTACTACTCAAAACATTCGAAATTTGTGCTGCAACAGTGGGTCTTTCAGACACTGAGCGCAAAATAGCTGTGAGGCAGGTAAATTCGGCTCTGGGCCAGGAGATCATCCGATGAAAACCAATGCTCCTCCGTCAATTGGGTATCAGCAATGGGGATCAATGGCAGGACTATTTATTTTCTTGGGTACGTTAGGCCAGGTCATACAAATAAATCTTTTCTGGCCAACTAACGATTGGGGGCTTTTTTCAGATCATGTGGCTCGGTTTGGGGGAGGAATATGGTGGCTACTAACTCAGCACTCATGGGCACAGTTAGAACACTATATTGATTTGTTAGACGCATATGACATCCGTAACAAAATATTACTGACGACAATAGGGTCTTTTGTTGTCTCGTCGCTGTTTTCATTCACTATTACAAGAACTATTTTTTGGATGCCAGGCGGCCGGAAAAGTCTTATTAAAGTCAGTGGCCCGAGTTTATATGAAGATGCCAGCTTACAGGTGGGACTCAAGCTTCGCCGCCTAAAAAACAGCCAGCGTTCTGGTGTTGCCGTACACCCTGATATTATGTTGAGTAGAAAAGAAATCGAGGGAAATGTATTTGTATTCGGTCAGCAGGGGTCAGGTAAGTCAGTAATCATCAAGACGACTCTAGGACAAATCGTAAAAAACGGGGATATGGTTGTTATTTATGATGAAAAACGCGAATTTACTGAACTGTTTTATGACCCCTCCGACACGATTTTAATCGCGCCGTGGGATGAGCGCTCGGCGGTATGGGATATATCTAAAGATCTGAGATTTATCGAAGATTTCGAGCTGATTGCAAAAATATTTGTGGCTGAGCGAGCTGAAGATCCGATGTGGTCTAACGGCGCGCGTGCAATTTTTGCAGGAATTTTGGCTGCCAGTAGCACAAATGGGCAGGGTAATTGGGGTTGGCAACAAGTGATTGAGAACTTGTCACTAGATACACTCTCGCTTCGTTCTATATTGGACAGGTACTATGATCGCGCTTCGAGATTTGTTGAAGATGAATCGAAAACAACTCATGGTTTCATGTCGACTCTTATGACAGATGCCGCTTGGCTGTACTCCCTGGAGAAGGCTTGGAGAGGTACAGGGAAAAAATTGTTTTCCATTCGAGATTGGTTGGGTGGAAAAGAACCAAAAATTAAGAAAATTATCATACAGGCCCATCCAGAGCTTAGGTATGTCGGTGCCCCCCTGTGCAACGCGATGATCGGGCTAATGACCACGATTGTCACCGCCAAGCCAGATAATGAGGCCGCTAATACCTGGCTAGTGCTAGATGAACTGGGAAACCTTCCAAAAAATGACAACTTGAAAGAATGGATGAGTATTGGTCGCTCTAAAGGATGCCGAACATTAGCTGGTGCTCAGTCTATTTCACAGCTACATAAAATATACGGTGAGCATGATACTGACACCCTGCTGAACCTATTTTCGACGATCATTGCACTCCGATGTGGTGCTACTGGTGGCGTGGCCGAATACGCGGCCAAAGCATTTGGTGAAGCGATCTACGAACGGCCCACCTATTCCGAGAATCAAGGGCAAGCTGCAAGCTGGCATAAGGAAACCTGGCAGCTCGTAACCCCGTCTGATCTGGTAAACCTGCCGCAATCAACCCCACAAGGGGTTACTGGATACATCACTAGTTCTGGCTGGAATGCAGTGTATAAGCTCCAGTGGCCCTACCCAAAACTGAATGTGATAGCCAAAAGCCATATTGCTGCTGATTGGCTGCTCCAGCGCAGCTCAATATCGACACAACCAACAACAAGAAATGGGCGATTGAAGGGGAATTAATTTATGCTATCAGTGCATGCGATTAGCCACATTGGGTATTACGTCGACGAGGATTATTATCTGACGGATGATCAGCCTGCCGGGATCTGGATCGGTAGAGGTGCCATTGCGTTAGGAATATCGGGCAGAGAGATAGGAGAAGATTACCATTCCATTATGCGAGGATTTTCTCCAAATGGCAAAACCGCGCTGTGCTCCGTACCAGGTGAATCACATCAGCCAGGCTGGGATCTCACGTTCTCCGCACCCAAATCGGTGAGTATCGTCTGGGCTGCCGCCGACCATTCTTTACGTGAAAAAATCAGTGATGCTCAGCTTGTTGCTGTCAAAAGAGCGATCTCGTTTCTCGAAAATCATGCAGCTTTTACGCGCAGAGAGCATGCAGGCCAACGACGAGAACGAGTTGATGGGCTGGTTGCTGCGACTTTCGAGCATGAAACATCAAGGGATCTCGATCCCCAACTGCACACCCATGCCCTGGTCGCTAATGTAGCGCCTCGGTCAGATGGAAGTTGGGGAACAATAATCAGCCGAGACCTATACCTATGGCAAAAAGCTGCTGGTGCTACATACCGTGCTGAGCTAGCTTACCAGATAAACTTGCTGGGGCTTGCCATTGAGCCTGACGGGGAGAGCTTCTGTCTTCCATGTATTCCCGATTCTATCTCTCACTATTTCTCTAAACGTGCGCACGCTATCACAGAAAGCCTGACACAGACGTCAGCGACAAGCAGCGCCAGCAGTATTGGTGACAGGGCAAAATTGGTTACCCGTCGAACCAAGCAACGGGTCGAGCGTTCCGCACTACTTGAAAGGTGGCAATCGGAACTTGATGGCTTTGGTTTAACAGCTAAATACATTGAGTCCCAAAGCGGGCATCGCCTAGCCGGAAAGCCTGTCGTTGAACCACTTTTTTTCAAAGATGTATACGCAGCATTGACTGAACGAGTTGCCGTATTCAGGGCACAAGACCTGTACCAGCTCATTGCCGAGAAACTTCAGTGTTCCTGTTTGCCAGCAACAGATATCCAAAATTTCTCCGAATCTTTATTAGTTGATGATGAGTTGATCCCTATAGGAATAGATGAGAAGCACAGCCAGCTGTTTACGACCCGGCAAATTCTGAGGGTGGAACAGGAATTGGTCACAATAGCTACCGATCTGTTTGCACGTAATGAACTGAAATTGACAGAGGCTGTCGTACAAGCAGCCATTACGTTCCAGGAAAAAGGGTGCGGCTACGCGCTGAGCCAGGAACAACGGGTGGCGCTATTGGATGTGTGCTGCAATGGCGACCTAGGTATTTTGCAGGGGTCGGCAGGGGCGGGTAAATCCTCCGCAATGGCGGTGCTAAGACATGCGTACCAATCCAGCGGGCATCGTGTGGTTGGCGCGACAATAGCGAAACGTGCAGCGGACAATCTGCAAGAGGAGTCTGACATTCCGTCATTTACAGTCGCGAAACTTCTAACCGACTATGAGCGAAAGCGTAATCATTTTTCCACTGCTGATGTTTTGGTGATCGATGAAGCAGGGCAGATCGGAACCAGACAGCTACATAAACTGCTACACCTCGCCGTCGAAAATAATGTCAAGGTCATACTGGTCGGTGAGGATAAACAACTGGATGCGATTGAACATGGTGGGTGCCTAAGATATCTATCACGCCGATTAAATTGTAGCCGCATTGAAACCATCAAGCGACAACGTGAAAGCTGGGCTCGGGAAACTGTGATGCAATTAAGGGACGGGGAATCGGAAAGAGCATTAGAGGCTTTTAGGCAAAGAGGTCTACTTAATTTCAGTAGTAACGCCCACGAAACTAAAAGCGCCATGGTTCAGGCTTGGAACAACTACAGACTCGCTAACCCAGAGAAATCACATCTGCTACTCGCGCAGAAATGGGAAGATGTAAATCTACTTTCAGAGCAAGTGCGTACAATACTCCAAGCCGAAGGGCGTGTCAGCCTCAATGAGGTAGAGGTCGAGTGTATCGTCTCTGAACATCGGTGTAAGTATAAATTTGCGGCCGGTGATCGTATTAAGTTCTGCAAAAATGATTATCGAATACAAGTGTCTAATGGGACATTAGGAACTATCAACAAAGTACATGCCATTAATGGAGTCATTAATTTTTGCGTTAATTTAGATGACGGAAGGTGTATTACATTCAAAGACTTTGATTATAAAAATGAAGATGGAAGATTACCTATAGCGCTTGGTTATGCATTAACTGTATATGCCAGCCAAGGTACAACTATTGATGGTGATGTTTTTGTGTACTGGACAAACGGCATGGATAGAGCAAATAGTTATGTTGCAGGAAGTCGTCATAAAGATAATTGCCATTGGTTTTTTAATAGCCAAGAGCTTGATTTAATGGCTAATGTAGAAAATAGACTTAATATCAATGAATCTGAACGAATAAAAGCAATAGCCGATATTATGTCACACGACCGTAGGAAATATATGGCTACTGAGTATATAGAGAATCATGGAAATGCAAAAACAAGAACTATGACAGAGTTGCAACTTCAGAATGAACTTTAAAAATTATTTTTTGTACCATCTTCATGGGCATGAAATAAAAATTAAGCGTGCAGCATTAAATATCATCTACATGTGTGAGATCAAACTTGATGCTGCTATTAAACTGATGGGGAATTATTAGCTCTATTTAATTTATCGTAATGAACAATATAATCACTGTAGTAGAAATGAAAATGCCCCTGCTTTTGCAGGGACTTATTTACAACCTCTTTATCTGGGGCTTGACCTTAATGTCGCAAGTTTGAGGTATGTCTACATTGCTATATCGAAGCTGTCATATCTCACGCACAGTCATTAGCTACACGACATCGTAATCGAATATACATTCGGCAAGTACATCTGTTGCAGCATAGGGGCCTCGCCCGCCCCCTCTCATACGTTGACACTCCGAGATCAGATAAAGATGTTTGCGGGCCCGAGAGCCAACTACGTAGAGCAGTTTTTTTGCGCTGTGGCTCCCACCATCTACTTCTGCTTCTTCGCTGAAATGCGGGACCATTCCTTGCAGTAAACCAAATGCTATCACTACGTCGAATTCCGCCCCCTTGACACCATGGATGGTGTTGACGGTGATGCCGCTACGGTGTTGGAACACCTTGCGGAAGAAGTCAATTCCGCCAATGTATGGTGCCCCCTCCCTTCGTAGCCGCTCGATCTTAGCCGCTGAACTGTCAAAGAATGCTTGATGATGCCCGGAGAGCATTGCATGTGACTGCCAGTCAATCCCTAGGCGAGCCATCAACATAGCGAAATACTCCCTCAGATATTGCAGTCCGTCAGGCTGATCTAGCAAGATTGAGTTGCTCTCCCGAAGAAGCCTGGCAGCAGATAGCTCACGAGTGTCAATCCCTTCATTACCTAAGTCTCTAATCACTTCTGTTGCCCAACGGCACCGTCTCACATACAGGGTAGGGGACGCCTCGGTCAGTGCGATCCGCGATAATCGATACCAGAAATTCTCTTGATCACGACTGAAAGGAACCATTCCAGGGCCGTCGAACTGGTACTCGGGCAACGCACCTGCAAGTCGACGTGTCACTCCCGCTAACAGAATCCACCACGGTGCCACTACGCAGATCTGATCTGCGGGAACCCCTTGGTCGGTACTGAGTCGAATCAGCCTCACAAGTTCAGCCTCCAACTGGTCGCGATCCAAATTGGTGTTGTAGGTAATGCTGCTAGGAAATGTTCGGTAAGATGCGGCACCATGAATATTGGTCGGGTGAACGGTAAAGTTTGAGAAATATCTGATCAGTCTATCAGTGGATCTATAGTTTTCAGACAGAGCACGCTCTTCCAGCTGGACACTACAAAGCTGCCGCAGTTCGGCAACAGGCATCGCGAAACCTCCAAGTGAACCGAAAATTGCTTGGTTGGGATCGCCCACAACAAATAGTTTTGTTCGCTCAGTTCCGGCTCTCACTATAGCTGCAACGATCGAGTATTGAATCCTCCTCGTATCCTGATATTCGTCAATTAGAATCCAGGGGAAAATGTTAGCTAAGACTCTCGCTATCTGAGGTTGACTTTGGATCAGGCGTGACGAGTAAAAAAGCATCAGTTCAAAGTCTATTTGCCTGTTATTTGCAAGATGGCGAAAATACAGCTCAAAGATGGCATGAAGACGTCTGTGTTTACTTTGATCCCTACATGCCAGTACATACCCCTGTTCTGTGAAATAGTATTCACAGTCCCAGTAAGTGATTCCTGGTTGCGTTCGGCACAGTTCTTCTAGAATTTTCTCTTGCTCATGGCTGTCTATGATCCTGAAGCCATGCGCCAACGCAGGCTCGTAGATACCATAGGGTTTCAGAATCCATTCAAGGCAGAATGAATGAATAGTTCCTATCCAAAGCTGAGAGGTATCCACCCCAAGCCCTTCGATACGATCATGAATTTCGTCAGCTGCCCGGTGGGTATAGGTAAGGGCAACGATGAACTGCCGCTTGTTCTGCAAACGTGATAGTTCATAGGCGATCTTATAGGTCAGAGTTCTAGTTTTTCCGCTGCCAGGGCAGGCAATCAGTAATACACTATTCTCTGTGCGTACCGCCCCCGACTGTTCATCATTTAGCTCAGATTGATCCCATGCGAATGTCACGGCAGCGCCCCTAAAAATGCAAGGATCTGATCGTTAGGTAGCCCTATAGCTGCCTCGTTCCGAATAGTGTTGAAGTCAACTCGGCCAGCACGATACTCAAGCAGACGTTCCCAATAGTGTTGCAGCCATGGTGGTGGGGCGGCTCCCGCAGGAGTGTTCACGCTAACTCTGTGCTTCAATATGTTGAAGATTAGCTCTGTCGAGAATGTTCCGTGTGCAAAGATGAGCGCTTGGAGAATGTAGGGCGGAATGACGGTCTTGCAGTCAACCTGTTTACCCAGAAGTATGGCGAACCATCCCTTTCCTTCGTAATTTGCCATGGTGAGCACACGTCTACCGAATTGAGCGGCATGAATAGAGTTCAGCTCAGCTATTGACTGTGCTCGCTTAGCGGCCTGTGTATATACATCATTGACGGATGCGACTACCAGCCTGGCATTACCACATGCCACGAAGTCAACTTCGAACGTATGGTTAGCATAAAAGGGCTGAAGCCATGCATTACCATTAGTCTGAGCATCGAGCTCAACTTTGCGAGCTGCTCCAGATATTTGGGATCTCAGCAGTTTGGCTCTGAAATTTACGGTATCAGGATCGTCCCCAAACTGGGGATTCGTAGGCATAAATGCCGCATCCAAGTCGGTGATGATAGCGCAACGTCGGCGGATTCTATCTTCATGGAATAGCACTGAGACGTTGGAAAATCCCGTGCTACCAATATTGATAAGACTTACACCAAGCTCGTCCAAGCTAACGCCAAGTACCTTTTTTATCATCAACGGGATGAGGATCTCTTCTGCATCTCCTTCCACTAGCAGCACGCTCTTTGCGAAAAGCAGATTGCTTCGAACAGCATCAAGATAGCGCTGAACGTTGCCAATTTGGTCAGGAGTAAGCCCCATAGACGGTTGAAATGCCTCGCACTCAGTCCCTACTCGCCCTAGTATGTTGACGTTCTGGATGTTGCTGGCCTCGGAGATGTGGGTTGAGTGCGTTGAGTAAATAATCTGCGCCCCTGTGTACCCGATTCGATCGAATAGAGTCTTTTGGACATGCGTATGTAGGTGCGCCTCCGGCTCTTCGATAAGTAGAAAGTTTGCAAGAGCCTGACGTTCGTGCTGATACTTGAACTCGAGAAGCTTTAGTGTCAGAAAAATGAGGTTGGCACCGCCAAGACTGAGTTCTTGAATACTCCCCTCATGAGTCGCGTCGAACTCGCCCACGAAGAGCTTAAGTGATTGGAATAGTAAATCAGCTTCATCTGGAAGATCAGACTTGATTGCCAGCAAGGCCGGCGAGTAGGTCTGGCCAGCAGCGCGGTAAACCGTATCTACGATGTCTGATCGGATATTTTGCACATCGTTCAGATTTCCAATTTCTGCGTTCAGTTGCCTTACGCGCTCTACGATTGGCAGAAATTGTATGGGGTCAATCTGCCCGCTCTTGCTTTTCAGAAGAGTGAGAAGTGGGTTAGTTCGGTTGCTATGGAACTCTGACACAACATCACGCAGAGCTTGAATAAAGGTGCATGAGACCTCCCTAGTTACCGAAAGCGTACCTGGGATGCGAGCACCTATCTCGGGAAATTCGACCTCACTATGAAAAACTGCGTTGTCAAAGTCTCCAACGATGCGTCGATAAATCTCTGGATCTGTAAAATCGGCGTTACTTCGCCCCGTAAATAGCGTTTCATAATCATCTATAGTTACTCGGTCAAGAATCGCGTTCATTCCGAGCACATCAAAGTCAGCGAGTGCTGCCAAATTCATTCTAATTTGCTTATTAGGGCGAAATATCAGGTTGTAAGTTGCTTTTCTGACTATTCCGCCATCCTCGCCATTTCCCGTGCCGTGTAGGAAGAGTGATTGTATCGCCTCATCGGTGCTTATCTCCTCGAACTCGAGGCTTATGATGATCCAGTGACCGCGCCAGGAACCAAGCCCTCGATAGAAGTCCGATTCATTGAGCCTGTATGATGCTCGGACCATATTGTCATCCAACATGAGCCTTAGCGCTCTTAGGACGTTGCTCTTACCTGCACCATTTTCACCAATGATCGTATTTACACCTTTGCTGAATCGTAACGATGCGTTCGCGAAATTCCGATAATTTATAAGTGTTAGTTTGGAAATGTGCACTCGTGTCTCCGCGTTTTTATGTTACGAACTTGGCATAGTAACAAAAGCATCAAAAATTTTGATTGTGTGTATCTCACATATTCAAAAGAATCTTGTTGAGAAATTGCGATTTACGAGAGAGCGGCAGCAGAGGTGTGGTTGGAAAATGTCCTGCCGACATTGGTTTGTAACACAGGGACTCCGATGTAGTGAGCCTTCCCCTAAGTGCACTTGCAAGTGCACTTATAATCAGCAGATACGAAAAAGGCGTAGCAGTTACTAACCTGCTACGCCTTTCAAAATTTGGTGGCCCCTGGGGGACTTGAACCCACGACCAATCGATTATGAGCGTGGGGAAAATGCATTTTACTGTATTTGCGTACAGTATATGATGTTATATAAATCAATGCCTTAGAGCGTGTCGCTCATTTTATGACCTTCCCTGATCTTCCCCTATATTCTCCCTCTGTCATATCCTATAGGTATCCTTTTTCGACCAATCGATTTTTAGGATACCTGGATCGATTGGTCGGCCAAGAGCAGGCTAGCCAGGGAAAGGAGCAGCAAACGCCACTCCCCCCTTGGGCCAAAAAAGGTCGCATAGGGTTTAAATATTGAGGTTACAGAGGTTACAAGGTTACATCTCTCTACAGGCCACGGTTTTACTGGGTTTGTTTGTAACCTCACCATAAATAGTCAGAGGTTACAGAGGTTACAAGACCTGTCTTGCCTGCCCTTCCTCTGGCTAGCCTGGTTGGTGGGAGGAAGATGAAAGCGTTCAAATTCACCAAGGCCACGATCGATGCACTGCCCCGCGCACCAGAGGGGAAGCAGGTCGAGTACTGTGATGCCATGGTGCAAGGGCTGAGGCTTCGGGTCGGGGCAACTGGAACCAAGTCGTTTAGCGTGGCCAAGAGGAAAGAGGGGCGCTTTATCAGGGCGACCTTGGGGCGCTATCCGGCATTGACCATCGACATGGCCCGCGCCAAGGCGCTGGAGATCTTGGGAGACGTGGCCATCACTGGCCAGAACCCCAACGTGATCCGCCGCGAACAGGATAAGCTGAAAGTCACCCTGGGCGAGGCGATAGATGCCTACCTTGCCAGCCGTGGCGACCGGATCAGAGCAGAGACGGCCAAGCACTACCGCGCCGATCTCAACAACTACTCCGGCGACTGGATGACGATCCCCCTGGTCAAACTCACACGGGAAAAGATCGAGGTTCGCCACAAGGCCATCACCGAAGGGTTGCCCAGTGCCTGGCACGGCGCATCGCCAGAGTTTCGCAAGGCGGGCACCGGCAAGGGCAGCAAGGCGCAGGCTGACCGCTGGGCGCGCACACTGCGGGCCGTGTGGCGCTTTGCCCGTGATCACTATCGGGATGCCAATGATCGGGTCATGCTGCCCGAGCCACCGACCGAAGTCCTGAGCAGCAAGCGGCTTTGGCACAACACCCCCAGACGCAACGACCGGATCCGCACCCATGAACTCAGGCGCTGGCTGGATGCTGTGGAGCAGGTCAGGCAGCACGCCATCGACTGGCGGGACGATACGACCGCCACCGTCTGCGATGCCATCGACATGGCACTGTTTACGGGGTTACGCCGCGCTGAAGTATTCCAGCTCACCTGGGATCGGGTCAGCATGAGCGGCGGCTACTTCTGGATTGACCAGACCAAGAATGGTGATCCGCTGGAGCTGCCGATCACCGATACCCTGCTCACCATTTTCCGCCGCTGTTGGCACTGGAACCTGAAACAGAGCCGGTTTGTGTTCCCTGGTCGCAATCCTGAGCGCCCTATCCATGAGCCGCGCCGTGTCATAGCCAAGATCTGTGCGGCCACTGTACCGAACCCGAATCCTGACGGCCTGCCGCCGCTCGAGTTCAAATGCCACGATGCCCGCCGTACCTTCGGCACTGTGGCCGAACTGGCCGAGGTCGGTCAGTACACCATCAAGCGCCTGATGAACCACCGCACCCTGCGCAGTGCAGATGTCACCCAGGGTTACATCCACTTCACCGCTGACGAGCTGCGTAAACCGGCAACCAGGATTGAACGGGATATTTTGGAATACGCAGGCCGCCTGGACAGTAAAAATAATGCCAATAGTAATCTGTTGACTATTTTTGCCACGTTGCCAGAAGACGAGCAGCGCCGCTTGCTTTTAAGTATTAGCAATGCTGGCAGCAAATGAAAAGGATTGAAT
Organism: Aeromonas sp. 600948; assembly: GCF_049174875.1. Lineage (NCBI taxonomy): Bacteria > Pseudomonadati > Pseudomonadota > Gammaproteobacteria > Aeromonadales > Aeromonadaceae > Aeromonas > Aeromonas sp. 600948. The sequence goes on from NZ_JAAKTY010000023.1 coordinate 43,694, forward strand.
TCATGAGTATGATTGTGGATATTGATGATCTGATTCTCCATGCAGAAAACAACGGAGATGATAAAGAGCATAAAGAAAGCTTTTTAAAGATTTATGCGTCAGGGAAGTACGAAAAGGTGAGTGAGCTTAGCGCCTTGAATCTTATAGAACAGTTGCGCATAAGGGCTGATATTATGGAAATGCTTAATATTGGCTCCCCCTGTTTGCACCATTACTTGCCTAATTGGTTAGCGGTGTACCTATCTGATGATATTTATATCTCTGAGCCAGAGGAGTTACTTGTTGACGTGTCCGCAATGTTATCGCCTGAAGCTAAGGCGGAAATGGTAGAGAGGGAGTTTTCTTATAGCAGTGATGACCATGGGGAGGTGTTATCATCACTGAATAGTATTACCCCAATACACGTTCGGAATATTATCGCGATGGCCGAGGTGGCCAAGAGTTATGGCTTTAATGGTAACGACTCCTACAGCTACCGAATGCCCAAGATGCCTTTCGCTACGCTGCTTGCAGAGCGTTATAAAGAGAGCATGCCAAAGCTGGTAGCCGTAAACATTAATATTGAGAGCTTTTCTGACAAAGAAATCCTTGATGATATGGCCAGCTTGCTTAAAAAGTGGCGGAGTGAATTGTCAGTTAATGAGGAGAAAGATTGTAAAGGTATTAGCTCAAATGCACTAAGGAAAGCTGTCAACAACAAATATCTACCATTGCTGGACGCCATGATTGCACATAAATTGTTTAATGGTGCAATCAGTGATTTAGTCATTTTGGATGTACTATATCCATCTCTTGATATTGAATTGGATGCACTCAGGAAAACATATAAACATCAAGCAATGAGGTTTTCTGATGTGCGTCATGTTTCCGCTTGGAAACGAACTCTGGTGAAGTCAGGAGTAGAGCATCTCACAATAAAAGATGCGTTAACAAAAAAATTCTAATATCGCAAGGGTAGTTTACCGCTTGCCAGTTATACCTTACATCCTAAAAGCCCCCCAGAGAAAATCAGCACCGTCAAAGCAATACTGGGGGTGCCAAGATGAAATCAGTAATAAACCAGAACACTCCGCAACGCCTTACTCGCCGTGAGGCTGCCGCCTACCTTGGGTTGTCCGAGAAAACCCTTGGGGTCTGGGCCAGTAATGGCCGGTACGAGATCCCTTACTACAAACTCGGCAACCGTACCCTCTACGAACGCGCCGATCTCGATGCGTTCCTCGCCTCCCGCAAGATGCTGCATTCCAGCAAACCTGCGAACCCCATCCAATAACCCTGGAGGTACTCACATGCGCGTGATGTGCACCGAGTGCGGCCAGCTGGGCCGCATTACCAAGACCAACCGCCTGACGGCGGGTGTCGCCAATCTCTATTGCCAGTGTACCGATGCCGAGTGTGGTCACTCTTGGGTGTCCACGCTGGCCTATAGCCACACGTTGAGCCCCTCGGCCAAGAAAGCCACTGCGATGGCCATCACGCTGGCGCAAGGGCTGTCGCCCGAGGCGCACGGCTCACTGTGCAAGAGCGTGAACGAGCGCCAGCAGCAGCTCGACATACTGGCCGCGCAAGAGCGGGAAAAACCGGTAGTTACACTGCGGAGGGTGGTATGAGTAGCCAAGTCAAAACCGGCTGGGTGTGCATCGCCACGGCGGGGCCAACACTGGATGGCCGCAATATCAGCCCCGAGAGCCTGCGCCAGATGGCTGAGGCATATGACCCAAGTTTCTATACCGCGAGGCTCTGGCCAGAGGGGGCGCGCACTCGCCCGCTTGGCTCTGTGGATGCCTTGAAGGTGCAGGAAGAAGCGGGCCAGCTCAAGCTGATGGCAATACTTTGCCCGACCCTTGAGCTGATTGACCTCAACACCAGCGGCAGCCACGGCTTTTGCACCATTGAGGCGGCTGAAAACTTTGCAGGCACCGGCCAGTGGTATCTGGCGGGGGTCTCTGTCACCGACCAGCCGACCATCACGGGGCTGACCCAACTGCAATTTAGTGCCAAGCGGCCCGAGGCGCGCCCGCTTTTGGTGCCTGCTTCTTTGCCTGTGCCCGTCCCCACCAAACCGGTGAACCGGACACCAGACCCTGACCGCATGTTTAAGCAGCTGGAAACCTTGGTGTCGGATATCGACAGCATCAACAAAAAGCTCGCCAGCATGATGCCCTGCCCACCAGACCCGCCCACTGCTGGCCGCCGTGATAACCCCGACTCTGACAACACCTACCGCCTCTACTAAGGAGCCTTTCTGATGACTTTATCTGACCTGCTGCGCGATGTGCGCATGAGCTTTGCCCCCGCGCCGCAACCGAGTTTTGGCAACCTCGACAACGCCACCAGTATGGCCCTGACGGCGGCCATTTTGCAGGCCGTCCCGTTCCTGTGGATGGTCTCTATCTTGGGGGTGGATGACCCGCACGCTCCACGCTTTGACCCGCTCAAGCCAACCCTGCGCAGTGGCCGCAAGGCGCAAGCGCGTTTCATGGTTCCGGCCAAGCCGAGCAAGCGCGCCCACCAATACGAAGAGATGGACAGCAGCGTTATCTGGACGTGGCAACAGCTGGCCCAGATGCTTGAAGGGCTCGACCAGCGCCAAGCCAACAACCTGCTCGAAGAGCTGGCCTTGGCCGCTTTTGGTGATGACCTGATACGGGTCGGTTTCCATGGCCAGTCTGCCGCCGTCAATACCGACCCCGTTGCCAACCCCAACGGGGAGGATGTCATGGTGGGCTGGCCCGCCTTGGCCAAGGCGGCTGACCCCGAGGGGCTGCGGGTGCTGCGCGATGCGGTCACCTTCTCAACCAGCGGCAAGGGCGATTTCTCCGACCTCGACAGCATGGTCTATGCCCTGATTGAGAAGCTGCCCGAGGCGTACCGCCAAGACCCGCGCTTGGTGGTGATGGTCGGCGGCGACCTGCTGCGCGCCCACCAGAAAGCCCACCTCAAAGCCGGACAGGTGCGGGATAAAACCCAGCGCATGAAGATTGCGGACTTGGGCTTTGTCTCGCACCAGCACATGCCGAGCACCTATCTGGCCATCACGCTGGTCGAGAACCTGCAGGTGCTCACCGTCAACCACACCCACCGCCTCACGGCGGGCGACATTGACGACTTGGCCAGCTGGGGCATTCGCTACAACCGCGCCCAGACCTACGCCTTGGGCGAGCCAACCGCCTACGCCGCTTTTGATGCCATCACCCTTGCCACCGAGGAGTAACCCCATGCAACAGACCCCCACCTTGCAGGCTGTGCCGACTGCCCCCGCTGCGACCCGAGCCAGCCGACTGGATGAGCACGTGGCCCTGTTTCAAAGCGAACACAGCAAGCTGATGGAACTCGACCAAGAGATATTGACCCTGCGCGAGCAGCGCAAAAACCTGATGGCGCAAATCCCGTCCGCCAAGGCCCGCCGCGAGGAGCTGCGCCAAGGGCGGATTAACCAGCTGATGGGCGGGGTGGTATCACTGGAAGCGGCGCGGGAGTACCGCGAGCTGACCGAGCTACTGGAAGATGCCAAGGCGGCAGCCAGCTTGTCGGAGTGTCAGGAGAAGCGCTTGGCATTACCGCTCTATCAGACCCAGCTGGCGGTGAACAGCGCCCAGAGCATGGTCGCCGGATGTTATGAAAGCTACCTCGACCACAAGCTGGCGCCCGCCATCTTGCCCCACCTCAAGCAGCAGCTGGCCGAACTGGCGGCCCTGACCCACGCCAAGGGCTGCATCATCGGGCTGGAAGGTGCGCGCCGCTGGGCGCTAAACGAGTTGGGTTCGGCACTCAAGGAGGCAATGAGCGGCGAGCAGGTGATGCTGAAGGGAGACAGCCCCGCCGCTCGTCAGGCGCTCGTTACCTCAACCCGCCCCCAGTGTGCCGACCTGCTGGCCCTGTGTGACAGTCCAGGCAAACGCCAATGCCTGCAACGGGAGTTGGAGGAGTAGCCGCCCAGAAAAACAAAAGGGAGCCTGCCAGGGCTCCCTATTTGCTTACCCCACCCCCAAATCCAGAGGAGCAAGCCCATGCACCATAGCAAAGCCCCTGATCCCCGGCAAGAGTTGCATCCACGGATCAATTCGGATAGCCTTCCAATCACCAAGGGCCTAGACACCCCTTGGTACGGCTGGCGGATTAGACACCCGCAAGCGGCGACTCACGTAGGAAAATTTGTATCCCTTTCCCCCATTTCTGGCCTCTTGCCGGAGATCTATCCTGTTTTGGGGGCATGGGTCGGGAGCCAAAGAAAACGCCCCCACTGTGCCTGCCTACGTGAGCACTGTCTTGCGGCTACCCGATCCGCCCTGCGTCAACTTCACGTAGGGATAACCCAAATGATCTTCACCTTCCTGATCGCCACCCATGGCAAGGTCTCTGACCTTCACCGTATACGCACCATTTCTGCCGTCGCTGATACCGAAGCCCAAGCGCGCGCCAATCTACCTGGTTTGCCGCTCGTGTTTGTTGCCCGTATTCCCTGTGCGAAAAGGGGGCAAGCATGAACATCCATCAGAACCCCTCAAAAGAGCTTACTCGCGTCACTGCTGAACTGGATACGTCAGTGTGTGCCCTTCATACCCTTTCCCATTTGTTGTCCGCCAGCGTGGATTGGGAGCGTAAGAACCGCATAGACCATGAAGAGTTTACCTATGGCATTTCCGGCCTGCTCAAGGCACTGGCGAAAGACATAGACACCAACTCTTGCCGGATCAGTGAGCTGAATGATCGGCTGCCTGGAGGTGAGTCATGACCTCTATTCGAATTGTCTCTGATGTCTCCCTGGCAGCCCGTGGCCAATGGCCCTTTATCCTTGCTGAACTTGGCCTATCAGTCCCCAAGCGTGGCCAGCATGGCCCATGCCCTGCCTGCGGTGGAAAAGACCGGTTTCGCCTGGATGATAAGGAGGGGCGGGGCACCTGGATTTGTTCCCAGTGCGGCGCCGGTGATGGCTTAACCCTTCTGGCCAAGGCCACCCACAAGAGCACCAAGGAGGTCGCCCAAGAGGTGGCCACCTTGCTCGGGTTATCCCCAGACGGTCTCGATGCAAACGAGGTAGCCGCCCGCCGACAGAACGCCGAGCAGGTAGCAGCCAAAGCCAGACAGGATGAAGAGAAAGCCAAGCGCAAAGCCTGCACCAGGGCCGCCTCAATCATGGGGGATTGCGTTAAGGGCCGTAGCCCCTATCTCTCCCTCAAGCACCTGCCTGACTGGCTGGCAGATACCAATCAGACCCTGATCCGAGAAGCGCGGCACAACTTCCCCCAGGGCTCCCTGGTTATCCCGCTTACTGATGAACATGATCAGCTGGTCAACGTCCAGCTCATCGACCCCCAGGGCGAAAAGCGCTATTTGGCCGGCGGCCAGAAAGCAGGGGCATTTCACCGGTTAACCGGCGGGCTACGGGTGGCAATCTGTGAAGGTTACGCAACGGGTGTCTCTGTCCATTTGGCGACAGGGGCAACCGTCTATTGCGCCATGGATGCAAGCAATCTGCTAGCCGTGGCGGAGATAGCCAAGCGCCGAGAAGGGGCAGAGCCGATCCTGATTGCCGGTGACAACGACGCCCATATTGATGGCAACCCTGGCCAAGCCAAAGCCCAAGAAGCAGCAACAGCGATAGGGGGGCTGATCTGCCTTCCTGGTGAAGCTGGTGACTGGAACGATTACCACCAGGCCCATGGGCTGCTCGATACCAAGAAGGCGATCATGACCTCTTTCGCTGATACCAAGACCCCAACAGAACAAGCACCAGAGACACCAGAACTTCCCGACAACTACAGCATGGGGAAAGATCGACTCTTCGCCATGGAGTGGCGTGGCAAGGGGGAGGAGGCCGAGCGGGTGCCGGTGCCTATCAGTTCCCCGCTACATGTCAGGGCGATCACACACACCGAGCAGGGCCAAGGCTTTGGCCGGTTGCTGGAGTGGCGGGATACCAATGGCAAGACCCGCCGTTGGGCGATGCCCATGCGCATGCTGGTTCACAAAGGTGGAGAGGAGGTATTCGGCCAGCTAGCGGAAAGCGGGCTCAGTTATATCAACATGAGCAAAAAGAACCTGCTGCGCGATTACCTGATGAGCTGCCAGCCGCAAGCCAGGATCACCTGTGTCGAGCGCACTGGATGGCACAAGCGGGCCTATGTGCTGCCAAATGGCAACTTGGGGCCGGATGCCAACGAGGTGATCCTGCAAACCACCGGCTATGTGAATAACGACTTCACCACGTCCGGCACCTTGGTGGAGTGGCAAGCACAGGTTGCCGCCCTGGCGGTCGGTAATAGTCGGTTAGCCTTTGCCATGTCGTGTGCCTTTGCTGCCCCACTACTATCGCTGATCGGGGTGGAGGGGGGCGGGTTCCACCTGAAAGGCGAGAGTACCGATGGCAAGACCACCGTGATGATGGCTGCTGCCAGCGTGTACGGCCCAGAGGCGTTCGCCCATACCTGGCGAGCTACCGGTAACGCGATAGAAGGGATCGCCAGTCGCCGCAACGATGCCTTGCTGTGCCTGGATGAAATCAAGGAGGTGGATGGACGGGAGGCCGGTCTGGTCGCCTATATGCTGGCGAATGGACAGGGCAAGGGCCGAAGCCGCCAAGATGGGGAACTGCGCGAGCGTAAGCAGTGGCGTCTGCTGTTCCTCTCAACCGGTGAGCTTTCCCTGGAAGACCACGCCGAGCAAGCGGGCCAGCGAACCTTTGCCGGTATGGAGGTCCGCACTATCCAGATCCCGAGTGATACCGGCAAGCACGGTGCGTTTGAGGAGCTGCACGGCATGGCCGATGGCCGCCAGTTCGCTGATACCCTGCGCGAACGCCTGCAAGACCAACACGGCACAGCCTTTCGGGCCTATGTTGAGGCATTGGCCAATGACCTGAACGGGCACAGCGCATGGATGAAGGGGGAGATCCGCCGATTGGTCACAACCATGACCCCAGAGGGGGCCGGTAATCAGGTTGGCCGAGCCATTAACCGCTTTGCCCTAGTTGCGGCAGCTGGTGAGCTGGCCACCCGCTTGGGTATCACTGGATGGCAAGCAGGAGAGGCCACCAAAGCAGCGCGAGCTTGCCTTGATGCGTGGTTGGCCGACCGTGGCCACTTGGGCAACCAGGAAGACGCGGCAACCCTGCGCCAGATCCGCCAGTTCTTCACGGCTTACCAGTACAGCCGATTTGCAGATTGGGATGATAGCAATCACCGTCCATCCCAGATGGTCGGCTATCGAAAGAACCCCAAAGCTGGATCTGATGAAGGGGTTGTTTTCCTTGTATTGCCTGAAGGATGGAAAGAGATTAATCGTGGTCGAGATTTCAAAAAAGCCGCAAAACTAGCTTTAGTCGCCGGTTGGATCATCAAAGCTGCACCAAACAAAACACAAGCTCTTGTCCGTCTTCCTGGTATGGAGAACAAACCGACTAGGGTGTATGTGTTAGGGCACCAAGTGTTGGCTGATAGAATTGATGATATCGAGGGTGAATGATCTTGCCAATAAATAAGTCGAATTGCTCCTTTTTCTTACTTGTTTTTATGTAAGCTAATTATGGGGGAAGTGGGAACGAGCATGTATAATCATTAACTATCCATTATCTGATAACATGCTTAGATGTTCCCACTATTTTCGATATACAGTTCTATTAGACCTTATCAACAATAGGTTGAGTTAGATAAAACCAGCTAAAAAGTAGCCACCACGCATATATAGCGCCATGGCTGTTAGCTGCGTTGTCTGTAATTAGCCCGTGAGCCGATCTATTCCTTAGGTTTTCCCCTGATGTTAATGTAAATAACAGCTGTAACTCTAAGGTTAAATCTTCAGAAAAGACCTCTGAGGACAGGGGAATCCTGAGTAGACTACCTAAAGCTAGTTCACAGTCTTCATCAGAATTAGTATCACGTTTCGTTGTTACTGCTCCTTGCTCTTTTAATATTGTTCTTATAATGTTTTCTAAAATTGGGCTTAATAGATATATACTTGTTTGAAAATCAAATGAAAATCCATAGTAAATAGCTTTTGCTGCCATGCATTTTTGTTCCTCAGGAACAATTGATGAGAGTTTGCAGATTTTATAAAAATCATCAAGTGTTACATTGTGCTCTAAGTTTATTATCTGAAGAATAGGAATAACAAAAACTTTGACTATATATTGAAGAAGTATTTTTGAGTTGTTGGATGCTCGATAGAGTGCTCTTTTTTCATCCGAGTCATTGATAGAATCTATAGAGACTGTTCGGCCTCCATCATCTAAGCTGAGACTGGTGTTAAAAAAAGAAGAAAAGAAACCTTTTTCTTCTCTGAATAATGATGGCCTTGTCGAGTTGTTAACAAGCCTTGGTAGTTCAATTGCTAGTTTTTTTAATGCCTCTTGCTTTGTTATACCTGCAAAAGATCTGACAAAGGTAAACGTATCATCACTTATAGATGCTTTTTCTTTAGTTTTTGGAAAAAAATGGAGAGACTCTTTTCCTGCGACTTCTTTTTTCCTATGAAGCCTAGTTATCACTTCATCATACTTATTTTCATGCCTGTATTGTTTATCTAGGCCCTTTATCTTTTTTATCGCATTTGAGTATTCAATGTTAGATATGATATTGGCGGCTGATGACTCATTTCGATTACAAACATAATCACCTATTATCTCCATTGTAAGTGCAGATAACATCTTAATGTATGATGTCATTCTTCTATTTTTTTTAAAGAACTGCTCACCTAAATCGTATAAGTGAATCGACTTTCTGAGTGCTGTGACTTCTGAATCACGTCTTGCCATGCCTATTGCTAAATCAAAACAAATATAGCCAAATTCGTTGCTATACTTTGCCATTTTATTGTTAGAGCAAACCAAAGATAGTACATGGGATATCTCATGGTTATCTCTGTTTTTTTCTATGAATGAATATAGTTTATCTCTTAGTCTATTTATGAGATCTTTGTTTTTGTGATATTCAGCAAGACAAAAAGCGCGAGTGATGAGCCCCTCTTGTTTACCATATAGCTCATCAATTGACAATTCGATCTCAAAAATAGAGGATAAGGCATTTTCAATATGGGTGGGATCGTTCTTTTTGTTTAGCCATAAAATATCATTGCAAATGAATTTTATGGTTTCATCCCTGCTTAGATAACATAATTCCTCTATGCATGACCATTGCTCATCATTAATATCTAAGTAATTCCACTCGATGAAATCACTATCGTATGGCTTAAACAAATCATGGTTTTTAAATCTAAGAGATGTAATCCCAACAGCTGTTTCATAGTATGTAATGCAAGCTTCGTCTACAGATGACTTGGGCAGTACCTGATTTAATAAATATGCTGAGTCATACTTTAAAACATTTGCAATGGTCATTTTAACAGAGGTTTTATTATCGTCAGTCATACATCGCCTTTTGTGTATTTTGTAAGGGGTATTTTTGATTGTCATTGTAAGTCATAACAATATCAACAATCAATTTCGTAATGACTATCCGCCTTTAGTTAATTGGTTTAAATACTGTTTATGTTAAAAAATGACAAAAGTATTTTTATATAATCAGTACTGACAACCACAGTTTTGACTGGTTTGGGGAATAGCCACAGATAGAGCTATGCCACGAAATCCGCGCTCATCCGCTCCCGCCTGCGGGCCTCGTTAAGAAAATTTTTTGCAGAAATGGATTACCGCAGTTTCCTAGCTCTAGGCCGCGCCGCTCTTGGGGGGTGGGGGCTTGCGAGGAACTGCACGAAGTGAAAGGAATTTCAGTTTTTTGCAGAAATGAGCCGCATTAGCAGGCCAGACGTAAAACTTAACCATCTGATTTATATATAAAAACCGTACTTTCCGTGGCAGTTTCGCTATTGCCCAGATTTTTCAGTTTGCCGACTGGAATCACCTCTTTTCATTTAAAAACAATGACCTATGTGTATTTCTCAGATTTATAAGATCTGAAAAATTTCAGTTTTCCATTCATGCAAAGTGAGCGTGCCAACCATGACGGCGCATACGGCCTCTAAACGTACTTTGGCATTCATTGAGAAGGCATGTGGGGATCATCTTGGCTTTGTCGCCCAAGGCCATGGAGAACCATCTAGTGGCTAACTCTTATCAAGTATAGGTTTTGTCATCAATGGCTTGTTTTGTGAGCGAGAGCCCCAATATCCGTATGGAGCATGTCGCTCAATGGTGGAGACACATATGGCGAAGAATATTCGTGGTAACAAGGATGGGAAGAACGGTGAAAACCAAACTTACACAATCCCTGGGCGGGGGACGGTTCCTCGTAAAAAGCTTGTTGAAGAGGTACATGAAGGAAAACACCCAAACTTTCATATTTATGAGCGCAATGGAGTCAAGTACGTGAGAGCTGATCCTGATAGCTCTGAGCAGAATAACGTTGATAAGGACTAAGATGGCGATGCCGATAAAGTTATCGGCATCAGTAAACACAACAAGGTAACTTGACATGGTAAAGGCTAAAAAACGGCCTGAAATTATCTATCGTGAGATGATGATTGAAGCGCTCTACCGTCTAAGTTCTGCTGATAATTTAATTAAAAATAGTAATAATTTTCAAGACGCAGTTCGGGTTGATAGTGCTATTTTGCAGATACGAAAAGCAATGGAGGCCATAGCTTTTTCTTCGATTGCACCCAGTGAAAAGCGTTATGAGGACAGCCATAGACATAATAAAAAGACCATTGGCGATCACTACCATGCCAGAAGGATCATGGCCTCGTTAGCTGCGATCAACCCTGATTTTTATCCAACACCACTTGTCCCAGCAATTCGTCAACCAGATGGGGGCTGGAATTTTGGTCGCAAAACAACGGGGTACATGACGAGAACACGCTTTGAAAAATTCTACGACCGGCTTGGTAAATATCTACACACGATAAACCCTTGGGGCAAGGACCCACAGATTCATCAGTTGTGTAAGGACTTGCCTACAGCAATCGATGCAATATACGAGTTGCTGGATCTGCACTTTGCAGTGATCCACATTGAAGAACCTGCCACAACGCAAATATGGCTCGTTGATGCTAAGCGTGATGGCACTGTAGCTATGACAATAGCAATGGCTGAAGGCTCATGTGTGGTTCAACCGTCTTGATTGCTCCCCTTCCCCAAAAGCCTAACGGCGCATAATGAAACATTCTGTGAAAAGAGCAGATGGCACGATAGCAGCATAGGCAGCCCTATTCGATATGGGTTACATGGCAAGTAGTGGGATGCTGAGATTTGTAACCTCATGGGGTTACAGGTTACAGCGTCAAGGAAAATGGCTACAGCCCGCACCAGACAAGGGCTACAGGCTTGTAACCTCATGCCTCTTTCTGTGCGTGTAACCTCTATTCGCTTTTTGTGCCCTGAGTGGGGTTACAGCTCAAAGCCCCACCAGTACTGGGCTAGAGCCGAGTTGTAACCTCGTAACCCGTGTAACCCCGTTTTTTTCAACATATAGAGATAGAAAAGGGAAATCTGAGGAGGAGAAAAAAATTTTAGCGACGGTTCTCAAAAGAGAACATACCGAAGAGGCTGATACTTTTTCTTCCTGGTGGAGAAAAAATTTTTTGAGGGGCTGGGGAGTGTTTTTAGAGTTGTTACTCTACAGGCTGAGATATCCTATAGGTATCCTATTGAAAAGAGGGTTAGCGAGTACTATCTCGCTAACCCTCTGGAATTGGTGGCCCCTGGGGGACTTGAACCCACGACCAATCGATTATGAGTCGACTGCTCTGACCAACTGAGCTAAGGGGCCAAATTGTGCGTTTAGCGGCGTGGATTATAGGGGAAGAGGAAAGGGCAGTCTATAGGCATATCAACCACTTGGCGACTAATTGTCCAGCTTGATTGAGGGCGAAAAGAGGGTTGCAAGGGTAAATGCCAGACAAAACAAAGCCCCGCATGGCGGGGCTTTGGCAGAGCAGTTTGACACAGGGTCAGGACTATTCGTCCAGGAAGCTGCGCAGCACTTCCGAGCGGCTCGGGTGGCGCAGTTTACGCAGTGCCTTGGCTTCGATCTGACGAATACGCTCACGGGTAACGTCGAACTGTTTGCCCACTTCCTCGAGGGTGTGGTCAGTGTTCATGTCGATACCGAAACGCATCCGCAGTACCTTGGCTTCGCGGGCGGTCAGGCCAGCCAGCACTTCGCGGGTGGCGTTGCGCAGGCTTTCGCTGGTCGCCGCATCCGCTGGCAGAGCCAGGGTGGTATCTTCGATAAAGTCGCCCAAGTGGGAATCTTCATCATCACCGATGGGCGTCTCCATGGAGATAGGCTCTTTGGCGATTTTCAGTACCTTGCGGATCTTGTCTTCCGGCATGCCCATGCGCATGGCCAGCTCTTCCGGGTTCGGTTCACGACCCATCTCCTGCAGCATCTGACGGGAGATTCGGTTGAGCTTGTTGATGGTCTCGATCATGTGTACCGGGATACGGATGGTACGGGCTTGATCCGCGATGGAGCGGGTAATGGCCTGACGGATCCACCAGGTTGCATAGGTCGAGAACTTATAGCCACGACGGTATTCAAACTTGTCTACCGCCTTCATCAGACCGATGTTGCCCTCCTGGATCAGGTCCAGGAACTGCAGACCGCGGTTGGTGTACTTCTTGGCGATAGAGATAACCAGACGCAAGTTGGCCTCAACCATCTCTTTCTTCGCGCGGCGGGCCTTGGCCTCACCGATGCTCATGCGACGGTTGATATCCTTGATCTGGGCAATCGACAGGCCGGTCTCTTCTTCAATCTGCTGCAGCTTGCCGATGGCGCGCTGAATATCTTCGTCCATTTCAACCAGACGGGGAGACCAGGCTTTGCCAGCCTGCTTCTGGTATTCGAACCAGGCAGTTTCACACTCGTTGTTGGTGAAGGCCGCGACGAAGGTTTTCTTCGGCATCTTGGCCTGCTCAACGCAGAGCTTCATGATGATGCGTTCCTGCACGCGGACGCGCTCCATCATTTCACGCATGTTGTTGACCAGGCGATCGAACTGCTTGGGCATCAGGCGGAATTGGCGGAATACATCGGCCAGCTGGGCGATGGCGGCCTGGGTATCTTCGTGCGCGCGACCATTCTTCTGAATGGAGAGACGGGTCACTTCATACTGGGCACGCAGTTCGCCAAACTTCTCGCGAGCGACTTCCGGATCCGGACCACCGTCACCGTCGTCGTCAGAGCTGTCGCCATCTTCGTCTTCGTCTTCTTCGTCTTCTTCATCTTCGTCGGCCAGATCGTCTTCGCCGAGTTCGGAACCGATATGCGTGGCGGTAGGCGCCATATCTTCAGTTTCGTTCGGGTCAATAAAGCCAGAGATGATGTCAGAGAGACGCAGCTGCTCGGCTTCGTACTTGTCGTACTGTTCGAGCAGGTAAGTAATTGCTTCAGGGTACTCGGCTACGGAGCTTTGTACCTGGTTGATACCGTCTTCGATCCGCTTGGCGATGTCGATTTCGCCTTCACGGGTCAGCAGTTCGACGGTACCCATTTCCCGCATGTACATGCGGACGGGATCGGTCGTGCGACCAATCTCAGATTCAACAGATGCCAGAGCCTGGGCCGCTGCTTCGGCAGCGTCCTCATCGGCGGTACCACCTTCAGCCATGATAAGGTCATCGGCATCCGGAGCGTTTTCAACCACTTGAATGCCCATATCGTTGATCATCTGAATGATGTCTTCGATCTGGTCTGAATCGACAATGTCTTGCGGGAGGTGATCGTTCACCTCGGCATAGGTCAGGTAGCCCTGTTCTTTACCTTTGGCAACGAGGAGTTTAAGCTGAGACTGCGGGGTTTGCTCCATAGAACTCATCCGGTTGGTGTTGCTAGGTTGCGCGTACAGTGCGCTGCTGCGCAAATAGCCAATTCTAATAGAAAACCGCCAGACATGCTATGTCTGGTTGCGGCGTCGGTCATGAGAAACCCCTGCCCGCAGTATTGTCGGGGCCAGGCGGTTATAAAAATTTTGCTTTTCATCCCGTCGATTCGGGCAACGCTATCCATATTGGGACTAATCACTCAAATATCAAGCCCCACTCTCATTTCTTTTCTCAATTTGCACCTCTCTTATCAGCATCATCAGCTCTTGGGTTTCTTCGGAGCTTAGTCCTTCCTGAGCCACTTTGGCCTGCAATTCTTCGATCCGCTGCTTCAGAAACTGGTTGATGAAGCCGACGAAGGTGTCCTGCAATTCTCCCAGAATATCCGGCTCCTGATCGAGTTTGATCTCCTCGAACAGGTCGTGCATGGCCAGCTGAGCAAGGATCTCTCCTTCCTTGGTACCACGCCAGTGTTCCAGCAGGATACCGGTTGTGATACCAGGCTGTGCCTGGATTTGCTGGTGCAGTTGCAGCAGGAACTTGATGCCCTGTACGCGTAGTCCGGCCAATTCCGGCATGGGGGGAAGCTCAGCCGTTACTGCCGGATATTGCACCATCAGTGCCAGTGCACGCCGCAGTGGTGTCAGCTTGGCTGCCTTGGGTTTGTTGACCTCGGCCTTGGGCTGACTGTTGCGAGCAAAGAGCTCGGCGATGCGCTGCTTGTTCTCGCCCCAACGCATCATGCTGGAGAGACGAGTGATCAGCCCTTCGCGGGTAAACCCTTCCGGAACGCGACGAATAAGCTCGGCGGCCTTGTTGGCCACTTCGAACTTGCCTGCCTCACCCGAAAGTGCGGCATCCCGGCCGAGACGCTCGAACATGAAGTCGGCGAACGGTTGGGCTTCATCGAGCAGGGCTTCAAAACCCTCCTTGCCGATCTGGCGTACCAGCGAGTCGGGATCCTCGCCATCGGGCAGGAACACGAACTTCAGCTCGCGGCCATCCTGCAGATGAGGGAGGGCATTATCCAGCGCGCGCCAGGCGGCTTCACGACCGGCGTTGTCACCGTCGTAGCAGCAGACTACCTCGGCGGTGGTGCGAAACAGGGTGTGGATATGGTCGCTGGTCGTTGCAGTACCCAGCGCCGCCACCGCATAGTCGATGTCGTACTGACCGAGTGCCACCACATCCATGTAGCCTTCCACCACCAGGATCCGGCGTGGATCCTTGTGTGCCTGCTTTACTTCGTAGAGACCGAACAGCTCCCGCCCTTTATGGAAGATGGGGGTCTCCGGCGAGTTCAGGTATTTGGGGGTGCCATCACCCAGCACCCGGCCACCGAAACCGATGACCCGGCCACGCTTGTCACGGATCGGGAACATGATGCGATCGCGGAAACGATCATAACTGCCCGGGCCATTGTCACGGGTGATCAGCATGCCGCCCGAGATAAGCAACTGCTCGTGATCCCGGCTGGCGCCGAAGCGGCGACGCACCTGATCCCAATCGCCGGGTGCATAGCCAATATTGAAGCGTTTGACTACTTCACCGGTCAGGCCGCGGCCTTTGAGGTACTCCACCGCATGGGGAGCGCTCTTGAGGTTGCTCTCGTAGAAGCGGGCAATCTGGTTCATCAGCTCGAACAGATCCTTGCTGACAGCGGGCTGGCTATTGGCCGAGCCGCCGATGCTCTGCTCGCGAGGTACCGGCATGCCCTGCATGCTGGCGAGCTCTTCGATGGCATCGGGAAATTCGAGACCGTCGTACTCCATGACAAAGCCGATGGCGTTGCCGTGGGCGCCACAACCGAAACAGTGGTAGAACTGCTTCTCCTGGCTGACGGTAAAAGAGGGGCTTTTTTCGTTATGAAAAGGGCAGCAAGCCTGGTAGTTCTTACCGGCTTTTTTCAGCCGCACTCGCGAGTCGATCAGCTCGACTATGTCTGTGCGTACGAGCAGATCGTCGATAAAGGATTGGGGGATCCTGCCTGCCATAACCGTCCTGTTTCATTGCGGAGAAAATAAAAAAGCCGCGCATTCCAAGGGAAGCACGGCTTCTTCGACCAAACAAGAGAATTGCCTGTTACGCCAAGCGGGTTTTCACCTGAGCACTGACGGCGCCGACATCGGCACGCCCCTGAATTTTCGGCTTCAAAACAGCCATGACCTTGCCCATATCAGCCATAACGGCAGCACCACTTTCAGTGATGGCTTGCTCGATCAGGGCGGCAATTTCATCTGCGGTCAGCTGTTGCGGCAGGAATTCCTGCAACACAACGATCTCGGCGGACTCTTTGTTGGCGAGATCCTGGCGACCGGCAGCTTCAAATTGGCTGATGGAATCGCGGCGCTGTTTGACCATTTTGGTCACGACAGCGAGGATATCCTCATCATTCAGCTCGATACGGGTATCGACTTCACGTTGCTTGATTTCTGCCATCAACAAGCGGATCGCTCCCAGACGTGCCTTATCTTTGGCAAGCATGGCGAGTTTTTGCTGATCCTTGAGTTGATCCTTCAGAGACACGGCAATATCTCCCGATTAGTACAGGCGGATACGACGTGCGTTTTCGCGAGACAGCTTCTTGGCGTGACGCTTGACAGCAGACGCTTTGGCGCGCTTACGAATGGTAGTCGGCTTCTCGTAGAACTCACGGCTACGAACTTCGGACAGGATACCGGCTTTTTCGCAAGAACGCTTGAAGCGACGCAGAGCAACGTCAAACGGCTCATTTTCACGGACTTTGATTACTGGCATGTGCCTTTCACCTCAGTGATAAAATTGTTAGCTGACCTTCAATCGATCAGCATGACTTAAAATGGTGCGAAATTATACTCTGGACAGGGAATGAAAGTAAACCCGCAGAGATCGCTCTGGTTTAAAAAACCCGCGAAGGTTACCATAGCCGTCTCATTTTAGCAGTGAAATTTTTTAGCAATGCGTGTATTGGGCATAGAGACATCCTGTGACGAAACCGGGATCGCGATCTTCGACGATCAAAAAGGGATCCTTTCCCATCAGTTATACAGCCAGGTCAAGCTGCATGCGGACTACGGTGGCGTCGTCCCCGAACTCGCCAGCCGGGATCATGTTCGCAAGACGATCCCGTTGATCCAGGCCGCATTGCAAGAGGCGGGACTGGGCAAAGATGACATCGACGGCATCGCGTATACCGCGGGTCCGGGTCTGGTTGGCGCCATTCTGGTGGGCGCCACTATTGGTCGTTCACTGGCGATGGCATGGAACAAGCCTGCTATCGCCGTCCACCATATGGAAGGCCACCTGCTGGCTCCCATGCTGGAAGAAAAGGCCCCTGAGTTCCCCTTCGTGGCGCTGCTGGTCTCCGGTGGTCACTCCATGCTGGTGCGGGTTGACGGCATCGGCAGCTACCAGCTGCTGGGGGAATCCATCGATGATGCCGCTGGCGAAGCGTTCGACAAGACCGCCAAGCTGATGGGGCTGGACTATCCGGGTGGCCCGTTGCTCTCCCGTCTGGCCGAGAAGGGCACCACCGGACGTTTCCATTTCCCCCGTCCCATGACTGACCGTCCCGGGCTCGACATGAGCTTCTCCGGCCTCAAGACCTTCACCGCCAACACCATCGCCGCCAATGGTGATGATGAGCAGACCCGCGCCGATATCGCTCGAGCGTTTGAAGATGCGGTGGTCGATACCTTGGCCATCAAGTGCCGTCGTGCCTTGAAAGAGACAGGTCTCACGCGTCTGGTGGTCGCCGGTGGCGTCAGTGCCAACCGTCATCTGCGTGCCCAGCTGGCCGAGCTGATGGAGAGCCTCAAGGGCGAGGTGTTCTATCCGCGCACTGAATATTGCACCGATAACGGCGCCATGATCGCTTACGCCGGTATGCAGCGCCTGAAAGCGGGCGTGTTCGAACCGCTGGCGGTCAAAGCCGTGCCGCGTTGGCCGCTGGATACCCTGGATCCGGTCTGATCCAAAGGATCCCGCCTTCTGGCATGGTGCTGAGTACCATGGTGGCCTACTGCTCCTGCAATCCGGCAGCGGTGGTTATAGCGCCGCTGGCACGCCGTGGTGGTGTCTGCTGTCGCCGTGGTTGAGCCATCCGGATAAGAGGTCAGCTCTCGTGCTGGCAGACAGCCAAGCACAGAGTAAAGAGATAAAAAATCCCCGCCAACTGGCGGGGATTTTTGTTTGGTGATCGGCAGGCGATGGATTACAGCAGGATGCCGCCGAAGAAGAAGCCCAGTGCCACGGCGATGGCGATGGTGGCGGTGCCCGGTACGAAGAAGGGATGGTTGAAGACCGCCTTACCGATACGGGTGGAGCCGGTGTCGTCCATCTCTACCGCGGCCAGCAGAGTCGGGTAGGTCGGCAGTACGAACAGGGCGCTCACGGCTGCGAAAGAGGCAATCGCAGTCAGCGGGCTGACACCCAGTGCCAGTGCGGCAGGCATCAACGCTTTGGTGGTGGCGCCTTGTGAATAGAGCAGCATGGCAGCGAAGAACAGCACCACAGCCAGCAGCCAGGAGTACTGGTTCAGCAGGTCGCCAGCGATCAGCTGGATGGTGTCCATGTTGCCTTTAACGAAGACGTTACCCAGCCAGGCCACACCCAGTACGCAGATACAGGCGGACATACCGGACTTGAAGGTCGGCATGTTGGTGACCTGGGTGGCGTCCAGTTTGCACACCAGGGTCATGATGGTGGCCGCGGCCAGCATGATGCCCATGATGGCGCCGTCACGGGGGATCGGCGGGTTGGTGATCAGGCCCACTTTACCGGAGATGGCAGTGGCATAAGCCATGACAGCAACGATGGCGGCGATGAAGATCCAGACCGACAGCTTGGCGTACGGTTTGATCTCGAGCTTGGTAGTACCACGCAGTTTGATCAGCCCCTTGGCTTTACGCTCCAGATAGACTTCGTCCTGCTCCAGCGGCTTGCCCATCATGTTGGCAATGAAGGCGCCCAGGATACAGGCCAGGAAGGTAGAGGGGATGCAGATGGCCAGCAGGGTCAGATAATCAACACCAAACGGCTCGAGCATGCCGGAGAAGGCAACCACAGCGGCAGAGATCGGGGAAGCTGTGATGGCGATCTGGGAGGCGACAACCGCGATGGAGAGCGGACGGGATGGGCGGATCCCTTGCTCTTTGGCCACTTCAGCGATCACCGGCAGGGTGGAGAAGGCGGTATGACCGGTACCGGCCAGCATGGTCATCAGGTAGGTGACCACCGGGGCGGCGAAGGTGATGTATTTGGGGTTCTTGCGCAGCGCTTTTTCTGCTAGGAAGACCAGATAGTCCATCCCGCCAGCCAGTTGCATACAGGCGATGGCGCAGATGACGGACGCGATGATCATGATCACATCCCAGGGGATGTAGCTGACCAGTTGATCGCTCGGGATGGGCATGCCCAGACCCCACGTCAATACCAGTACCCCCAAACCACCGGCAAAGCCGATGCCGATGCTGCCTATCCGGGCCCCCAGATAGATAGCGGCGAGCACGACAAGTAACTCGATTCCAATCATAGCGATAACTCCATTTTTTAGTTTTTGGTTTTTATTTGGCAAAAAGCCAATTCCCGATCGGGCTGGGGATAAAGACCAATCGGGAACTGACTTTATGGGCCGGGAAGATCCCGGCCCACACTCGCTTATACGGCAGCTTCGCGGGTGAAACGCTTGGCTTTGTATTGCGGGTTCATCAGGTTCTCGATGGAGAGGATCTCGTCCAGCTGCTCGGCGCTCAGCAGGCCGCGCTCAAGAACGACTTCGCGGACGTTCTTGCCGGTCTGGGCACAGATCTTGCCGACGATATCCCCTTCGTGGTGGCCGATGAAGGGGTTCAGGTAGGTCACGATACCGATGGAGTTCAGCACGTGATTCATGCAGATTTCCGGGTTGGCGGTGATACCTTCCACGCACTTCTCGCGCAGGGAAATACAGGCTTTTTCCATCAGGCTCAGTGATTCGAACATCGCCTGACCAATCACCGGCTCCATGACGTTCAGCTGCAGCTGACCGGCTTCGGCGGCGAAGGTGATGGTGATGTCGTTACCGAATACCTTGAAGCAGGATTGGTTGACCACTTCCGGGATAACCGGGTTGACCTTGGCCGGCATGATGGAGGAGCCCGCCTGCATTTCCGGCAGGTTGATCTCTTTCAGTGCGGTGCGCGGGCCGGAGGAGAGCAGACGCAGGTCATTACAGATCTTGGACAGCTTCATGGCCAGACGCTTGATGGCGCCGTGCAGCATGACGTAGGCGCCACAGTCGGAGGTCGCTTCGATCAGATCTTCTGCCGGTACATAGGCACGACCGGTGATCTCGGCCAGACGCTTGATGGCCAGTGCAGAGTACTCGGGCGGAGTGTTCAGACCGGTACCGATGGCGGTCGCGCCCAGGTTCACTTCCAGCAGCAGCTCCTGGCAACGCTTGATGGACTTGATCTCTTCACGCAGGGTCACGGCGAATGCGTGGAACTCCTGACCCAGGGTCATCGGAACCGCATCTTGCAGTTGGGTACGGCCCATCTTCAGGATCTTCTTGAATTCTTCTGCTTTGGCATCAAAAGCGGCAATCAGTGCTTCCAGAGCATGCAGAGTCACGTCAGTGCTGTTGACCACAGCAACGCGGAAACCGGTCGGGTAGGCATCGTTGGTGGACTGGCACTTGTTGACGTGGTCGTTCGGGTTGATGACGTCGTAACGGCCTTTCTCCAGACCCATGATTTCCAAGGCGATGTTGGCCAGTACTTCGTTAGTGTTCATGTTGACGGAGGTGCCGGCACCTCCCTGGTAAACGTCGACCGGGAACTGGTCGAAGCATTTGCCGGTGTTCAGCATCAGGTCGCAGGCTTCTACGATCTTGTCAGCAATTTCAGGACGGATGGTACCGAGCTCGCCGTTTGCCAGTGCAGCAGCTTTCTTGGTCAGCACCATACCGCGGACAAATTCCGGAACGTCAGAAATCTTCTGAGAGCTGATCTTGAAGTTCTCGACAGCGCGCAGGGTGTGCACACCGTAGTAGAGATCATTGGAAACTTCTTTGGTGCCCAGCAGGTCTTCTTCAATGCGGACGTTCTTGATGTCGCTCATTGTAATGCCTCAGAAATCAGATAAATGGAAAAATCCTCACCGAGTGGTCGCGAGTTCCTTGCGCACAGCTCATCCTGAAGCACCACACATCGAGTGGGGCGGTAGGGAGAGTGACCTCCCGAAAAACTAATCAATATACTACTCCAATTGAGGTATCGGTTATTAGAGGTGGATCACTAAATTTGCGACATTTTCAAATTACTTTGAGGAAAGTACACATATGTTATGAAGTTTTTATCGTGATGATTTTTATATGTTTTTGTGACTTTTTGCTGGTTTTTTAGATTGCTGATGACGTAGGAGTCAGTTGACCAACTTGAAAAAGGGGGGACGGCCCCCATTTATTCAGGGCAGAAAGTGGTGATGACGGGGCGGCAAAATCGCCTCTGACCATCGTTGGATGGGCGCCACTTTTTCTCAATTTACCGGTGCTGGAGTGGATATGGGCAAGTTGTTTTTGTTGTTGGTGGGTCTGGTTGTGCTGGAGCTCACCGTGATGATCGAGGTCGGCTCGGTAATCGGGGCGCTGCCGACTGTCGGCTTGCTCATACTGACTGCGGTATTGGGCTCCTCGCTGGTGCGCAGTGAAGGGATCAAGACCCTGTTCAGCGCCCAGCAAAAGATGCAGATGGGCGAGATGCCGGGCCGCGAGGTGATGGGGGGCATGATGCTGGCGTTGGCGGGCCTGCTGCTGATTATCCCGGGTTTCGTGACCGACATTTTCGGTGTGCTGTTGCTGCAACCCTGGCTGCGCAACAAACTGGCTGACAAGCTGATCGGCAGCAGCCAGTTCCGGATGCAGATGGGCGGTTTCCAGCGTACTCAATCGCCGTTTGGCAACGCACCGTCCGATGATCATCTGGGGAACGCCAAGCAGGGCGGCACCACCATCGAAGGCGAATTTGAGCGCAAAGAGTGAGCGTAAAGAGTAATCGACGAAACGAAAACCCGAGGTGAGTGACTGAATCAGGGTTTACCCTGATGGCACAACGCCTCGAAGCGGTGTCGGGCATACCACCATGCGAGGGTGCCCGCCGCCAGATTGGCCAGCAAGATCCCCAGATATATCCCCTGTTCTCCCCCCAGCTTTGCCCCCAGC
Source organism: Aeromonas sp. 600948 (assembly GCF_049174875.1). NCBI lineage: Bacteria > Pseudomonadati > Pseudomonadota > Gammaproteobacteria > Aeromonadales > Aeromonadaceae > Aeromonas > Aeromonas sp. 600948. The sequence goes on from NZ_JAAKTY010000023.1 coordinate 65,656, forward strand.
CAGGATCCTGGCAACAGAAAACCAAACAGTCGCAATCCGTTGAACAAGAACGAAATACTGGATGCCCGCACGCCATTGAGTGCCGAGGCCAGCAGCATCACCATGCCCTGAAATCCGTAACCGATCGGCACTAGATGCAGATAGAGAATAATCAGGCGGATGACCTGTGGATGATCGCTGAACAGATTGGCGATGAGTGGCGCCAGTAGCCAGGTCAGGCCATAGATGGCGAGCTGGAAAAGCAACGCAAAACTCATGCAGCTCTGCAGTGCAGCTTTGGCGCGGGCCGGATTGCCGGCGCCACAGTTTTGCGAGATGAAGGGGGCCAGTACGGAGGCGAGGGCCATCATCACAATCAGCAGCAGCGCCTCGACCCGCGATGCGGCGCCGTAAGCGGCCACCACCTCGGTACCCAGTCCTGCAAAGATCGTCATCAGCACTGCATTGGCCAGGGGGTTGAGCATATTGGTAAAAGAGGCGGGGACGGCGACATGGAGCAGCGCCCGCCAGTGGGTTAGCAACCGGGCCCGCGGCGAGAGGCGCCACAGCAGCAAGCCCTCCCGATGACGCAGGATATAGAGGCTGACCAGCATCGCCATCAACCAGGAGATAGAGGTGGCGATGGCTGCCCCGCGGATCCCCCATTCGGGAAAGGGGCCGATACCGAAGATCAACAGAGGATCCAGTACCCCGTTGACCAGCCCGGCTATGGCCATCACCAGACTGGGGGTTTTGGTATCGCCGGTCGCCCGGATAGCGGCATTGCCCACCATGGGCAGCACCAGCATGGGGACGGTGAGATACCAGGTCAGCATGTAGTCATGGATGAGGGAGATAAGCTCGGCACTGGCCCCCAGCAGAGTAAACAGGGGTTTGATGGTGAGAGCCCCCCCCGCGGAGAGCAGGGCTACCATGATCACCGCCAGAAACAGGCTGTCGGTGGCGAGATGGGCCGCCTCATCGTGTTTGCCCTGCCCCAGGGTATGACCGATCACCGCTGACAATCCGGCGCCCAATCCCATCGCCAGCGAGGTAACCACAAAAGTGACAGGAAAGGTAAAACTGATGGCGGCCAGAGCTTCGGTGCCCAGCATACCGATAAAAAAGGTATCGACCAGATTGAAGGCCAGAATGGCGATGATGCCGAAGATCATGGGGCCCGTCATCTGGCGCAGTACGACCGGAATAGGGGCTGTCAGCATGGGGTTGGTGCGGGTCAAGGGCTCGTCTCTACAGCTGGCTTTGAAGGTTCTGGCATGGAAACCGGGCGGCTTGAACCGACCTTGCTCCAGAGTGCGGACATGGCTGAACCATCGAAGATGTTTATAGTACGTGAAAAAATTTTTTTTGTATTTGCCCTTGAAGGGTTAGCAACTCTGCCCCACATCAGGGACATATCTAATTTGGCCTGGAACGGCCATTCCTCAAAGCAACAATGAGACTCATTTTGGGAGAGTTATCGATGAAAATTCGTCCACTGCACGACCGCGTCATCATCAAGCGCATCGAAGCTGAAGCCAAATCTGCCGGCGGTATCGTCTTGACTGGTACTGCGGCCCAGAAGTCCACCCGTGGTGAAGTGCTTGCCGTGGGGACTGGTCGCATTCTGGATAATGGCGAAGTCAAAGCGCTGGCCGTGAAGGTTGGTGACAAGGTTATCTTCAACGAAGGCTACGGTGTGAAAACCGAGAAGCTGGATGGTCAGGACGTCCTGATCCTTTCCGAAACCGACATCCTGGCGATTGTCGAAGAGTAATCCATCCTCCTTTTCCCCGAATTGATTTAAGGATTGAAGAAAAATGGCAGCTAAAGACGTTAAGTTTGGTAACGAAGCCCGCATCAAGATGCTGGAAGGCGTAAACATCCTGGCTGATGCCGTCAAGGTGACTCTGGGCCCGAAAGGCCGCAACGTGGTGCTGGACAAGTCCTTCGGCGCCCCGACCATCACTAAAGATGGTGTTTCTGTTGCGCGCGAAATTGAGCTGGAAGACAAGTTCCAGAACATGGGCGCCCAGATGGTCAAGGAAGTGGCTTCCAAGGCGAACGATGCCGCCGGTGACGGTACCACTACTGCAACCGTTCTGGCTCAGGCTATCGTCAACGAAGGTCTGAAAGCCGTTGCCGCCGGTATGAACCCGATGGATCTGAAGCGCGGTATCGACAAGGCCGTTGTGGCTGCTGTTGCCGAGCTGCAAGCGCTGTCCCAGCCGTGCGCTGACAGCAATGCCATTGCTCAGGTGGGCACCATCTCCGCCAACTCCGACGAGAAAGTGGGCAAGCTGATTGCCGAAGCCATGGACAAAGTGGGTCGCGATGGCGTCATCACCGTTGAAGATGGTCAGGGTCTGGAAGATGAGCTGGCAGTTGTTGAAGGTATGCAGTTCGACCGCGGCTACCTGTCCCCCTACTTCATCAACAAGCAAGAGACCGGTTCTGTTGAACTGGACGACCCGTTCATCCTGCTGGTTGACAAGAAAGTCTCCAACATCCGCGAAATGCTGCCGGTGCTGGAAGGCGTTGCCAAAGCTGGCAAGCCGCTGCTGATTGTTGCTGAAGACGTAGAAGGCGAAGCCCTGGCGACTCTGGTGGTTAACACCATGCGCGGTATCGTCAAAGTGGCTGCCGTCAAGGCGCCTGGCTTCGGTGACCGTCGCAAGGCCATGCTGCAGGATATCGCTGTACTGACTGGCGGTACCGTCATCTCCGAAGAAGTTGGCATGGAGTTGGAAAAAGCGACTCTGGAAGATCTGGGTCGTGCCAAGCGCATCGTCATCACCAAAGAGAACACCACCATCATCGATGGCGTGGGTGATGCCGGTGTGATCGAAGGCCGTGTTGCCCAGATCCGTCAGCAGATCGAAGAGACCTCTTCCGACTACGATCGTGAGAAGCTGCAAGAGCGCGTAGCCAAGCTGGCTGGCGGTGTTGCCGTGATCAAGGTTGGCGCAGCCACCGAAGTCGAGATGAAAGAGAAGAAAGCACGCGTTGAAGATGCCCTGCACGCTACCCGCGCCGCTGTTGAAGAAGGCGTGGTTGCCGGTGGTGGTGTTGCGCTGGTTCGCGTTGCTGCCAAACTGGCGGGTCTGCGCGGTGACAACGAAGACCAGAACGTCGGTATCAAGGTTGCCCTGCGAGCCATGGAAGCCCCGCTGCGTCAAATCGTCATCAACGCCGGTGAAGAAGCTTCCGTCATCGCCAACGCGGTGAAGAATGGTGAAGGCAACTTCGGTTACAACGCTTACACCGAGCAGTATGGCGACATGCTGACCATGGGTATCCTGGATCCGACCAAGGTCACCCGCTCTGCCCTGCAGTTCGCCTCTTCTATCGCCGGCCTTATGATCACCACCGAGTGCATGGTGACCGAGCTGCCGAAGAAAGATGCTCCAGCCATGCCTGATATGGGTGGCATGGGTGGCATGGGCATGATGTAATCATCATCCCGGCTCTGTTTGAGAAACGGCTCGCCTTGGCGGGCCGTTTTTTTATATCTGACTAAACTGAGTCTGTTGATAGCAGAAAAGTGTAAGGGGGAAAGATGAAGGTGCTTGGATGGATAACTCTGCTGTTTGCATTGATTGCCATGCCGCTTGTGGCTGCCGAGGCCCTCAAGGGGCCTGTGATCTTGAAAGTAAGCGGCAATATCAGCTCCCCAGATGAGGTGGACGGCAAAGTGCTTTTTGACTTGGCCACGCTGCAGGCGTTGCCGCAATATGAGATAGTCACCAGCAACCCTTGGGTTGATAAACCTCACAAGTACAGAGGGCCCAAGGTGGCGGATGTGCTGGCCGCAGTGGGGGCTAATGGCAAGAGCATAACCCTGACAGCATTGAACAGTTTCCAGATCCGCATCAATTGGGACAAAGTTGCCAAGTATAACCCTATTCTTGCTTGGGAAGATGACGGGGTAGCCATGAGGGTCCGTGACAAGGGGCCGCTCTGGTTTATGTTGCCTCTTGATCAATATCCGGAGCTGAAGCGCTCTGAATATACCGACATGATGATTTGGCAGCTGGATCTGATAGATATTCAACACTGATAAAAGAGTCACGGGAGCACGGGGTGAAAGGAAAGACTAGGGCGTGGCCACTGCTCGTCATTCTGTATGTATCCATCCTGTCGTTTACCGGGAGCACCCTTTATTGTCTGGTTCAGCTCCAGAATGCGACCAGAGCGATGGAGAAATATACCTATGATGTCTCCTGGGCGCTGATGCAGCTGCAGCTCGAGTTGGGGCGTTTCCTCAGTGCTGTAGAGGTCTACCATTATGGTGGAATAGAGCACAATGACCTGATGTTGCGCTATGACATTCTTTGGAGCAGAACCCCCATCCTGTTGAGCGGTCAGTTGCGTAAAAGCATGCAGGATAAGCAGAAAACCTTGCGCTTGGTGCAACTGATTGAAAACAACATTCGCGATATAGAGCCTGTCATTACCAAGCTGCAGAGCGGAGACTCTGTCTACCAGCAAATAATGATGCGCCTAGCCCCCTTGCAGGAGCCTTTATCCTATGCACTAGCTTCCGTTATGCAGAAGAACATCAACATCTACTCAGAGAATGATCGCCATTTTGGTCAATTGCGTAATGCTCTGCTGTTGATGGTGTCTGGGTTGGTTATCTCGGTTTTACTCCTTAGCTCGCTTCTTGTATATGAAGCTCGACGTCACTTTAGGGCAGCAAGGCGTGACCCGTTGACGGGTCTCTCCAATCGGGTGGCATTGCTGGAACGGATGGAGCTCTGTGCCACTCAGGAGGTGCCTTTCGGATTGGTATTGGTCGATATCAACGACTTCAGAGATATCAACAGCAAGTTTGGTTATGACGCGGGCGATTTTTTGCTCAGTGAATTGGCCAGACGGATCAGATTGCTCTGTGAAGAAGGGGAGTGGAGTGGTCGGTTGGGTGGCGATCAATTTGCCATTATCCAGCGTGGTAGCAGCGATCTGCGTCAGGTCAGGGAGCTGGTAGCGCGACTGCTGCACGTTCTGAAGCAAGATATCGTCTATGATAACTATCCCTTCCGGCTCGAGGTGGGGATCGGGATTGCCTTCTATCCGATGGACAGCGATAAAACACAGGAGTTATTGAGTCGTGCGGAACAGGCTCTGTTCCATAGCCGCAAGACCCATGTCCCCTATGTGATTTACGATAACTCCTTGCTCAACGAGACGGCGCGGCGCAAGCATTTGGCCTCGGACATGATCATGGCGCTGGAACACAATGCGTTGGAACTCTATTACCAACCCATCGTCAATCTCGAGAGTGGTCGTTGTGAAGCTGTCGAGGCACTGCTGCGCTGGCGGCATCCGGAGCTGGGCTTTATTCCGCCAAACGAAGTGATCATGGTGGCTGAGGAGTTCCAGCTTGCAGAGCGTCTGGGTGGCTGGGTGTTGAACACCGCTTGCGAGCAGCTTTATCAGTGGCATCAGTTGGGTATGGTCGACCTGCAGATGTGCGTGAATGTCTCGCCGGGCATGTACCAGCGCAATTTGCTCAAATTGGTGGCCAAGGCATTGATGGAGCACCACCTGCCAGCCAGCAGTCTGGTTTTGGAGGTCACTGAAGATACCACCATGCGCGAAGTGAAGAATTCGCTGCAACTGATGCAGGATCTCAATCAACAGGGTGTGTTGCTGGCATTAGACGATTTTGGGACTGGTTATTCATCTTTGAGTTATCTGCAAAAGCTACCTGTGAGCAAGGTGAAGATTGACCGCTCCTTCATACAGGGCATTGATACTTCCATGGAGGCATCCGAGCTGGTCGCCAATATTTGCCGGATGGGATCCATGTTGGGCAAGAGTCTGGTTTGTGAAGGGATTGAGACTCAGGCCCAGCTTGATGTACTGCGATCCCTGACCGATATCCACTTGTATGGACAGGGCTATCTGTTCAGCCGGCCAGAACAGGCGGAGAAAATCTATCAAACTTTGCTGGAGATGGAGGAGCTTTGGCTGGCGCGTCAACAATCGGAAATGGCTTATATGAGTTAAGAAGAGGCTTGCCTGTCATCTGCCTCCATAATGTGTGATTTAGCTCGAATTTTCTTCTTGTTGTTTGTTGTTTGAACGGTTGTGCGGTCTTATCAAAAAAATATGCAAATTACCCTTGCCAGAAAGAATCGGCTCCCTATAATGCGCCTCCATCGACAGGGCAAGCGGCAACGCAAACAGCCGAGTCGATAACCTCGAAAAGCCTTTGAAAATAAGGCTTGACTCGAGAAGGCGGTTGAGTAGAATTCCACTCCCGCAGCAACACACTGTTGCGTCGCTCTTTAACAATTTGAATCAAGCAATCTGTGTGGGCACTCACAGCATCGAGCATCAAAAACAATTTTTGATTTTCAATGTCTGATGAAGTGACCAAGACGATTTCTTAGCAATAAGAAGTCGAACAGTTTATTTCAGCAATTCATTGAGCCGCCTTAATTGGCAACCAAACTTAAATTGAAGAGTTTGATCATGGCTCAGATTGAACGC
>NZ_JAAKTY010000024.1:0-71704 GCF_049174875.1 Aeromonas sp. 600948
AAAATTGTTTTTGATGTTCGATGCTGTGAGTGCCCACACAGATTGCTTGATTCAAATTGTTAAAGAGCGTCACGCTTGTCGCGTTGAGGAGGCGCATATTACGCTTCTCACTTCGAAAGTCAAGCGGTTGTTTTCGCTTTTCTTTCGGCGCCCACTTCGCTATGAAGCTGGCTCATCAGTCCGGCGTGTTCCGCCGTGCTGGTAGGGGCGCATTATAGGGAGCCGCGCCGGGATGACAAGAGGAAAACTGCAAAAAATGGCATTTTTTACAACTTTCAGGTTTAACCGTTGTTTTATTAAACAAAAGCCCCGCATCGGCGGGGCTGTTTCGGGCAAAAAAACCTTAATTCACATCACACAGCTACCTTTTTGACCAGAATTCGCGTGCAAAGCTGCGCACCTTTTCCCAATCGGTAAATTCAATGTCCTTACTGGTGTCTGTACTGCCACCGGTAATCTTCATGATCAGCTGGATGATGCGCGTCTGCCACCAGTTATAGCGGGAATATTGCAGCGCACCGGCAAACACCCCCAGGGTTTTCGGCTTCCAGGGGGAGAGGCGCAGGAACTTCTTCATATAAGCATTGGTTTGCGGCGTCTGCTTCTCTGGCTTGCGGGCCGTCAGGTTGACACAGAAGAAGGCCGCATTGGCCACCTCCAGCTGCTCCTGATGAGCGTGAATAAAGCTGAACAAGCTGGGGTGGAAGTTGCCATAACGAATGGAGGCGCCGATCAAGACCTTGGCATACTTGCTGAGGTTGCACATCGGCAAGGTATGCAGGTCATGCATCACCACTTCGCATCCCGGCATCTGCTCCAGCATGACATCGACTATTTTGCGGGTTTGGCCATCCCGAGAGGAATAAAGCACCAGAATCTTGTCCATAACAACCTCAACTACGCCAGAATGCAGGAGTAAACAGTACCAGAAGCGTAAAAATTTCCAATCGACCAAACAACATAGCCAACACCAGTACCCACTGGGCCGCCGGCGAGATATTGCCGAAGTTGGCTGATACCTCTCCCAAACCCGGGCCTACGTTGGTGAAAGCCGCAGCCACAGCGGTGAATGCGGTCACTTCGTTCAGTCCCGTCATCAGCAAAAGCAACATGAACATAAAGAAGAGAATAATATAGGTGGCGAAGTAGCCCCACACCGCCTCGACGATGCGCTCGGGCACCGCCCGATTCCCCAGCTTCAAGGTATAAATGGCTCTGGGGTGAACCAACCGCTTCAACTCGCGCATCCCCTGCATGAACAGGATCATAAAACGCATCACCTTGATGCCGCCGCCAGTACTACCCGCACAACAGCCGATAAATGCTGAGAACATCAGCAGCATGGGCAGGAACGAGGGCCAGTCGGCATAGGTCGTGGTGCTATAGCCGGTGGTGGTACCCAGAGAGACCGCCTGGAAAAGACCGTGGTTGAGCGCCTCTTGCCAGGTGGCGTAGTGTCCGTGGGTCAGCAAGGCGACAAAGCAGATCATCACCAGGGTCGCCTGGATGGCCAGGAACACCTTGAGTTCAGAATCGTAAAGGTAGCGACCGAGCCGCACCGGGCGGTGTGAGAAAACGGTAAAGTGGAGCGCAAAGTTCACGCTGGCCAGCAGCAGGAACACCACGGTAATCAGGTTGATGACCGGACTGTTGAAGAAACCGATGCTGGCATCGTGAGTGGAGAAGCCACCGACCGACAGAGTCGAGAAGGAATGGCAGACCGCATCGAACAGCGTCATCCCGGCGAGCCAGTAGGCCAGCGCACAGAGTGCGGTGAGCAGCAGATAGATGAACCAGAGCGCCTTGGCCGTTTCGGCGATGCGCGGCGTCACCTTGGTATCCTTCACCGGCCCCGGGATCTCGGCGCGATAGAGCTGCATGCCCCCGATACCCAGCAGTGGCAGAATGGCCACCGCCAGTACGATGATCCCCATCCCCCCCAGCCACTGCAGCAACTGGCGATAGAACAGAAACGCCTTGGGCAGGTGATCGAGCCCGGTCAGTACCGTTGCGCCAGTGGTGGTCAGGCCGGAAAAAGATTCGAAGAAGGCCTCCGAGACCGACATATCCGGCACGTCGCTCATGATAAAGGGCACCGCCCCCACACTGCCCAGCACGGTCCAGAACAGCACCACAATCAGAAAGCCCTCTTTCGAGCGCATCTCCTTCTTGTGATAGCGATTGGGAAACCAGAGCACCACGCCGAGCAGCAGGGCGATCAGAAAAGAGCTGACGAACTCGGCACCACCACCATCCCGATAGCCAAAGGCCACCAGTGCAGGCAACAGCATGGTCGAGCTGAACAACGCAACCAGTAGGCCAACAATGCGAATAATGCTCAGAATGTGCATTACAGCTCCCTTTCCCCAATTAAAGAGCGATGGATTCTAGCCATCTAAGGGACTGAGGGATACCCGCCCATGAGTCCGGTCGGTCAATTCACGGTCCACCTGAGCCCAAACTGAGGACTCCCACGCCACCTGCAAGGTGACCTGCTGACCGTAATCGGCCGCCAGCAATTCGCCATTATGGCTGCTGATCAGCGACTCGACAGTCCCCATGTCACCGTAATCGCAGTGAATGAGAGAGGGAGTGCGCGGCACCTTGAGCAGGGTGGGCAGTTGCTTGAGGGCGGCACCGACGCCGCCCCCATAGGCTTTGACCAGTCCACCGGTGCCAAGCTGGATGCCGCCGTAGTAACGCACCACCACGGCGCAGATTTCACCGAGCCCCGAGCCCATCAACTGGGCCAGGATCGGCTTGCCCGCAGTACCGGAAGGTTCGCCGTCATCGCTGAAGCCATAAACCTGACTATCTTGCGGCGCACCAGCCACAAAGGCCCAGCAGTGGTGGCGAGCGGCCGGATGTTGGCGCTTGATCTCGTTGACCCACCCCTTGGCCGCCTCGACGGTCGGGGTGTGGGCGATCAGGGTAATGAAGCGACTCTTCTTTATCTCTTCGGTCAACTCCAGCGGGGCAGCCGGAATGGAGTACGCAGCCGTCATCAGAGCCCTGCTTGTCTGGTCATGTTCTCCACCCCGTTGGCGTGCAGCACTATGTTGTCTTCGATGCGGATGCCGCCGAACGGACGCAGCGCCTCCACCTTGTTCCAGTTGACCCGTTTGCCCTGTTCGCCCTGACGCAGCGGCTCCAGCAGGCTGTCGATGAAGTAGAGTCCCGGCTCGATGGTGAACACCTGACCCACCTCCATCACCCGGGTGCAGCGCAGATAGGGGAACAGCTCGGGCGCCGCTAGGTGGGTGCCGCGCTCATCCTGCATGAAACCGCCCGCATCGTGTACCTGCAAACCGAGGAAGTGGCCGAGGCCGTGGGGGAAGAAGACATTGGTCACCCCGGTGTTGATCATCTCGTCCACCGACATATCCACCAACTCGGTCGCTTGCAGCAGGCGCGCCAGCTTGTGGTGCATCTGCAGGTGCAGCTCGCTGTAGCGGCGACCCGGCTTGATCTCCTTGATGATCTCCTGCTGCTGCTCGTCGAGGGCTGCAATCAGATCGGCAAACTCGCCGCGGCGCCACGCCCAGGTACGGGTGATGTCGGAGGCATAACCGTGGAAATCGACGCCCGCATCGATCAGGAAGGAGTGGCGCTCCGCATCCGGCACCCGCAAGGCGGACAAATGGGTGTAGTGAAGGATGGCCGCATTGCGGTTGATGGCGACGATATTGCCGTAGGGCGCCTCATTGGCTCCCTGCCCGACCGCCTTCATGTAAGCCAGATTGATCTCGAACTCGCTCGCCCCCGCCATAAAAGAGTCCTTGGCGGCGATATGGCCGCGAACCCCGATCCGGTTCGCCTCACGCAAACACTCCAGCTCGTAGGGGGTCTTGTAAGCACGGTGATAGTGCAGGTAGTTGAGCACCGCCTCGGGATTGGGCTGGGTCAGTCCCAGCAGCTCGGCCACTTCCAGATGACCGCCCAGATAGGCCCACTCCTGCTTGTTGGCAGGCAGATGGTCGGCCACCTGTTCCGGCCGGGTCAGGAAACGGATATCGAAGAACTCGACCCAGAAGGCATTGGGCAGATCCGCTACCTTGTGCCAGAAATCCACCGGGCGGTAGAACAGCAATACCGGTTTGTTCACCCCGTCCACCAGCAGCCAGCAGTGGGGATTGTCCAGCACCGGCAACCAGGCCTTGAAGTGCGGGTTTACCTTGAACGGGTAATCCTGATCATCGAGGAAGATACGGTGGGTCTGGCCGGAGTGGATGGCCAGTCCGCTGAGCCCCTGTTGTTGCAGAATGTCGCGGGTGCGCTGCTGCAAGGTATCGAGGTGCTGGGCAAAAAGTTGGCTGTAGCTGCTCATGGCGTCCTGCTCCGAGGTGAATGTGATTGCAGCATAACATCAAGCGCTTGGCGGCTCGACCCGTCAAGCTGCCGCTTCGTGAGGTAACGCATACGTTACAAACGTGTTTGTTATCAACACAAAACCAATCATTAACAAATCAAAAACAATTCAATACACTGCCGGTAGATACATGAAGTCAGGGATTACTCATGGACAACCTCTGCCTGTGGCAACCGGATCCGCTCGGGATGCAGCAATCCAACCTCTACCGTTTTATGGCGGAGGTGAACCGTTTCCACGGCTTGCAGTTGCAGAACTACCCGCAGCTTTATCAATGGTCGGTGGAGAAGACCACCCGTTTCTGGCCGCTGGTATGGCAACACTGCGGCGTCAAGGGGGAGCTCGGCAACATAGTGGCGGAGAACCGTCAGGATATGCAGCGCACCCGCTGGTTCCCCGACAGCCGCCTCAACTTCGCCGAAAACCTGCTGCGCCGTCAGGACGAGAGCCCGGCTATCATCTCCCGCATCGAAGGTAGCCCAAGTCGCACTCTGAGTTGGGGTGAACTGGGGGAACAGGTTGCCCGGCTGGCGCAGTGGCTGCGTCATCAGGGGATTGGTCGTGGCGATGTGGTCGCCGGCTACCTGCCCAATATTCCGGAAACTGTGGTTGCCATGCTGGCAACCACCAGTCTCGGGGCGATCTGGACTTCCACCAGCCCCGACTTTGGCGAGGCCAGTGTGGTGGAGCGCTTCGGCCAGACCCGGCCGCGGGTGCTGTTTGCGGTGGATGGCTATCGCTACAACGGCAAAGCTATCGACATTCAGGACAAAGTGGCAGGGGTCGTCAGCCAGATCGGCAGCATAGAGCAGACGGTGATGATCCCCCTGCTCGGCAACCCGCTGCAGCTTGGTCACGACTGGCAGCAAGTGCTGGCGAGCCAGCCGGACGCCAGCCTCCAGTTCGAGCCGATGGCCTTCAATGACCCGCTCTATATCCTCTATTCATCCGGCACCACCGGCAAACCCAAGTGCATCGTGCACGGCATCGGCGGCACCCTGCTGCAACACCTGAAAGAACACCAGCTGCACTGCGACATCAAACCGGGGGAGCGGATCTTCTACTTCACCACCTGCGGCTGGATGATGTGGAACTGGCTGGTAAGCGCGCTCGCCTCCGGCGCCACCCTGGTGCTCTATGACGGATCGCCATTTTACCCGGATGGCAACGTGCTGTGGGATCTCGCCCGCGACGAAGAGGTCGTCCTGTTCGGCACCTCGGCCAAGTATCTCGATGCGTTGCACAAACAAGGCTATGCCCCCGTCAACACTCATGACTTGCCACACTTGCGGCTGATCTGCAGCACCGGATCTGTGTTGTCGCCGGAGGGGTTTGACTACGTCTATCAACAGATCAAAACAGATGTACAACTGAGCTCCATCTCAGGCGGCACCGACATCTGCTCCTGCTTCGTCATCGGCAATCCACTCAGCCCAGTCTATCGCGGCGAGAGCCAAGGGCGTGGCCTCGGCCTCGCGGTGCAGGTATTCAACGAAGCGGGTCAGCCGGTGCAGGGGGAGAAGGGCGAGCTGGTCTGCACCAAGCCGTTCCCGGCCCAGCCCATCTACTTCTGGGGTGACGAGAACGGCGACAAGTACCACGCCGCCTACTTCGAGCGGTTCGACAACATCTGGTGTCACGGCGACTGGATCGAGCTGACCCCGACCGGCGGCATTCTGTTCTACGGCCGCTCCGACGCCACCCTCAACCCGGGCGGCGTGCGCATCGGCACCAGCGAGATCTACCGCTATGTCGAGCAGCTGGACGAAGTGGAGGAGAGCATCGTCATCGGCCAGCAGTGGCAGCAGGACGAGCGGGTGGTGCTGTTCGTCAAGCTCAAGGCGGGCTGCAAGCTGGACGAGCCGCTGCGCGAGCGGATCCGCCAGCAGATAAAACAGCACTGCACCGCCCGCCATGTACCGGCCCGCATCCTGCAGGTGGATGCCATCCCCCGCACCAAGTCCGGCAAGATTGTCGAACTGGCGGTGCGCGAAGTGGTACACAACCGGCCGGTCAACAATACCCATGCCCTCGCCGATCCCGAGGTGCTGAACCAGTATCGCAACCGGCCGGAACTGGCCAGTTGATAACAAACTCACATTCATCTGAGGCGCCGCAAGGCGCCTCTCTTTTGCCCGTTTTGTGATGAGGAGCTTTTACTCGATAACTGTTAAACAAATGTTTTAAATAGGTGTTGAAAATGTCTCCTTTTGGATCAATAGTGAGCCTCGCCCCCTGCTGGGGATAAAGGAGCACCACTCCCCACTGAGTGGGAACAAGGAGACACTCTCATGATCTACCAAGGCGAAACCCTGTCGGTCAGCTACCTCGAAAACGGCATTGCCGAGCTGAGGTTTGATGCCCCGGGTTCAGTCAACAAGCTGGATCGCGCTACCCTGCTCTCCCTGAGCGAAGCGATCGCCGCATTACAACAAGAACGTGAACTAAAAGGTCTGATCCTCACTTCCGGCAAAGACGCCTTTATCGTCGGTGCCGACATTACCGAATTCCTGGAACTGTTCGATCTGCCGCAAGACGATCTGCTCGGCTGGCTGAAAAAGGCCAACGACATCTTCAATGCCATCGAAGATCTGCCGGTTCCGACCCTCTCTGCCATCAAGGGCCACGCTCTGGGCGGCGGCTGCGAGACCATTCTCTCCACCGACTTCCGTCTGGCTGACACCAGCGCCAAGATTGGCTTGCCCGAAACCAAACTCGGCATCATGCCGGGCTTTGGCGGCACTGTCCGTCTGCCGCGGGTGATCGGCGCTGACAACGCGCTGGAGTGGATCACCACCGGCAAGGATTACCGTGCAGATGACGCCCTCAAGGTGGGAGCCATCGATGCCGTGGTCGCCCCCGAGGCGCTGCAGAGCGCTGCGCTGCAGATGATCAAGGACGCCATAGCGGGCAAGCTGGACTGGCAGAGCCGTCGCGCCGCCAAAAAAGCGCCGCTGCGCCTCTCCAAACTGGAAGCCATGATGAGCTTCACCACCGCCGCCGGCATGGTTGCCGCCGTGGCGGGCAAACACTATCCGGCACCGATGACTGCGGTGAAAACCGTCGAGGCCGCCGCAGGTATGGGCCGTGACGAGGCTCTGGTGGCCGAGGCGCAGGGCTTCATCAAGCTGGCCAAGACCGACGTGGCCAAGGCACTGGTCGGTATCTTCCTCAACGATCAGCACATCAAGGCGCTGGCCAAGAAGGCGGCCAAGCAGGCAAGCAAGGCCACTGGCCACGCCGCCGTACTGGGTGCCGGCATCATGGGCGGCGGCATCGCCTACCAGTCTGCCAGCAAGGGCATTCCGGCGGTGATGAAGGATATCAACGAGAAGGCGCTGGCACTTGGCATGGGCGAAGCCACCAAGCTGCTCAATGGCCAGCTCGAGAAGGGCCGCATCGATGGCATCAAGATGGGCCAGGTGCTCTCCGCCATCACTCCGACCCTCAGCTATGACAACGTCAAGCACGTGGATGTGGTGGTCGAAGCCGTGGTCGAGAACCCGAAAGTGAAAGCCGCCGTACTGGGCGAAGTGGAAGGAATCATTGGCGAAGACGCCGTGCTCGCCAGCAACACCTCCACCATTCCCATCTCCCTGCTGGCCAAGGGGCTGAAGCGCCCGCAGAACTTCTGCGGCATGCACTTCTTCAACCCGGTGCACCGCATGCCATTGGTGGAAATCATCCGCGGCGAGCAGACATCCGATGAAACCATCAACCGTGTGGTGGCCTATGCCGCCGCCATGGGCAAGTCCCCTGTGGTGGTCAACGATTGCCCGGGCTTCTTCGTCAACCGGGTGCTGTTCCCCTACTTCTTCGGCTTCAACAAGCTGGTCGCCGATGGCGCCGACTTCGCCGCCGTCGACAAGGTGATGGAGAAAGAGTTCGGCTGGCCCATGGGCCCCGCTTACCTGCTGGATGTAGTCGGTATCGACACCGGTCACCATGCCGGTGACGTGATGGCGCAGGGCTTCCCGGCACGCATGAGCAAGGAAGGTCGCACCGCCATCGACGTGATGTACGAAGTGAACCGCTTCGGTCAGAAGAACGGCAAGGGCTTCTACGCCTACGAGCAGGACAAGAAGGGCAAGCCGAAGAAGGTGGCCGATGCCACTGCTTACGAGCTGCTGGCCCCCATCGCCAAGCCGAAACAGGATTTCGACAAGGACGCCATCATCGCTCGCATGATGATCCCGATGATCAACGAGGTGGTGCTCTGTCTGGAAGAGGGCATTGTCGCCACGCCAGCCGAAGCCGACATCGCACTGGTCTACGGTCTGGGCTTCCCTCCCTTCCGCGGCGGCGTGTTCCGCTATCTGGACACTATCGGTCTGGATCGCTACGTGGCCATGGCCGACCAGTATGCCGACTTGGGCCCGCTCTACCGCGTCAGCGACAAGCTGCGCGAGATGGCCGCCCAGGGCAAAACCTTCTACTGATTGCGGAAAGGAGATCCATTCATGAAAGACGTAGTCATTGTCGACTGTATCCGGACCCCGATGGGCCGGTCCAAGGGCGGCGCCTTCCGCAACGTGCGTGCAGAAGATCTGTCCGCGCACCTGATGAAATCCATCCTGCTGCGCAACCCCAACCTCGACCCGAACGAGATCGAGGATATCTACTGGGGCTGCGTGCAGCAGACCCTGGAGCAGGGCTTCAACATCGCCCGCAACGCAGCGCTGCTGGCCGGTATTCCCAAGCAGGTGGGGGCGGTTACCGTCAACCGCCTGTGCGGCTCCAGTATGCAGGCGCTGCATGATGCCTCTCGTGCCATTCAGGTGGGTGACGGGGATATCTTCATCATCGGCGGCGTCGAGCACATGGGTCACGTACCGATGAGCCACGGCGTCGACTTCCACCCCGGCATGGCCAAGTCGGTGGCAAAAGCCTCCGGCATGATGGGGCTGACCGCCGAGATGCTCGGCAAGCTGCACGGCATCAGCCGCCAGCAGCAGGACGAGTTTGCCGCCCGCTCCCACCGTCGCGCCCACGCGGCCACCGTGGAAGGGCGTTTTGCCAAGGAGATCGTCGGGCTGGAAGGCCATGACGCCAGCGGCGCGCGCTTCTTCTACGACTACGACGAGGTGATCCGCTCGGAGACCACGGTCGAAACCCTGAGCCAGCTGCGCCCGGTGTTTGATCCGGTCAACGGCACCGTCACCGCCGGCAGCTCCTCGGCCCTGTCCGATGGCGCCGCCGCCATGCTGGTGATGAGCGCGGATCGTGCCAAGGCCCTCGGCCTCACGCCGCGCGCCAGGGTACGTGCCATGGCCATTGCCGGCTGTGACGCCGCCATCATGGGTTACGGCCCGGTACCGGCCACCCAGAAGGCGCTCAAGCGTGCCGGTCTGACTGTCGGTGATATCGACCTGTTCGAGCTGAACGAGGCGTTTGCCGCCCAGTCCCTGCCCTGCGTGAAGGATCTGGGTCTGCAGGATCAGGTGGACGAGAAGGTGAACCTGAACGGCGGCGCCATTGCGCTGGGCCACCCGCTCGGCTGCTCCGGTGCCCGCATCTCCACCACCCTCATCAATCTGATGGAGGAGAAGGATGCCACCCTGGGGGTTGCCACCATGTGTATCGGTCTGGGTCAGGGCATCGCCACCGTGTTTGAACGGGTGTGATAACCAGCCGGATCGACGGGATGCACTACTGAGAGTTGTCCCTTTTCGGGGCCAGTCTGACTGGCCCCTTTTCAAGTCTGTGACGATCGCCACACGGGGTGCTCGTCAGTGGTCAGAAGCTGTCTGTTGGCCGTCCCGTTTGGGTCGGCCTTTTTTCGTTTTAATCTTATCAATAGGCTGTTATTGCCTTAAACCTCACATTAGATAGGGGGCTTGCTTGCTTTTTACTCCCCCGACAGGTTCAATCTGCACAAAAAAATGGGTGGATGCACATACATATGTCAATGAGCAAACAACTGCTGATCGTCGATGACGACCAAGAGATCCGCGAGCTGCTCAATGAGTACCTGACCCGGGCGGGCTTTCAGGTATTGACGGCGGCGGAGGGCAACGAGATGCGTCAGCAACTCGCCCAGCACAGCCCGGACCTGATTATTCTGGACATCATGATGCCCGGCGAGGACGGTTTTACCCTCTGCCAGCAGATCCGTCGTGACTCCCAGGTGCCCATCATCATGCTGACCGCCGCCTCCGACGAAGCGGATCGGGTGATCGGTCTGGAACTGGGCGCCGACGACTATATCGCCAAGCCGTTCAGCCCCCGCGAACTGCAGGCCCGCATCAAGGCACTGCTGCGCCGCGCCGAATTCCGCCAGCCGGAAAAAGAGAAAGAGCCGAGCCGCCGCCTGCGTTTTGCCGAGTGGACCCTCGATACCCTGAGCCACCAGCTGACCCATGATGATGGCAGCCTGCTGGATCTCTCCGGCAGCGACGCCATGCTGCTCGGCATGTTCCTGCAACAGCCCGGCGTGGTGCTGGATCGGGACACCATCTCGGATGCCACCCGCGGCCGCGAAAGCCTGCCGATGGAGCGCGGCATCGACGTACAGATCAGCCGTCTGCGCCAGAAGCTGGGCGACAACGGCAAGAGCCCGCGCATCATCAAGACCATTCGCGGCAGTGGCTACATGCTGATTGCCGAGGTGCACGAGCTGCCATGAGCAACAAGTGGTCCTGGGGGGCACTGGTGCCCCGCTCCCTGTTGTCACGGATGATCCTGCTGCTGTTGCTGGCCATCCTGCTCTCCCAGACCATTCTGACCGGTATCTGGATGCAGCAGATCCAGAAGCGGGAACTGGAGGGGATGCTCAGCACCACCCGCAACCTCGCCATGTCTGCCGCTTCCACCGTCAACTTCTTCAAATCCCTGCCACTGCAGTATCGCCATATCGCGCTGGACCAGCTGCGCAACATGGGGGGCAGCCGCTTCTTCGTCTCGCTCAACGAGGAAGAGATCCACATCAACGCCATCCCCGACAGCGAACGCAAGACGCAGGTGCTGGAAGAGGTGCAGGGAGTGCTGACCCGCAAGCTCTCCGACGCCATGGCGATCAAGGTGGACTTCTCGCGACCCGATGACCTCCACGTCTTCAACAACGACACCTTGCTGGCGGATCTCCCCTCCTCCTGGGCCCGCTACACCCTGTCGCTGGAGCCGCTCAATCCACCGGTACTGGTGACCCAGATCGAGATTGAAAAGGGGGAGTGGCTCTATCTGGCGGCACTGCTGCCTGCCCCCTACATGACCCTCGACGATACCGTGATGCCAAGCAACCAGGTGCGTTTCATCGCCCTGATGACGGTGTTCCTCTGCTTCTTCACCTTTATGCTGGTGCGCTGGCAAACCCGCCCGCTGCGCCGTCTCGCCAAGGCGGCGGTCAATCTGGGCAAGGATATCGACCAGCCTTCGCTCAAAGAGGAAGGGGCGTCGGAAATCGTGGCGGCCACCCGCGCCTTCAACATTATGCAGCACCGCATTCGCCGCTATATCGACGATAGAGAGCGGCTGTTCAGCTCCATCTCACACGACCTCAAGACCCCCATCACCCGACTGCGACTGCGGGTCGAGCTGCTCGATGACGAGGTACAGATCGCCAAGTTCAACAAGGATCTCGACGAACTGGAGCTGATGGTGAAAGGGGCGCTGCAGACGGTCAAAGAGACCGACATTCACGAGAATATCGAGGAGATCGACATCAATGCCCTGCTGGAGCAGATGGCGGAGTCGATGAACCTGCACGACGAGCGGCTGACCATCGAAGGGCACTGCAAGTGGCCCTATCGCGGCAAGCTGCTGGCGCTCAAGCGCTGCATCGGCAATCTGGTGGACAACGGCATCAAGTACGGCCAGAAGGTGCGCATCATCATCATGGATGACGAGGAGATGCTGATCCTCTTCATCATGGATGAGGGCCCCGGCCTGCCGGACGATCAGTTCGAGCGTATCTTCGAACCCTATTACCGGCTCAGCACGGATCAGGCTGGCACCGGCCTCGGCCTTGGCATCGCCCGCAACATAGCCCACGCCCACGGCGGCGATCTGGTGCTGGAAAACCGTCCGCAAGGTGGCCTGCAGGCCACGCTCTCCCTACCAAGGCAGTAACCTTATGAAGTGGTTGTCTTTTTCTGTCATCGCCCTGCTCTCTGCTCCCGTTGCCGCCTCCCAGGTGGAAGTGCTGCACTGGTGGACGTCCGGCGGCGAAGCGAAAGCGGTCGAAGTGCTCAAATCCGAGTGGACCAAACAGGGCAACCAGTGGAACGACTTTGCAGTGCAGGGCGGCGGCGGCAAGAGTGCCATGACGGTATTGAAGAGCCGGGCGCTGGCCGCCAACCCGCCCGAAGCGGCCCACCTCAAGGGCTACGAGCTCAAGGAGTGGGCCGGGCTCGGCTTCCTGCGCGATCTCAGCCCGATGGCCGAACACCTCGGCTGGTACCGTCAGATGCCGCCCATGGTGCGTGCCACCCTCAGCCAGAATGGCGCCCTGATGGCGGTGCCCACCGGCATCCACCGGGTCAACTGGCTGTGGCTCAACCGCAAGATCTTCGAGCGCAACAAGCTGACTCCGCCCACCGACTGGGCCCAGTTTGTCACCGTCGCCGACCAGCTTAAAAAACGGGGCATCACCCCGCTCGCCATCGGCAACGAGCCCTGGCAGCTGGCGGTACTGTTTGAAACGGTGGCGCTTGGTGAGGGCGGTAAAGAATTCTATCGCAAGGCGTTCCTCGAGCAGGACAGCGCCACCCTGACCGGCCCCGACATGGTGCGGGTGCTGACCCGCTTCCAGCAGCTGCGCGCCTATGTGCCGCAAAAATACGCCGGTCTGAAGTGGCATCAGGCCACCAACCTGCTGGAGAGCGGTGGCGCCGCCATGCAGGTGATGGGCGACTGGGTGAAAGGGGAGCTGAGCGCCGGTAACTACCGGCCGGGTGAGGATATCGCCTGTCTGCCGAGCCCGGGCAGCGCCGGACTGTTCAGCTACAACCTCGACTCCATCGCCATGTTCAAACAGCGGGATCCGGCCCAGCTGCAGGCGCAGGGGGATCTGGCTCAGCTGCTGATGACGCCGCAATTCCAGGAGGAGTTCAATCGGGTGAAGGGGTCGATCCCGGCGCTGACCAATCCCGACATGAGCAAGTTCGACCGCTGCGCCGTCCGCTCCTATCAGGATTTCCTGCTGGCGGAAAAGCAGGACAACCTGCTGCCCAGCATGGCGGAAGGGATGGCGACGCCGACCAATATGCGGCAGGCGATCCTCGATGTGCTGAGCAACTTCTTCAACGACCCCAAGGCCAACCCGGAGCAGACGGCGCTGCATCTGGAGCGGGCGATGCGCTCGACCCGCTGATCCGGGCACATTACCAAACGGCAGAAATGACAAAGGCGGAATTGCTCCGCCTTTGTTGTTGAATCGTCATCCGATTCAGGATTGATCGTTCTCGTCCTCATCCTCGTCATAGTAATCGCTGAGCTCGATCCAGAGCCCCAACCCGACCATCACCATGGAGCCGAACCAGGTACCGGTATTCCCGATCGGGCTGCCCATCACTATCATGGCGAAGGACAAGAACCCCATGCCTGCATAGGCTTGTAATCTGCCGTAGGAGACCTGCATATTCACCTCCTTGTTGAATATGGTTCAATTTTTATATTACTCGTCCGGCGCAAGCTGGATAGGGCCGAATAACATTTCGGTTACATATGCTGGTTAATGGGGCGTTTGTTTGATTATTTTTTAGCCCTGAGTATCATTGGCAGCCGAATAGGTTGAAGGTTGATAATAGATGAGTGATTTATTCTGCGGCGCGACTCACGAGTTGGACGCAATCGGGCTTCGTTGCCCGGAACCCGTTATGATGGTTCGCAAGAAAGTGCGGCTGATGGCGGATGGCGAGACCCTGCTGGTCAGCGCCGACGATCCTTCAACCACCCGCGACATCCCCAGTTTCTGCCGCTTTATGGATCACACCCTGGTCGCCAGCGAGACAGAGCAGGCCCCCTACCGCTATCTGATCCGCAAGGGTCAATAAGCCCCTGTACCGGAGCACTCCATGACAACCATTACCCGAATCGGCACCACCCAGCGTTGGTCAGACGTGGTCATCCACAATGGCACCCTCTACGTGGTGGAAGTGCCCGTCAGCGAAGAGGCCGACATCCACCAGCAGACCCGCGAAGTGCTGGCAAGCCTGCAACGCCTGCTGGAAGCCAACGGCTCCGGCGTCGACAAGATCCTGATGGCCAATATCTATCTCAAAGACATTCAGGACATCGCCGCCTTCAACGAGCAGTGGGATGCCTGGATCCCGGCTGGCACAGCCCCCGTGCGCGCCTGCGTACAAGCTCGCCTGGCCCACGAAGGCTACAAGGTCGAAGTGCAGCTGACTGCCGCTGTCTAAGTAAAACGGGATGCCTGGCTCCCCTTATGCCGACACCGCGCCGGTTCGCGCCTGCGTACAAACACGGCTGGCCCATGAAGGCTACAAGGTCGAAGTGCAGCTGACTGCGGCTGTCTAAGCAGTCATACCGACAGCTGGATAGCAAAAGGCCCCGCCATCACTGGCGGGGCCTTTTCGTTACCGAAACCTGAACGACTTAGGCGGTCGGGGTCAGGGTAATGGTCACGCGGCGGTTCTGGGCTTTGCCAGCGGCAGTGCTGTTGGTAGCAACCGGCTGATCCGGGCCCACGCCGGTGGTGGAGATGCGGCTACCTGCTACGCCCTGACCAATCAGCTGGGCGGCAACGGCATCGGCACGATCGCGGGAGAGCTTCATGTTCAGGTCGCGGGAACCTGTACTGTCGGTGTGACCGACCACGTTCAGGCGGGTCTTGTCGAACTCGGCAACCACCATGGCCACGCCGGAGAGGGTGTTGGCACCGGCCGCTTTCAGCTGGGAGCTGGAGCTGTCGAAGGTGACGTTGTTCGGCATGTTGAGGATCAGCTCATTGCCATTACGGGTCACGCTGACGCCGGTGCCCTGCAGCTTCTCGCGCAGCTTGGCTTCCTGCACGTCCATGTAGTAGCCGATACCGCCACCCAGCGCCGCGCCAGCAGCAACGCCGGTCAGGATGCCCTTCTTGCGGTCACCCTTGCTGGAGGAGAGCGCACCTACGGCCGCACCGGCAGCGGCGCCAGCCAGCGCGCCCCAGGCACCTTTGGAGGTCTGGGATTCACCTGTGTAGGGGTTGGTGGTACAGCCGCTCAGGGCAACGGTCAGTGCCAGAGCAGGCACCAGGATCTTGGCTCGCATGAAAAAACCTCTGTGAAAACAATCCGGCACCATGCCGGGGGCCGGATTGTAACGCGCTGGCACGCCATTGTCTGACGCAAGCCTGAACAGATGGCGAGAGTGGTGTTTTTTTGGGCAATCGGCGGGCTGTCAGCGCGGTAACTGACACTCGGCGTGGCAAGGACAGCTGACCAGATGATCGTTCACCATCCCCACCGCCTGCATAAAGGCGTAACAGATGGTGCTGCCGACGAAGTTGAAGCCGAGCTTCTTGAGCGCTTTCGACATGGCATCTGACTCCGGCGAGGTCGCCGGAATATCGCCGTTGCCCTGCCGCTGGTTGACGATGGGGGCGCCGCCGACAAAGCCCCACAGGTAATCGGCGAAGTCGATCCCCTGCTCCTGCAACGCCAGATAAGCGCGGGCGTTTTTGATGATCGACTGCACCTTGAGCCGGTTGCGGATGATGCCGCTGTCCTGCATCAACCGCTCTACATCCTGCTCGTCGAAGCGGGCAATCAGCACCGGATCAAAGTCCGCATAGGCGCGGTAATAGCTCTCGGTACGCTTGAGGATGGTGATCCACGACAGCCCCGCTTGCTGGCCGTCGAGGCAGAGCTTGGCAAACAGCTCGCGGGCGTCATAGACCGGCCTGCCCCACTGTTTGTCATGGTATTCAATGTATTCCGGGTCCTTGGTCACCCAGGCGCAGCGCAGTTCCATTTCCTCTCCCTCGTCATTTCAGCGGTTTGCCCGACCCTGCCCACTCTGCAGGCGGCACTGCTCACATCATATACCGGACATCCCGCCCGACCAGCCAGGGCGCAGCACCATCCCGCGAATCCGCTGCAATTTCGCCTATTATCCGACCATGCCAGACGGTATACTCCCTCGGTTCACATTCAGCAAATCTTGCTCTGATTTTCACTTCGCGCGAAAAAAATTATGCAAAAATTCGATGTCAAAACCTTTCAGGGCCTGATCCTGCAGCTGCAGGACTATTGGTCCCGCCAGGGCTGTACCATCATTCAGCCGCTGGATATGGAAGTGGGTGCCGGTACTTCCCACCCCATGACCTGTCTGCGTGCCCTGGGCCCGGAGCCCATCGCCTGCGCTTACGTGCAACCGTCCCGCCGTCCGACCGACGGCCGCTACGGTGAAAACCCGAACCGCCTGCAGCACTACTACCAGTTCCAGGTGATCATCAAGCCTTCCCCCGACAACATTCAGGAACTCTATCTGGGCTCCCTGAAAGAGCTGGGCATGGATCCCGAGATCCACGACATCCGCTTCGTGGAAGACAACTGGGAAAACCCGACTCTGGGTGCCTGGGGTCTGGGTTGGGAAGTGTGGCTGAACGGCATGGAAGTGACCCAGTTCACCTACTTCCAGCAAGTTGGCGGCCTCGAGTGCAAGCCGGTCACCGGCGAGATCACCTACGGTCTCGAGCGTCTGGCCATGTACATTCAGGGCGTGGACAGCGTCTACGATCTTGTCTGGTCTGACGGCCCGCTGGGCAAGACCACCTACGGCGACGTGTTCCACCAGAACGAAGTGGAGCAATCCACCTACAACTTCGAACACGCCGATGTGGAGTTCCTGTTCCACTGCTTCGAGCAGTACGAGAAGGAAGCCCAGAATCTGCTGGCACTGGAAAAACCGCTGCCGCTGCCTGCCTACGAGCGCATCCTCAAAGCCGCTCACTCCTTCAACCTGCTGGATGCCCGCAAGGCCATCTCGGTCACCGAGCGTCAGCGCTACATCCTGCGCATTCGCACCCTGACCAAGGCCGTGGCAGAGGCATACTACGCCTCCCGCGAAGCGCTGGGCTTCCCTATGTGTCAGCGCAGTGAGAACAAGCAAGGTTAAGGAACGGACATGGCACAACATACATTTCTGGTAGAGATCGGTACTGCTGAGCTGCCGCCCAAAGCCCTGCGCTCCCTGGCCGAAGCCTTTGCCGACAACTTCAAAGCCGAACTGACCAAGGCCGATCTGGCCTTTGGCGACGTCGAGTGGTTTGCCTCACCGCGCCGTCTGGCGCTGAAGGTGAGCGAGCTGGCCGGCGAACAGCCGAGCAAGAGCGTCGAGAAGCGCGGCCCGGCCGTAGCGCAGGCGTTCGATGCCGAAGGCAAGCCGACCAAGGCTGCCGAAGGCTGGGCCCGTGGCAACGGCATCACAGTTGAGCAGGCCGAGCGTCTGGTCACCGACAAGGGCGAGTGGCTGGTTCACACCGCCAAGGTCGAAGGTCGTCCGGCCAAAGAATTGCTGGGCGAACTGGTCTCCTCCGCACTGGCCAAACTGCCGATCCCGAAAATGATGCGCTGGGGCGACAAGACCATCCAGTTCGTGCGTCCAGTCTTCACCGTGACCCTGCTGCTGGATGGCGAGCTGGTTCCCGCCCACATTCTGGGTATCGACTCTGCCCGCACCCTTCGCGGTCACCGCTTTATGGGCGAGAGCGAGTTCACCATCGACAACGCCAGCCAGTACCCGCAGATCCTGCAGGAGCGCGGCATGGTGATTGCCGACTTCATGGCGCGCAAGGCCAAGATCAAGGCTGACGTCGAAGCGGCCGCTGCCGCCTTCGGTGGCGTAGCCGATCTGGACGACGCCCTGCTGGAAGAAGTGACCGCACTGGTCGAGTGGCCGGTGGTGCTGACCGCCAACTTCGAAGAGAAGTTCCTGGCCGTGCCGGCTGAAGCGCTGGTGCACACCATGAAGGGTGACCAGAAGTACTTCCCGGTCTATGACAAGAACGGCAAGCTGCTGCCGAAGTTCATCTTCGTCACCAACATCGAGTCCAAAGACCCGAGCCAGATCATCAGCGGCAACGAGAAGGTGGTTCGCCCCCGTCTCTCTGACGCCGAGTTCTTCTTCAAGACCGACCTGAAGCAGACCCTGGCCTCCCGCCTGCCGCGCCTTGAAACCGTGCTGTTCCAGCAACAGCTGGGTACCGTCAAGGCCAAGGTCGAGCGTATCGAGACCGTTGCCGGCTTTATCGCCGAGCGTATCGGCGCCAACGTGGCTCAGGCCAAGCGTGCCGGTCTGCTCTCCAAGTGTGACCTGATGACCAACATGGTCGGCGAGTTCACCGACACCCAGGGTGTCATGGGGATGCACTACGCCCGTCACGATGGCGAAGACGAAGCGGTCGCTGTGGCCCTCAACGAGCAGTACATGCCGCGCTTTGCCGGCGATGCCCTGCCGTCCGGTCTGGTTGCCTGCGCCGTCGCGCTGGCCGACAAGTTCGACACCCTGGCCGGTATCTTCGGCATCGGCATGCTGCCGAAGGGTGACAAGGACCCGTTCGCCCTGCGTCGCGCCGCCATCGGTGCCCTGCGCATCATGACCGAGAAGCAGCTGGACTTGGATCTGGTTGAACTGGTTGAAGAAGCGGTACGCGTCTACGGCGACAAGCTGACCAACAAAACCGTCGTCACCGACGTGGTCGACTTTATGCTGGGGCGCTTTCGCGCCGCCTATCAGGACGAAGGCATCGGTGCCGATGTGGTGCTGGCCGTACTGGCCCGCCGCCCGACCCGTCCGCTCGACTTCGATCGTCGCGTCAAGGCCGTCAGCCACTTCCGCACCCTGGATGCCGCACTGGCACTGGCTGCCGCCAACAAGCGCGTGAGCAACATTCTGGCCAAGGTCGAAGGCGAATTGCCGACTGCCGTCAAACCGGAACTGCTGGTCGATGCCGCCGAGAAGGCGCTGGCCACCCAGGTTGCCGAACTGCAAGCCGAACTGGCCCCGCTGTTCGCCGCCGGTGACTATCAGGCTGCCCTCACCCGTCTGGCCGCCCTGCGCGAGCCGGTCGATACCTTCTTCAACGAAGTCATGGTGATGGCCGACGACGACGCCCTCAAGGCCAACCGTCTGGCACTGCTGAACAACCTGCGCAACCTGTTCCTGCAAGTCGCGGATATCTCCCTGCTGCAGTGATCTTGGTTGGGTAAGTAATATAAAAAACGGCGCCGCGAGGCGCCGTTTTTATTTAACAAGATAAAATGAATTTTCAGCCATCTATAGATGGTAAGATTTCATGACAATGACCTTCCTCTACTCGAATTGCCACATTACAGGTATGCTACCGAAGGCCTCCATTTAATCTGCCGGTAATAAATATGGATCATGTACAGACTTGGACACTTGCTGGTTTTCTCGCTGAACTGCAACGAATCACAGAGCATATGCCTGATCGACGTTTTGTTTTCATTCTTGGTGCTGGAGCTTCCATCCAGTCTGGTGTCAAGTCTGCTCATGCATTAGCTATCGAATGGATGGAAATAATCCATCATAGAGAAATTAGTAATTATAGTAACTTTGATGAATGGCTGGATAGTAACCCATTTAAACTTACCGACTGGGATTCGAATAATATAGCTCGTTTCTATCCATATATATTTGAACATTGTTTTTCAGGTGACCATGATGCTGGTTATGCGGCTCTGGAGAAAGTGATCGAATCTGGTAAGCCGAGTTTTGGTTATGCTGTACTAGCATGGATTATGACTAACACCAGTAACAATATGGTAATCACAACTAATTTCGATAATTTAGTTGCAGACTCTCTTTATTTATATGGGCAGAAAACACCACATGTCATTGGCCATGAGTCACTCGCCAGTTACTTAAAGCCATTGGGAGGTCGTCCGATGGTAGCAAAAATTCATCGAGACCTTTTTACCGATCCTATAAATGACTCCCATGGAACTAGTGAACTTAAAGCACCATGGGTTAAAGCACTGAAAAGCGTGTTTAAATTTTACACACCAATATTTATCGGTTATGGAGGAAATGATGGTAGCCTGATGAATTTTCTTTCTGCTCTCTCACCAAATGATATTAGTGGAAGACCATTCTGGTGTTACTATGAGCCTGCGGGAAAACCTAATGGCGCAATTAATACCTTGTTAGAAAAGCATAAAGGAGTTCTTGTTCCCACTTCAGATTGGGACACACTGATGCTTTCTATAGGTAATGCATGGGGTTACCAGCATCAGAGCCAGATTGATGCTTTGGATAGACATATCCATTCTATGAAAGAAACACTGCAGCAACAAATATTGAAAACATCTCAAGATGGCAGTCCTGAAGTAAAAGAAAAACTAAAACCTATAGATAAAGATCCGCAAAATAAATCTTGGTTTGATTGGTCATTAGAAGCGCATGCCGAGGAAAACTTACAGACAAGACTAGCTATTTATCAGCAAGGTCTTCAGGAATTGCCTGACTCGCATCAACTACATAATTGGTATGCTTTTGAATTAAAAAGAAATAACTTTTATGATGAGGCTGAAAAACATTACATAAAATCTTTAGAAATTAATCCTGATTACTCCTCAGCACTTTATGGCTATGCACAGTTATTAAAATCTTTATCCAAACTAGCTGAAGCTGAAGTATATTACAAGAGGGCACTCCAAGTAGATCCTAGTGATGCCGACACCCATAACGGCTATGCTAATCTACTTAGCAGTACAGAACGCCTTTTTGAAGCAGAGGAGCATTACCAAAAAGCTCTTGAAACATCGCCAGACGTTAGCCTTTTTCATTGCAATTACGCTGATTTATTAACGAGTATGGGTCGTTTCTCCGAATCGGAAAAACATTATAAACGAGCCATAGACATCACTCCTGACGACCCATATTATCTGACTTGTTACGCTGATATGCTCAAAGATACTGGGGATATAGATGAAGCTAGGGTGATTTATAGAAAAGCTTTAAATATAAACCCAGAAGATATATTAGCACTCTATGGATATGCCGAATGCTTAAATCATTTAGGGCATAAGGATGAGGCAGAAGAATATCGAAAAAGAGCACAGTCATTGAAGAAGTCTAGTATGTAGGCTGGGTTAGGACAGCCAGCATCTTCGCGGCATCGTCGATCACTATCAGGCCCTCGGCTTCAAAACGGCGATCGATGACTTTGGCGCCGGTTACTCGGGCCTCAACCTGCTGGCCGATTTTCACCCCAACATCGTCAAGCTCGATATGCACCTGCTGCGGGGCATCGACCATGACCCGACCCGGCAAGCCATAGTGCGCCACTGTCTGGCGCTGTTTGCCGAGTTGCAGATCACCCCGCTGGCGGAGGGGATCGAGACCCGCGAAGAGATGGCCTGCCTGCGGGGGATGGGCATCAGCCTGATGCAGGGCTATCTGTTTGCCCGCCCCGGCTTCGAAACCCTGCCGGAAGTAGATTTCGCCAGCCTGTAAGCCAGTCGGTCTGCACTGCCTCCCCCTCAGCCCACTCCCACCCGAATAAGAAAACGGACACCCGAGGGTGTCCATGTGCATACCCTGTGACCTTGCGCCATGGTTACACAGTCACCCTCCCCGGTTAATGGGTCAGCTGTGGCAACAGTTGCAACAGGTGAGCCCGTATCGCCAGCGGCGTCTGGCTGACCCAGATCTCCAGCAGGCCATACGCAAGCAACGGCAGCACCAGCAGCAACAGGCAGAGCAGCCCCAGCAAACGGCTTGGTGCGAGCCGATGCACCTTGCTGCCAAGGTGCAGGGCCTCGACCCGCTTGGGGCAGGCGGCCACGCAGCTCAGGCAGCCGGTGCACTCCAGGCTGCGTACCGCGATAAGCTGGTGCACCGCAATGCGCGATGGACAGGCCCGGCTGCACTTGTCACAGCCGTGACCCTGGCTTCGCAGGCAGCGGGCCGGGTCGCGGCGAATGCGCAGCGGCGTCAGTAGCCCCAGCAGGGCGAGCCAGGCGCCATAGGGGCAAAGGTAGCGGCAGAATCCCTGACGAAAGGTCGCGGTAAGCAGCAACACCCAGCCGAGGCACAGACCCGAGATCAGGGTCAGGTTGAAGAAGAAAGCCCCCATCTTCATATCCGCCGCCTGATGGTAGGGGCTGGTGAAGTAGCCGGGCAGGGCTGCAGCCGGCACCGCCAGCAGGATGATGAAGAGCAGAAAGCCGAGCACCAGAAATTTCTGGGTGCGCAGGGCAAGATCCAGCCAGCGCGGCGGGCTCCACTCCCCCGGCAGCAACCGGTGGCGCAGGCCATGTAGCCATTCCCCCACCAGCCCGAGCGGACAGAACCAGGCACAGAACGCCCGCCCCAGCAGCAGGGCCGACAGGGAGAGTACCAGTACGGTGACGGTGGCCGCCGGATGGTGGGGATCCACCAACCCCTGCGCGAACCTGGCCCGCAGCCCGAGGCCACCGGCGATGGGCAGGAAGGCATCCACCACGTCCGGGCGCACCAGCCAGGGGCTCATCCCCTGTCCCAACTGCCAGATATGCAGGCTGTATTGCACTGTGACCAGCCCCCAGCAGAGCAGCAGCAGATGGCGAGTGCCTGCCCGCAACTGCTGACTGTCGATCGCCCCGAACACGGGCAGCGGCAGCCTCTGATGCCGGAGGGCAAGCACGGCGGTGACCGTCCCCAGTGCGAGCCAGAGCAGGCTGTCGGCCGCCAGCAACCAGACCAGCCCCAGCAGGCCGAGCGCAAGACGCCCCGGCCAGCCGGTGCGCACCTGCCACGCCAACAACACCAGATAAACCATACCGGCCACCATGGTTATCGCTTCAATCACGCTCATGCATCCCCCACTGCCTACATCCGGATCCGGCAGCAAGGATAACTAACATTTGAGTTGATTATTTTGATCTGCATGGGCCGAGGGAGGAGTTATGGCCAATGCCTCCCTCGCAGGCTCTCCCCTCTTTCAACGACACGCTGCCTCATCAGCCAGGCACTAACCGCGGGCACGGTGGAGGTGGTAGTCAACGTGATAGTCGTTGGCATTACGGAACATGATGGAGTAGTTGAGGAACTCTCCGCTCTCGCTGTATGAGAGTGAGGTGAGCCGCAGGATAGGGGCCCCCTGCTCGATATGGAGCAGCTCGGCAGTAGCCCGATCCGCCAGCACGGCACTGAAGCACTCATAGTTGCCCGCAATCGCGATGCCGCACTCCCGTTCGATGTAGTCGAATTTGGACCCTTCCAGATGGGCGACCGACAGATTGCGAAACAGTCTGACCGGCATATAGCTCTCTTCCAGCAGCAGAGCCCGACCATCCACCGAGCGGATCCGGCTGGAGTAATAGACGGGTTCATTCACCTTCACCCTCAGCTGACTGGCGATGGCCGGTGGCGCAGGCATGGTGCGAAATTCCAACACCTGGCTGGTCAAAGTGCGCCCCTGCTCGCGCATCAGTTCGGTAAACCCGCTCAGCCCTTTAGTCTCATGCTGGACATCCTTTTTTGTCACATAGGTGCCGCTGCCGTGGCGCCGCTCGACCAATCCCCACTCGATCAACATGTCTACCGCTTTGCGAATGGTCATGCGGGAGACGCCATACTGTTCTGCCAGCGCTTTTTCGCCGGGCAACACATCTCCCACCCGGCACTCGGCACCGTTTACCCTGATCCTGAGTCGATCAGCCACCGATTTATAGATCACTGCTAGACATCTCCTGTGGTCACAACGCCAACCATCTTATTCTGAATCAAGTGACTAAATTGCTTAAAAACAATAACTTAACTTTCAACTAAAGCTGCAAGAACATCACGAAACCAAGAGGTACAACAATATCGCAAAAGTTAGACATCTTTGTCTAAATAACTGCATGCGTCAGATCACATTATTCCAAGATATTTCATGAGGTCTCTTTTTATCGTTGCTAATTTGCATCTGGCAACACCGGCAAGGATTCGATTAGCTATTTCAACCAAGGGACAATATATGCTCAGTCAAATTCAACGTTTTGGCGGAGCAATGTTCACTCCTGTACTGCTTTTTCCTTTTGCAGGTATGGTAGTAGGCATTGCAATTATGCTGAAAAACCCGATGTTTGTCGGTGAATCACTGGCAAACCCACAAGGATTATTCTTCCAGATCATCCATATTATTGAAGAAGGTGGCTGGACAGTATTCAGGAATATGCCGCTTATATTTGCGATTGGCCTGCCAATCGGTCTGGCAAATAAGGCACAAGCCAGAGCCTGTCTGGCTGTATTGGTCAGTTTCATGACCTGGAACTATTTTATCAACGCCATGGGCATGACCTGGGGCAGTTATTTCGGGGTCGACTTCAGTCAGGATATAGGGGGTGAAAGTGGCCTCGCCATGGTAGCGGGGATCAAGACCCTGGATACCAGCATCATAGGGGCCATCGTCATCTCCGGCATCGTGACGGCACTGCACAACCGCCTGTTTGATCGCCAACTGCCGGTCTTTCTCGGCATCTTTCAGGGCAGCTCTTTTGTCACCATTGTCGCCTTCTTCGTGATGATCCCCTGTGCCTGGCTGACACTGCTCGGCTGGCCAAAAGTACAGATGGGCATCGCCTCCCTGCAGAATTTCATGCTGGTCTCGGGTCCGGTCGGGGTGTGGGTATACACCTTCCTCGAGCGAATTTTGATCCCGACCGGCCTGCATCACTTTATCTACGGCCCCTTCATCTTCGGCCCAGCGGCAGTAGAGGGAGGCATTCAGCTCTACTGGGCGCAGCACATGCTGGAGTTCAGCCAGAGCACTCGCCCGCTGATTGAACAGTTCCCTCAGGGTGGCTTCGCCCTGCATGGCAACTCGAAGATTTTCGGTGCCATGGGGATTGCTCTGGCCATCTATGCCACGGCAGCCAAAGAGAACAAGGCCAAGGTCGCAGGCCTGCTGATCCCGGCCACCCTGACCGCCATTCTGGTCGGTATCACCGAGCCGCTGGAGTTCACCTTCCTCTTCATCTCACCGCTGCTGTTTGCCATCCACGCCCTGCTGGCAGCCACCATGTCGACTGTGATGTACCTGTTTGGTGTGGTCGGCAACATGGGTGGAGGTCTACTCGACCAGTTCCTGCCGCAGAACTGGATACCCATGTTCCACAACCATGCGGGAATGATGTTCACCCAGATCGCTATCGGATTGGTCTTTACCGGCATCTGGTTCCTGATATTCCGCGCACTGATTATCCGGCTCAATCTTAAAACACCGGGCCGGGAAGACAGTGAAATAAAGCTTTATTCCAAGTCAGATTATCAGGCAGCCAAAAAACAGCGTGGCAGTGATAGTGCAGCACAAATTATCGAAGCGCTTGGCGGAGTCAATAATATACGCAGTCTGAATAATTGTGCCACGCGCTTAAGAATATCGCTGGTTAACAGCAAGCTAGCAGATGCAGATGAGGAGTTTATTAAATTGGGAGCCCATGGTGTCGTCCGCCATGGCGATAGTATCCAGGTAATTATCGGTCTGCATGTACCTCAGGTACGTGAAAATATGGAATCGATTATGAACAACAGTCATCAACAATCGTCTTTAGTAATGGAGTCATGATCATGAAAAAATTCTCTGTAGTCATTGCCGGTGGTGGTAGCACTTTTACTCCAGGTATCGTTCTGATGTTGCTGGAAAATCAGCATCGCTTCCCGCTCAAGGAGATCAAATTCTACGACAACGATGGTGCCCGTCAGGAGATCATCGCCGAAGCCTGCAAAATCTTGCTGAAAGAGAAGGCTCCCGAGATCGCCTTCAGCTATGGCACCGACCCCAAAGCAGCGTTTAGCGATGTAGATTTCGTCATGGCCCATATCCGGGTTGGCAAATATCCGATGCGCGAGCTGGACGAGAAGATCCCGCTGCGTCATGGTGTGGTCGGTCAGGAGACCTGCGGCCCGGGCGGTATCGCCTATGGCATGCGCTCCATCGGCGGAGTGCTGGAGCTGGTCGACTATATGGAGCAGTACTCACCCAATGCCTGGATGCTCAACTATTCCAACCCGGCCGCCATCGTCGCCGAAGCGACCCGTCGCCTGCGCCCCAATGCCAAAATCCTCAACATCTGTGATATGCCAATCGGGATCGAGGGGCGCATGGCCCAGATTGCCGGTCTCAAATCCCGCAAAGATATGCGAGTACGCTACTACGGCCTCAACCACTTTGGCTGGTGGACCCGCATCGAGGATCTGGAAGGCAACGACCTGATGCCGAAGATCAAGGAGCACGTTGCCCGCCACGGCTATGTACCCAACAGCGCCAGCCATGCCGAAGCCAGCTGGAACGATACCTTCGCCAAGGCCAGGGATGTGTGGGCGCTCGACCCGGATACCCTGCCCAACACCTATCTGAAGTACTACCTCTACCCGGACTATGTGGTTGCCCACTCCAACCCGGAACACACTCGCGCCAACGAGGTGATGGAGCACCGCGAGAAGCAGGTCTTTACCGCTTGCACCGAGATCGTCAAGGCAGGCAACTCAGCAGCGGGCGAGCTGGAGATCGATGAACACGCCTCCTATATCGTTGACCTGGCAACCGCCATCGCCTTCAACACTCAGGAGCGGATGCTGCTGATCGTTCCCAATCGCGGCGCCATCCCCAACTTTGACCCGGAGGCCATGGTCGAGATCCCCTGCCTGGTCGGCAGCAGCGGGCCAGAGCCGCTGCAGGTGGGCTGCATTCCGCTGTTCCAGCAGGGCATGATGGGCCAGCAGGTCGCGGTTGAGAAACTGGTGGTCGAAGCCTGGGTCGAGCACTCTTACCAGAAGCTGTGGCAAGCCATCACGCTCTCCAAAACAGTACCTAGCGCCTCGGTGGCCAAGTCCATTCTCGATGACTTGATTGAGGCCAACAAAGCCTACTGGCCGGAACTGAAGTAAACTGACTATAAACAAAAACCCCCTCGTGACAGAGGGGGTTTTTCGTTTTGGCAACGGGGCGAATTAACGCAGCGGCTTGACCGAGCGACGGACGATCAGCTCTGGCTGTACCGTCATCGACTCCACTTCCAGCTCCTTGTTGCGGATCCGGCTGACCAGATGCTTCACCGCCAGCTGGCCCAGTTCGGCCTTCGGATGGCGGATGGTGGTCAGCGGCGGGCTGGAGAAGCGCGCCATCTCCACATCGTCGTAGCCGATGATGGAGATATCATCCGGCACCTTGACTCCGGCTTCCCAGGCAGCGCAAATCGCGCCGATCGCCATGGGATCGTCGAAGGCAAAGACCGCGGTCGGACGAGGCTGCAGGGCCAGGATGCGCTGCATGGCATCGAAGCCGCTCTGGCTCTCGTAGTCCCCTTCAAAGACCTGTTCATCTTTAAGGGTCAGACCGTGCTCGCCCAGCGCATCACGTACCCCATCCAGTCGCTGCTGGGTGGTCGGCTTGGAGAGCTGGCCAGTGATGCAGACGATGTCGCGGTGCCCCAGCTCCAGCAGATGGCGTACGGCCATGCGGGCGCCGATGCGGGCGTTGTCGTTGATGACGTTGGCGAAATCGCACTCCGTGCCCCAATCCAGTACCACCTGCGGCACGTTCTTGTGGATGCGCAGCATGTCGCGCAACGGAGTGTCGATATCGGTCCCCAATACCAGCAGACCATCCACCCGTTTTTCCATCAGCATTCTCAGGTAATGCTGTTGGCGAGGCGGCTGGTTTTCGGTGTTGCAGAGGATCAGGCTGTAGCCCTGTTCGAAGCAGTACGCTTCAACCCCTTGCACCACTTCCGCGAAGAAGGGGTTTACGCTGGTGGTGACCAGCATGCCAATGGTCTTGGTCGAATTTATCTTAAGACTGCGCGCTACCGAGTTGGGCGCGTAGTTGAGTTCTGCCACCGCCTCAATCACTTTCTGGGTCGCGTCTTCGCTGACCCGCCGAGTGTGGTTGAGCACATGTGAGACGGTGGAGATGGATACGCCTGCGCGCGAGGCGACATCCTTGATAGTGGCCATCTCTGTCTCCTGACTGTCAAAGGCGGAACATTAGCAGATTTCCCGAATAAAGGCTTGGTTTTAACGGGCTCTGCCACGGAATTGTCAATGCCGGCTAATTTAGGCGCTCATTTCTGTTTGCGCAAACGATTAATGGTCAAAATGGGAGCACCATCAGAGTAAAATATCACCAGACTAATCCTCTGTGCTTCATCATAATCACCTCTGGTTACCAAGATGTTAAGGCGAAGAATTGATACTAAATTCCAATTAAACACAAATAACAGGTCATTTATTTCAAAATAAGCCCACCCCACCCCCTCTGGTTAGTATCTTTAACAGCTTGTTATTGCCCCGTGAGGAATGATAGAACCATACCTATAGCCGGATGCACGGGATGTCGATCCGGAATGGCACTCGTAAATGAAACAATCCACTGATTAAGGGACGAATCAATGCATAAGTTGAGCAAAATTACAGTAAGCGCAGCGGTTTCTTTGGCTCTGTTTGGATCGATCTCCATCGCACACGCGGCAGACACCATCAAGATAGGTATCGCAGGCCCGCTCACCGGCCCGGTTGCCCAGTACGGGGACATGCAGTTCACCGGCGGCAAGATGGCGGTCGAGCAGATCAACAAGGCTGGCGGCATCAACGGCAAGCAGATCGAAGCCGTCATCTATGACGATGCCTGTGATCCCAAGCAGGCGGTAGCCATCGCCAACAAGGTGGTGAATGATGGCGTCAAGTTCGTGGTCGGCCACCTCTGCTCCGACAATACCCTGCCCGCCTCCGACATCTATGAAGACGAGGGGATCCTGATGGTCACCCCCGCCTCCACCAACCCCAAGATAACCGAGCGCGGTTACCAGCTGACTCTGCGCACCATAGGTCTGGATAGCGATCAGGGCCCGACTGCCGCCAAGTACATCATCGAGCAGGTCAAACCCCAGCGCGTCGCCGTTATCCACGACAAGAAGCAGTACGGTGAAGGGATCGCCTCCAGCGTCAAAGCAGCACTGGACAAGGCTGGCGTGAAGGTGGTGGCCTATGAAGGGATCACCGCCGGTGACAAGGACTTCTCCGCCCTGATCGCCAAGCTGCAGAAAGAGAACGTCGATTTCGTCTACTACGGCGGCTATCACCCTGAGCTGGGCCTGATCCTGCGTCAGGCTGGCGAGAAGGGGCTGAAAGCCAAGTTCATGGGCCCGGAAGGGGTCGGTAACAAGGATATCTCCGCCATCGGCGGCCCGGCTTCCGAAGGCCTGCTGGTGACCCTGCCGAACAAATACGATCTGGTGCCTGCCAACGCCCCGCTGGTGGCGGCGTTCAAGGCCAAGGGTCAGGACTCCTCCGGCCCGTTCGTCTGGACCACCTATGCCGCGGTGCAGAGCCTGGCTGCCGGTATCGCCAAGGCGGGTGAAGATGACCCGGCCGCCGTTGCCGCCGCCATCAAGGCCGCACCGATCGATACCGTGATGGGCCCCCTGACCTGGGCACCTAACGGTGACCTGAAAGGCTTCGAATTTGGTGTGTTCCAGTGGCACGCTGACGGTACTTCCAGCCAAGTCAAATAATCTGCCGATCGGGGGTGAGTACGCTCACCCCCTCCTCTCTTTGCGGGCAAGTACAGGGAACGCAGTATGTCCGAACACCTCCTTTATCTCGTTCAGCAACTGCTGAACGGATTAACCATAGGCAGCACCTATGCGTTGATCGCCATTGGCTACACCATG
This sequence comes from Aeromonas sp. 600948, assembly GCF_049174875.1. Classification (NCBI taxonomy): domain Bacteria; kingdom Pseudomonadati; phylum Pseudomonadota; class Gammaproteobacteria; order Aeromonadales; family Aeromonadaceae; genus Aeromonas; species Aeromonas sp. 600948. Next base: position 29,977 of record NZ_JAAKTY010000024.1, read on the forward strand.
GTCTATGGCATCATCGGCATGATCAACTTCGCCCACGGCGAGGTTTACATGATCGGCTCCTATGTCGCTTTCATGGTGATGGCGGGGCTCATGATGATGGGCATCGACAGCACCTTTCTACTGCTGGGGGGCGCCTTCCTGGTCAGTATCATCATCACCGGCACCTATGGCTGGAGCATCGAGCGAGTCGCCTACCGGCCACTGCGCGGTGGCAACCGGCTGATCCCCCTCATCTCCGCCATCGGCATGTCGATCTTCTTGCAGAACATGATGCGGATGGCACAGGGCTCGCGGGATATCGCCATGCCCAGCCTGATCTCCGGCGGCTGGACCCTAGGGGGTGAGGATGGCTTTCAGGCCAGCCTCTCCTATATGCAGCTGATCATCTTCGTGGTGACTTTCATCACCATGCTGGCGCTGACCCAGTTCATCGGCCGCTCCCGCATGGGCCGCGCCTGCCGCGCCTGTTCGGAAGATATCAAGATGGCCAACCTGCTGGGCATCGACACCCACGTGGTCATCTCCATCACCTTCGTGCTGGGGGCCGCGCTGGCCGCCGTCGCCGGGGTGCTGCTCGGCATGTATTACGGCGTCATCAATCCCTACCTCGGCTTTATGGCCGGTCTGAAGGCCTTCACTGCCGCAGTATTGGGCGGTATCGGCAGCATTCCGGGCGCCGTACTGGGCGGCCTGCTGCTGGGGGTGGTTGAAGCGCTCACCGCCGGTTATCTCAGCACCGAGTACAAAGATGTGATGGCGTTTGCCCTGCTCATTTTTGTGCTGCTCTTTATGCCGACCGGCATTCTGGGTCGTCCGGAAGTGGAGAAAGTGTGATGAAACATCAATTTATCCACGCCTGTATCGCCAGCCTGGTGCTGCTGGTGCTCTCTTTCTGGCTGCTCGGCTTCAAGCTGGAGACCGATGGCTCCAGCCTGCAGGTAGTGAGCCGCCTCGATGTGTCGCTGGCCTGGCTACTGGGGGGCGCCACCCTCGTTTTCTGGTTCCAGATGCTGCGCGGCCAGATCGCCAAGCTGTTTCAGGCCTCCATCAGCGGCTTCTCGGTCGGCTTCACCAAGCTGGTGCTGCCGAGCCCGGAAGAGGCGCCCAAGCTCTATAACCTCACTGCCGTGCTGGTGCTGCTGTTCGCGGTGAGCTGGCCCTTTATGGCTTCTCGCGGCGCCATCGATCTCGCCACCCTCACCCTGATTTACATCATGCTGGGGCTGGGGCTGAACGTGGTGGTCGGCCTCGCCGGTCTGCTCGATCTCGGCTATGTCGGCTTCTACGCGGTCGGTGCCTACAGCTATGCCCTGCTCAACACCTACTTCGGACTGAGCTTCTGGGAGTGCCTGCCCATCGCCGGGCTGATGGCCGCGACCTTCGGCTTCCTGCTCGGTTTCCCGGTGCTGCGGCTCCGGGGGGACTATCTGGCCATCGTCACCCTGGGTTTTGGCGAGATCATCCGCATCCTGCTCAACAACATGACTACCCTGACCGGCGGCCCGAACGGGATCTCCGGCATCCCCAAGCCGACGCTGGGGGGGTTGGAGTTCAACCGCACCGTCAAGGATGGGGGCTTTGATACCTTCCACAACTTCTTCGGCATTACCTACAACGCCAACCACAAGGTGATCTTCCTCTACCTGATGGCGCTGGTGCTGGTGGTGGTGACCCTGTTCGTCATCAACCGCCTGCTGCGCATGCCGCTGGGCCGCGCCTGGGAAGCGCTGCGGGAAGACGAGATCGCCTGCAAATCGCTGGGGCTCAACCCCACCATCATCAAGCTGACCGCCTTCACCATAGGCGCCACCTTCGCGGGCTTTGCCGGCAGCTTCTTTGCCTCGCGGCAGGGCTTTATCAGCCCGGAATCCTTCGTCTTTATCGAGTCGGCCATAGTGCTGGCGATTGTAGTGCTGGGCGGCATGGGCTCGCAGATCGGGGTGGTGCTGGCCGCCATCGTGATGACGGTGCTGCCGGAGCTGGCCCGCGAATTCAACGAGTACCGCATGCTGATGTTCGGCCTCTTGATGGTGTTCATGATGATCTGGCGGCCACAGGGATTGCTGCCGATGACCCGTCCGCATCTGGAGTTGAAGAAATGAGTACTCATCAGAAGTTAATGGAAGTCTCTGATCTGTCGATGCGCTATGTGGCTGAACAGCTGGTAGTGACTCACTCCACCTTGAAACGGGAGCTGAGAAAATGAGTACTAATCAAAAGTTATTGGAAGTCTCTGATCTGTCGATGCGCTTTGGCGGCCTGCTGGCCGTCAACGGGGTAAAACTGGATATCGACAAGGGCGAGGTGATCTCCATCATCGGCCCCAACGGTGCGGGCAAGACCACCATCTTCAACTGCCTGACCGGCTTCTACTGTCCGAGCGGCGGCACCATCCGCTACAAGGGTGAGGAGATCCAGGGGTTGCCCGGCCACCTCATCGCCCGCAAGGGGATTGTGCGTACCTTCCAGCACGTGCGGCTGTTCAAGGAGATGACGGCGGTGGAGAACCTGCTGGTTGCCCAGCACCAGCACCTCAACACCAGTTTTATCGCCGGTCTGTTCAAGACCCCGGCCTTCCGCCGGGCGGAGCAGGAGGGGCTGGAGCGGGCCGCCTTCTGGCTGGATAAAGTGGGCCTCAAGGATCTTGCCAACCGCGCCGCCGGTAATCTGGCCTACGGTCAGCAGCGCCGACTCGAGATCGCCCGCTGCATGGCGACCCGTCCCGAGCTGCTGATGCTGGATGAACCGGCTGCCGGCCTCAACCCGAAGGAGACCGACGAACTGGACGAGCTCATCATGAGCCTGCGGGACGAGTTCGGGGTCTCGGTGCTGCTGATCGAACACGATATGAAGCTGGTGATGGGTATCTCCAACCGCATCTTCGTGGTCAGTCAGGGCACCCCGCTGGCCCACGGCAAGCCGGATGAGATCCGCAACAACCCGGCAGTGATCAAGGCCTATCTGGGCGAATCGTAGGACCCAAGGAGTCACGATGTTAGAACTTCGCAACGTATCGACCCACTACGGCAAAATTCAGGCGCTGCACGATGTCAGCGTCGAGGTGAAAGAGGGTGAAATCGTCACCCTGATCGGCGCCAACGGCGCGGGCAAGACCACCCTGCTGATGACCCTCTGCGGTGAGCCCAAGCCCAGCAGCGGCTCAATCTGGTTTGAGGGGGAACAGATCAGCTCCCTCACCACCGCCCGCATTATGCGCAAGGATATCGCCGTGGTGCCGGAGGGGCGCCGCATCTTCGCCCGCCTGACGGTGGAGGAGAACCTGCTGATGGGCGCCTTCTTCGTCGACAAGGCCGAGCAGCATGGCCTGCTGGATCAGGTGTTCACCCTGTTCCCGCGCCTGCACGAACGCTTGCAACAACGGGCGGGCACCATGTCCGGCGGCGAGCAGCAGATGCTGGCCATCGGCCGTGCCCTGATGAGCAAACCACGCCTGCTGCTGCTGGATGAACCCTCGCTGGGGCTGGCCCCCATCGTCATCCAGCAGATCTTCGACACCATTGAGCAGTTGCGCCAGAAGGGGATGACCATCTTTCTGGTGGAGCAGAACGCCAACCAGGCGCTCAAGCTGGCCGACCGCGGTTATGTGCTGGAGAACGGCCACGTGGTGCTGCAAGACACGGGCGCCGCCCTGCTGGCCAACCCGGCCGTGCGGCAGGCCTATCTGGGCGGTTAACCCACTGAGCCGCATGCCATATCAACAAGGGAGCCGCTGGCTCCCTTATCTTTTGTGGGGTTAGTTTGCGCCCAAGCTTGCGGTACACTGGCCCGTAATCAACATATTCGCAGGACATCCCGATGGACCAGTTTGCCCATATCAATGCCCATGATGCCCACCAGAAACTGAGCGCGGGTGAAGCCCGTCTGGTGGATATTCGCGACCCGCAATCCTTTGAAGCGGCCCACGCGGTCGGCGCCTTCCACCTCACCAACGGCACCCTGGTGCGCTTTATGAACGAAGTGGATTTCGATACCCCGGTCATCGTGATGTGCTATCACGGCAACAGCAGTCAGGGGGCCGCCCAATACCTGCTGCAACAGGGTTATGACGAGGTCTACAGTCTGGATGGCGGTTTCGAGGCGTGGCGCCGGGAGTTTCCCATCGAGGCTGGCGAGGCATGATCCAGCTGCTAGTGCTCGACAACGCCCGCATGGCACAAGCGCTGGTGGACTATCTGGCGACCCTGGGCATCTCCTGCGAGCTGACCCAGTCCGAGCTGGGGGTCACCATCTGGTTGGCGGACGAGCTACGCCTTGCCCAAGCCCAGCTGGAGGTGAAACGCTTCCTCGCCGAGCCGAACCACCCTCGCTATATGGAAGCCTCCTGGCAGTCCGGCCGGGCCGATGCCCGCATCGACTACAGCAAGGGGATGACGGATCCCGTCACCGATTTCCTCCATCAGGCGGGGCCACTGACGCTAGTAGTGATCATCGCCTGTCTCGCCGTCTACGGGATCGATGCCATCGGCCTGCCCATCTACGACGAACTGGCCTTCCACCCGACGCTGGCCCAGTTCACCGACTGGCAGGCGTGGCGCTACTTTACCCCGGCCTTCATCCACTTCTCGGTGCTCCATCTGGTGTTCAACTTGCTCTGGTGGTGGTACCTCGGTGGTCAGATCGAGCAACGTCTTGGCAGCGGCAAGCTGCTGATCCTGCTGCTGGTGGGCGCCGCCCTGCCCAACATCGCCGAGTTCTTCGCCAGCGGCCCGCTGTTTGGCGGCCTCTCCGGCGTGGTCTATGCCCTGCTCGGCTACTGCTGGCTGCGCAGCAAGCTGCAACCCGCCTGTGGCCTGACCCTGCCACCGGCGCTGATGGGCTTTATGCTGTTCTGGATGGTGCTCGGCTTCTTCGACATGCTCGGAACCAGCACCGCCAACATCGCCCACCTGACCGGTCTGCTGGTCGGCCTGCTGCAAGGCTGGCTGGATCGCAACCACCAGCCGACCTGATTATTCAGCAGTTTCAGAAACGAGAACGCCGCCCCGAAGGGCGGCGTTTGCTTATGGTCTGCGCAGTTACTGCTTGAGCAGGGTGTCGTCAGTCACCTTGACCGCCGCACCGCCACTCATAAAGAAGCTGGCGAACTGGGTCTGGCTCTCGGAGGTGACCGCGCCAGTCGGATCAAAGTTCTCGTCAGGGGCCAGCAGCGAGCTATGGCCCCCTTTCAGGAAGCGCGCAGCATGGTGACCCGCCGGGAGCACGCCGGAACCCTTCAGCTCTTGCAAACCCAGTACCCGGAACAGCGGCTCGGTGCCACCCAGCGGCGCAGAGGCGATGCTGTTGGGGATCACCTGATCCGGCAAGCTGAGCGCCCCATCACCAACAATTTCGGTGGCGAACAGCGGGAAGCTCTTGGCGACGCCACTGCCCAGATTGATCGGGTCGGCAGAGTCCAGCACTGACTGGGCGGCAAAGGTATAGCTCTGCAAGGTGCTCGCAGCCCCCGCCTGAGTAGCCGCATCCAGACTGGGCAGGAACTCGTTCACGAAACAGGTCGGCACCGCCGTCTGGCAACCGGGAGCATAAGCCTCAAACCCGGCCTTCAACTCAGGACTGCCCGAGGTGAGCACGCTCATCTTGATGGTCGGCCCGAAGCTCGGCGAGTTGAGCAGCAGCGGGGCGATGCCGCCACCCGGCATCGCCAGACCGCCGGTATCGAACTTGAACAGGGCATCAGCCTGAGCACTGCCGGTGGTCTGGTTGGCTACAGCCAGCAGATTGGCCCCGGTAATGGCACCGAGTGAGTGACCGAGGAAATGCACCTTCAGACCAGCACCACCCAATTGGCCACCCAGCCCCTTGGCATTGGCCAGACCGACAGCCAGGCGAAGGCCAAGCAGATCGGCCACGCTCTGTTTCAGGTTGTCCCGCGCCACCGTCAGATAACCCAAATTCAGATAGGGAGTCGGGTTCTCGGAGGTGGTGACGGTATCCATGCTGCCGCTCAGGGCATAGCCACGCTCACCGTGCAGCGGGTGATCGATCACCACCACAGCAACCACCTTGTTCACTGATGGGTCTAACCCGGCACCTATCTGGCTCAGCGCCAGCGCATAGGCGTTTTCCTTGATGGAGGTGACCCCGTGCTGATAGATGATCACATCGGTGACAGTGCTGAGGTCAGTGGTGGGGGCAAAGATCCGCAGCGGTACAGATTGTACTTCGGTCAGGGTCGGCAGCGGGTTGAAACGACCGATATTGCGCTCGGCATCCAGCGGCTTGCCACCCGAGGTGAGGGTCACCCCGATCAGCTTGCTCGCCTCCCTCAGCAGATCGGCCTGACGGCTCGGATCGGCGATCAGCTCACCCAGCAGTACTGGGTCCACACCCGCCCCGACCAGCCCACCGATCACCTCGGTATCACCCGCTTTCAACGCATTGGCGATGGTATAGAGGCTGGGAATGGCGCCATACCAGGATTGGGTCTTGGCCTTGTCCCAGGAGCCGGCTATCGCTGGAGTAGAGAGGAAGTAAGGGAGCTTGACGGCACCGGTATACACCTTGGTCACCGCCGCGATGCCGTTCAATGTGGCATTGGCAGCGACAGCGGCAGCAATCGCATCCCGATCATCTTGAGGCAAGAATGGCTCGTTCGCCAGCTGGGTCAGGAAGGATACCCCGCCATTGAGCGCATCAATCGTATAGGTCCCCGGCAGGCTGGTGTTGCCTTTGGCGTCCTGCTTCCACAACGATGCGGCATCCAGGGTCGGGCTCTGCAACACGGTGGCCGCACCTCCCTTCACAGCCAGCAGCACATCGGCGCCAGATTGGGTGGCAAACCAATCGGAGAAAATCACCCGATCGCCGGTAATCCCGGTAGCGGCCTTGAACAACGCTTCCTGCAGCGCAATCAGGCTGCTGATGGTCTGCTCCTGCGCGGTTGCACCAGCCGTCGATTTGAAGTTGCTGTAATCACCGCCGGCCTTGAGCGGCGTACCACGACTGTCCTTGAGGGAGTCGGTCGCCACGATCATGTAGTAGGAAGAGGGATTGAGCGGCTTGAGCGGAACCAGATTGAGTTTGCCGCCACCATCACTCACCACAAAGTCAGTGCCATAGGTCAGAGTCTTATTGTTCTTCACTCCAACGGGTCGCTGAGTCACCGGATCCAGTACCAGCTCCAGCAGGTAGAGGGGCGCAACGGCAGAGACATACTCGCTGGCCGCCGGGGCCGGCACAGAGACACCGGTCACGGTCGCCGGTACCAGCTGGACGGGTTGGGTGGTTGACCAGCCATCAAGGGTGGAGAGGGCCGATACCGGGTTCGACAGATCAGCAGTTTCTGTCGAAAACTTCAGGGTACCATCGCTGGCGCGGGGGGCCAGCACACTCGGGCGAAGTCCATTGGCTCCACTCAGGGCATAGTCCAGGGAGCTGGTAGTATCTCCCTTGTTGTCATCTCCACCACATCCGCTCAGCAGAGCGCTGACAACAGCTGCATAAATTAGCTTCTTCTTCATTTTTTATTCTCTTTTTATAGGGTTGTTATCCATCACCAGCCAACGAGGCCATCACGACCGCGACTGCAAGACGTTAACATAAAACCAACAACCAACGAGACTCATGTTGGTCATCTTCTGCTCAGGTTTGTGGCGAGAATCAAGGTTTTACGTCAACAAAGGGGCGCAAGGGTAACAACAGTGAGCGATTAACCAGACCCGACCAGCCAGCGGGCACCATCACGACTAAAAAGCCGCCGCGATCTCGGCAAAGTGAGGGAATTGTCGGTAGAATGTCCGCCAACGCTTAAGGAGGACATCATGATCGACCCGAAGAAACTGGAAGAGATCGCCAAGCAGGTGCACAACTCCCTGCCACCCGGCATTCGCAGCATGGGTGAAGAGGCCGAGAAGAAGATGCGTCAGGTACTGCAAGCGCAGCTGGGCAAGCTGGATCTGGTCAGCCGTGAAGAGTTCGACGTGCAGACCAAGGTGCTGCTGCGTACCCGGGAAAAACTGGCCGCCCTCGAAAGCAAGCTGGCTCAGCTCGAGCAGCAGCTCGGCGCCAAAGGCGAATAACGAAAACCCCAGCTCAGCTGGGGTTTTTGCTTTGTATTGAACCTGTAAAAAGCATCACACCTGAAGCAGATACCAGGCCCGCTTGCCGCGCGCCTTGGCCTCGTACATGGCCCGGTCGGCCACCTCCAATGCCTGTCGGAAGCTCAATGGTTGCTCCTCCCACAGGGCGATGCCGATACTCAGCCCCACCCGCTGCGGGCAACCGGGTTTGGGCACGTAACCATGCATCCGGCAGATCAGGGCATCGGCCAGATGAGCCAGAGCATGGTTTGATACATCACGATGCAGATAAACCACAAACTCGTCACCGCCGTAACGGCCGCACAGGGCAGAGCCCGGCATAATGAGACGCAACCACTCCGCCATCTGCTGCAGTACCTGATCACCACAAGCGTGGCCCAACTGGTCATTGATCCCCTTGAAGTCATCCAGATCGATAAAGAGCAGTGCCCCCGTCCCTTGTGGCGGCTGTAGAGCGAACGCCTTGCCAAATCCCTGCCGGTTGAGCAGGCCGGTGAGCGCATCGCAGTTGGCACGCTCTGCCAGCCGCTGCTCATAAGCCTTGCGCTGGGTGATATCGATATGGGAGCCCATGATCCGCAATGGCCTGCCCTCATCATCCCACTCCACTACGCGACCACGATCCCACAGCCAGGTGATCTCCCCGGCCGGGCTGATGGTGCGGTATTCAGCTTCGTAGAAGGGCGTTTTCCTCTCAAGGTGGGCAAAGTAGCTGCCCATGGCATGGGCGCGATCATCGGGATGGAGCTTGGCGCTCCACTGATCGAAATGAGGGGCCATATCGCCAGCCTGAAAGTTCTGCAGATTGAAGACCCGCAGTTCGCCGGTGGGAATGGTGCCCTGCCAGAGACAGATGCCGGTGCCATCGAGGGCGGCATTGAGCTTCTCCTGCAACAGGCCGTTTTCATGCTGCAAAGCGGCGATCTCTGCCTGCAAACGGGCAAACGCATCACCACCGGAGGAGGGTTCCGGCATGGCGGCCAGCTCAGTCGCGCAGGGTGCCTCCCGATCATACCCGGGTTGCCCCCTTGCCTCTTTGCTTAACACTGCGCCTCCTTGTGCTTGCTCTATGGATACTCTTGTCAATCCAAACAAAGATGCCACCAGCCAAGCCAGATTAGTAGCCATTCATAGCCAATATATTGAAAAATAATGGGATAACGCCGCGATAATCCAACCATTCGGTACGATCAGGTACTGCGGCAGCCACAAAAACAAAAGCCCCCGGCAAAACCGGGGGCTGCGTCATCCAAGCGGGGATCCCGTCAGATAAATTCGTAGGCGTCACCGAAGATGCGCTCCGGCTCGGCGCCGAGGATCTTGAACTCCTCACGCGCGGCCCCCGCCATCTCGAAGCGACCGGCGACATAGATGTCGTAGTCGTGGAGGCTGACGAAGTCATCCATGATCGCCTTGTGCACCAGTCCGCTCTTGCCGGTCCAGTCAGCATCCGGCTCCTGCACCACCGGGATAAAGGTGAGCGGCGCATAGTCACGCTCCCACTGCTGCATCTGCTCCAGTTCGTAGAGCCAGTGAGCCTGACGCACCCCCCAGTAGAAGAACACCGGGCGCTTGCTGCCTGTGTCGATCAGATATTCCAGAATGGAGCGGGCGTAAGAGAAGCCGGTGCCGCCCGCCATCAGGATCAGCGGACGGGGAGACTCATCGCGCAGGAACGCCTTGCCAGCCGGCAATTCGACCTCGATCTCCCCCTGCTCGCGCATGCGGGCCAGCACCTGACCGGCATAGGCGTTCTCGGGAGTGGCACCAATTTGCAGCTCCAGCACGCCCGGGCGGGTCGGCGAGTTGGCGATGGAGAAGGGGCGCTTGTCCGAATCGCTCATCACCACCAGCAGATACTGGCCCGGCTTGAAGCTGATCGCTTGCTGCGGCGTCAGAGCCACATGCCAGATGGTGTCGACATATTCGCGCAGTTCCTCTACGCGGCATTTGATACGTTGCATTCTTGTCCTTGTGGCGGGCTCGCTCGGCCCGCTTCGCTCATTGTTTCACTATGGAGTGACGACCAGCAGCCCTGGCCCCGTCAGTCGAGAATACTCAAATCAATGCGGATCGCATCACTTTTTGCAGCAAAGCTGTCATGTTTGCCTCATCCGAGGATATTGAGCTCATCCCAGATGGCATCGACCTTCTGCTTCACCGCCTCATCCTGAACTATGGGCTGACCCCACTCCCGATTGGTCTCGCCCGGCCACTTGTTGGTGGCATCCAGCCCCATTTTGGAGCCGAGGCCGGAGACCGGCGAGGCGAAGTCCAGATAGTCGATCGGCGTATGCTCGATCAAGGTGGTGTCCCGTGCCGGGTCCATCCGGGTGGTGATGGCCCAGATCACATCCTTCCAGTCGCGGGCGTTGACGTCATCGTCACACACCACCACGAACTTGGTGTACATAAACTGGCGCAGGAAGGACCAGACTCCCAGCATCACCCTCTTGGCGTGGCCCGGGTAACGCTTCTTGATGGTCACCACCGCCATCCGGTAGGAGCACCCCTCCGGCGGCAGATAGAAGTCCACAATCTCGGGGAACTGCTTCTGCAGCAGCGGCACGAACACCTCGTTCAGCGCCAGACCCAGTACCGCCGGTTCATCGGGTGGACGGCCGGTGTAGGTGCTGTGATAGATGGCATCGCGCCGCTTGGTGATGTGGGTGATGGTAAAGACCGGGAACTCGTCCACCTCGTTGTAGTAACCGGTGTGGTCGCCATAGGGCCCTTCCGGCGCCATCTCACCCGGCTCCAGATAGCCTTCCAGCACGATCTCGGCGCTGGCGGGCACCTCCAGATCGCAGCTGATGGCCTTGATCACCTCGGTACGGCTGCCGCGCAGCAGACCGGCAAAGGCATATTCGGAGAGAGTATCCGGCACCGGCGTCACCGCGCCGAGAATGGTCGCCGGATCGGCACCGAGTGCCACCACCACCGGGAATCGCTCGCCCGGGTGGGCCTCCTGCCACTCGCGAAAATCGATGGCACCGCCACGATGATCCAGCCAGCGCATGATCAGCTTGTTTTTGGCGATCTTCTGCTGGCGATAGATGCCGAGGTTCTGGCGCTTCTTGTAGGGGCCGCGGGTGATGGTGAGGCCCCAGGTGACCAGCGGCGCCACATCGCCGGGCCAGCAGTGCTGGATCGGGATCTGGTCGAGATCGACCGCATCTCCCTCCTGCACCACCTGCTGGCAGGGGGCGGAAGAGAGGCGCTTGGTCGGCATGTTGAGCACCTGCTTGAAGATCGGCAGCTTCTCCATCAGCTCCTTGAATCCCTTGGGCGGCTCGGGCTCCTTGAGATAGGAGAGCCAGACCCCGACCTGACGCAGAGCGCCCACATCGGGCTGCCCCATGCCCATGGCAACCCGATCCGGGGTGCCGAACAAATTGGTCAGCACCGGCATGGTGTAGCCTTTGGGATTTTCGAACAGCAGAGCCGGGCCACCCGCACGCAGGGTGCGATCGCTGATCTCGGTCATCTCCAGATAGGGGTCTATCTCGCGGGTGATGCGCTTGAGTTGTCCGTTTTGTTCCAGCTGCGCGATGAAATCACGCAAATCCTTGTATTTCATGCAAGTTCCCAACCGGGTTCAGGAGGTCACGCATTATAACCCTGGCTGCCCATCGGGTGTACCCGAATCAGGCAGCAGACTCGGTGCTGCGGGGGGGAGATCACGCTGGCCGAGGCGTCTGGCAAGGCCGGAGAGCAACTGGGGTTCATCCACCTCCATCAATAGACCGGCCACCAGCGCCCCGTATTGGCGGTTGGAGAGCTCGGCCAGCAGGTATTTCTGGGCTTGTGGCGGCAAAGGAGAGAGGGCGCTCAGCTGGCGCAGGGCCGGCTCTCTCAAACCGGGATTGCCGCTGGCGGCAATCAGCAGGGAGCTGGCCGTATTGCCATGATGGAAGCGGTTGATGGTGGCGAGTGCGCGCAGCGCATCCTGATCTGCCGGCCGCCGCCACAACATGCCATAGAGCGCCGGTTCACCTGTGCGCAGCAGCAGATGGAGCAACAGCTGATTGTCGGGCAGATAGATATTCCGGCTGGCCAGCGCTTGCGCCTCCCGCATCCAGATCGATTGCGGCAAGGCGTCGAGGGCCAGCAACAGAGCTTGCTGCTGCATGGCAATATCGGGGTTACTGCTGTAGTAGATGGACTTTAGCTGGAAGTTGCCCTGGGCAAGTTGCTGCTGATAACGCTGCACCAATGAGTGCAGTTGCCATTCGCCCAGCAACTGACGGGCCTGCGCGGCAAAATCGTAGACAGGTTGCTGCACCAGAAAACCGTCTACCTGCTGCTCCTGCAGCCACTCTGGAGCCTTGTCGGCCTGTGCCTCGACCCAGCGTTGCAACGCGGGGGACGCAGGAGCGGTAACCGGAATATCCCGCAGCAGCTGCAACAGCAGGAACTCCCGCTGCTCGCGGCTCAGGGTCGCCAGCAGAGAGTCGATGGCGGCAAATTGTCCTTGCTGCAGACGGCTCGCCAGATAGCGCTGGTGCGTTTGCAACGTCTCGGCTGTCACCGTAGCCGGAGCACTCTGCGCACAGACTGGCATTGCACTCAGCAATCCCAGCAATAACCAGACAACAGGCTTCATGACGTCTCCATCCATGCGACATCGGGATCTCATACTACTAGGGCAACCGGAAAACAGATAAACAAAAACCGCGACCAGGGCCGCGGTTTCGTCATTTTCTGACCGGACTTACTTCTGCTGGCGCCGCATGGCGTCGAAGAACTCGTCGTTGGTCTTGGTCATCGCCAGCTTGTCGATGAGGAACTCGATACCGTCGATCTCGCCCATCGGGTGGACAATCTTGCGCAGGATCCACATCTTCTGCAGCTCGTCACCAGTGGTCAGCAGCTCTTCCTTGCGGGTGCCGGAGCGGGTGATGTCGATGGCCGGGTAGACACGCTTCTCGGCAATCTTGCGCGAGAGGTGCAGTTCCATGTTGCCGGTACCCTTGAACTCTTCGTAGATGACTTCATCCATCTTGGAGCCGGTATCGATCAGCGCGGTGGCGATGATGGTCAGGCTGCCGCCCTCTTCAACATTACGCGCGGCGCCGAAGAAGCGCTTGGGACGGTGCAGGGCGTTGGCGTCCACACCACCGGTCAGTACCTTGCCGGATGACGGGATAACGGTGTTGTAGGCGCGAGCCAGACGGGTGATGGAGTCCAGCAGGATCACCACATCTTTCTTGTGCTCGACCAGACGCTTGGCCTTCTCGATCACCATTTCGGCAACCTGAACGTGACGGGAAGCAGGCTCGTCAAAGGTGGAAGCGATCACTTCACCTTTCACCATCCGCTGCATCTCGGTCACCTCTTCCGGACGCTCGTCGATCAGCAGAACGATCAGTTCACAGTCCGGGTGGTTGTAGGCGATGCTCTGGGCGATGTTCTGCAGCAGCATGGTCTTACCGGCCTTGGGCGGCGCCACGATCAGGCCACGCTGGCCTTTACCGATGGGGGAAGCCAGGTCCAGTACACGGGCGGTGATATCTTCGGTAGAGCCATTACCCCGTTCCATGCGCAGACGTTCGTTGGCATGCAGGGGGGTAAGGTTTTCAAACAGGATCTTGTTGCGGGAGTTTTCCGGACGGTCGTAGTTGACCTCATTGACCTTGAGCAGTGCGAAGTAGCGTTCGCCCTCTTTCGGTGGCCGGATCTTGCCGGAGATGGTATCGCCGGTACGCAGGTTGAAGCGGCGGATCTGGCTCGGGGAGACGTAGATATCGTCAGGGCCTGCCAGATAGGAGCCGTCTGCACTGCGCAGGAAGCCGAAACCATCGGTCAGGATTTCCAGCACACCGTCGCCAAAGATATCTTCACCACCCTTGGCGTGCGCCTTGAGGATTGCAAAAATAATATCTTTCTTGTGCGCCCGAGCCAGATTTTCCAACCCCATGGATTCGCCAAGCTTGACCAGCTCGGACACAGGAGTGTTCTTTAATTCAGTCAGATTCATAGTGGTGAAAGTCTGTAAGCAAGGATTGAAATGAGGAGACAGTCTGCTGGATTGATGCTGATCGGATTTGATTGCCAGGCTGTGGTTAGCAAAGAGTCAGGCAAAAAGGTTAGCAAACGAGCGATAAACTAGCACCAATCGGGATGAGCGTCTAGGTGATAAAACAGAAGGAGCGCATTATTGCAATGCGCTCCTCTTTAATTATTACAGGTTGCCGTCCAGGAACTCTTTCAGCTGAGTCTTGGACAGTGCACCGACCTTGGTCGCTGCCACTTCGCCATTCTTGAACAGCAAGAGGGTCGGGATACCACGAATGCCGTACTTGGGCGGAGTATCAGAGTTATGGTCGATGTTCAGTTTGGCTACGGTCACGCGACCTTCGTACTCTTGGGCAACTTCTTCCAGGATCGGGGCAATCATCTTGCACGGACCACACCACTCGGCCCAGAAGTCGACCAGAACGGCGCCATCGGCTTTGATTACATCTGCCTCGAAGCTGGCATCGCTCAGCTGAACAATCTTGTCACTCATCTCCAACTCCAGTCAGTAAATAAGGCTTTATTGACTCGTCAATAAAGGCAATAGTTGCCCTATTTGAAATGATCCTGTTTATTATTGCAAGCCTAACCTGATAACCTACCGCCATGAGCAAAACACACTTAACGACCGACAAATTCGCCCAAATGGGCCTCGAACCCGAAGTTCTGGCTGGTCTGGAATCAAAGGGATTTCACTATTGCACCCCCATCCAGGCACTCTCCCTGCCACTGCTGGTAGAGGGCCATGACCTCGCCGGTCAGGCCCAGACAGGAACCGGCAAGACCATTGCCTTCCTGGCCGCAACATTCAACTATTTGCTGACTCACCCGCTGACCAAGCCCCGTCTGGTTAACCAACCCAGAGCCATCATCATGGCACCCACCCGGGAACTGGCAGTACAGATCTATAACGATGCCGACAGCATCGCCGCTTCTACCGGCCTGAAACTCGGCCTCGCCTACGGCGGCGAAGGTTACGACAAGCAGCTGGCCGTGCTGGAGCAGGGCGTCGACATCCTGATCGGCACCACAGGCCGCATCATCGACTACTTCAAGTCCAAGGTCATCGATCTGAGCAACATTCAGGTCGTGGTACTGGACGAAGCAGATCGCATGTTCGATCTGGGCTTCATCAAGGACATCCGCTTCCTGTTCCGCCGCATGCCGCCCGCGACCGAGCGTCTGAGCATGCTGTTCTCCGCCACCCTCTCCCTGCGTGTGCAGGAGTTGGCATACGAACACATGAACCACCCGGAACATGTGCAGGTCGAGCCGGAGCAGATGACCGGCGTGCGAATCAAGGAGGAGCTGTTCTACCCCTCCAATGAAGACAAGATGTTGCTGCTGCTCTCCCTGATGGAAGAGGAGTGGCCGGAAAAAGCCATCGTCTTCGCCAACACCAAGCATGTCTGTGAAGACGTCCATGCCTGGCTGGAGAATGACGGCCACCGCGTCGGTCTGCTGACCGGTGATGTGCCGCAGAAGAAACGGATGAAGATCCTCGAGGATTTCACCAAGGGTGCGCTCGATATTCTGGTCGCCACCGACGTGGCCGCCCGTGGTCTGCACATCCCTGACGTGACCCACGTCTTCAACTATGACCTGCCCGACGACGCTGAAGACTATGTACACCGCATCGGTCGTACCGGTCGTGCCGGCAAGAGCGGTCACTCAATCAGCCTGGCCTGTGAAGACTATGCCTTCAACCTGCCGGCCATCGAGGAGTACATCCACCACGCAATTCCGGTCAGCAAATATGATCGCGAAGCGCTGCTGGATGACGTGACCCCGCCGAAACGGGTGTTCCGCAACCGTCAGCCGGTGAACCGCAACATGCGGGATCGTCAGGGCGGTGGCAACAGCAACAACCGTCGTCGTCCGCCGCGCAAGAGCTAAGGACAGGCCCGTTGCACAACTCGCCTCTCTATGCCGCCATCGACCTCGGCTCCAACAGCTTTCATATGCTGGTGGTGCGCGAGGTCGCCGGTGCCCTGCGCACCGTCGCCAAGGTAAAGCGCAAGGTTCGCCTCGCAGCAGGGCTTGATCCGGAATTTCGTCTCAGCCGTGCCGCCATGGAGCGGGGCTGGGACTGTTTGCGTCTCTTCTCCGAACAATTGCAGGACATTCCGGCCGACAATATCCGGGTGGTGGGCACCGCCACCCTGCGGCTGGCCACCAACGTCGACGAGTTCCTCAGCGAAGCGGAACGGGTGCTCAACCACAGCATCGAGATCATCTCGGGCGAGGAAGAGGCCAAGACCATCTATGAAGGGGTCTCCTGGACCTCTGCCGGGGAAGGCAACCGGCTGGTGATCGACATCGGCGGCGCCAGTACCGAACTGGTGATCGGCGAACATAGCGAAGCAAAACTGCTCAACAGCCTGCACATGGGCTGCGTCACCTGGCTCAACAATCACTTCGGTGATGGCGAGCTCTCCGAAGCCCGTTTCGAGCAGGCGATTGCCGCCGCCAAGACGGTGCTGGAGAAGGTGGCGGAAGATTACCGCGCCCTCGGCTGGCGCACCTGCGTCGGCGCCTCCGGCACGGTACAGGCGCTGCAAGAGATCATGTTGGCGCAAGGGAAGAGCGAGCGGGTCACCCTGCCGAAGTTGCAGGAGCTGATGGGTCAGGCCATCGCCTGCGGCAAGCTCGACCGGCTGCAACTGGAAGGGCTGGCGGCCGAACGGCTGACCGTGTTCCCCTCCGGCCTTGCCATCCTGATCGCCATCTTCGAAACCCTCGATATCGAGAGCATGACGCTGGCGGGTGGCGCCCTGCGCGAAGGACTGATCTACGGTCTGCTTGGCAACAATCACGACTGTGATGCCCGGGATCGCACCGCCGACAGCCTGATCAGCCGCTATCAGCTGGATAAAGAGCACGCCGAACGGGTGCGCGATACCGCCGTCGAGGCGTTCAACCAGCTGCAACCGGCCTGGCGACTCTCCAAACGCTACGGTCGCCCGATTTTGCGTTATGCCGCCCTGCTGCATGAGATCGGCCTCTGTATCGAATACAAGAAGGCGCCGCAACACGCCGCCTACATCATCGACAACATCGACATGCCGGGCTTTACTCCCGCGCAAAAGAAGCTGTTGTCGGCCCTGCTGTTCAACCAGCGGGACGAATTCAAGCTGGAACCACTGGAGAAACAGGGTGCCGTCACCGGTCGTCAGGCGATCCGGCTGGCCCGTATCCTGCGCATCGCGCTGATCCTCTGCATGCGCCGTACCCAGGGCACAGTGCCCAGCTTCACCCTGCAGGCAGAAGAGGAGTCACTGACCCTGACCCTGCCCAAGGGGTGGCTGGACGAGCACTACCTGCGCGCCAGCGAGCTGCGCCTCGAGGTAGAGCGCCAGCAGAAGATGGGCTGGCCCACCCGCCTGCTGGAAGCCTGATTGGGCCACGCCCAATCAGTGCCCCGGCGTTCCGAAAATCTCTTTCGCTGCCAACACTGGTGCTACTCAGGCCTGCACCTTGATGTTATTGGGCTGACGGGCAGATCCCGCCCTTGCGTCTGGGCCCAGCCTCCCCTTCATGACCAACGTTCGACTAGAGTTGGGGTGTCTTCATAACCAACCGGAATGGACGCCATGAAATCCTTGACTCTGATCGGACTGACCACCCTGCTCACCGCCTGCGGCGGTGGTGGCGACAGCAATAGCCAACCACAACCAGCCCAGCTCTCGCTGGCCTTCTCCGACGCCCCGGTGGATGCGGTCAGCAAGGTCTGCATCGCCGTCGCCAACATCAGCATCCACCCCGTCGCCGGCAACGAACAGATCTGGACCACCGCCAGTTTTCTCACCTCGGCCCAGGACGATGGCTGCACCCCGAGCGGCGAGACGATACCGCTCGACAGTGCAGACCGGCCGCAGTTCACCTACATCGACCTGCTGAGTTATCAAGGATCCGCCAGTCGCCCCCTGCTGTCCGGTCAGAGCGTGATGCCCGGTGACTACAGCCAGATGAGGTTGCGGATACTGGATGGACGGGAGGTCAGCAACCAATTTCTGAATGGCACCCCCTACTCCTACGTCAAACGGGATGATGGGGGGATCAAGCCGCTGGAAGTGCCAAGCAGCGAGCTCAAGCTGGATGCCTTCACCATCGCAGCAAACGGCCTCAGCGCCTTCACCACCGAGTTCGACCTGCGCCAGGCCATGGTGCTGCCCGGCCACGAGCAGTACTACAAGCTCAAGCCCAGAGGGGTGCGGCTGGTGAATAACACCCAGGTCACCATCGTCAGGGGCACGGTAGCAGCTGGCTTGTGTGGCGGCCTGCTGACCGACAAGGCTTTCGTCTACTTCTACCAACCCAGAAGTGACGACAACTACCCCGACATGGCGGACAGCGACAACGGCTTCTATGCCAGCGCGCCCGTGTTGCCGCAAAGCGGTGGCGGCTTTGGTTACGAGTTGGGATTTGTTAATCTCGGCAGCTGCGATCTGGCGCTGGTCTGCAATGGCCACGAGGACGATCCGGCGCTGGCTGGCGACCCGCTGCAACTGGAACAGGTGCAGAAAGCCCAGGCGGTGGTGGCCCCCGCCACCAGCATCAACTTCCAGTAACCGGCGACAAGAGGACAACCCGCACATGAGCACCTACCAACCCATCAGTTGCGATCTCTACGACTGGCTGGAGATCGCCGCCAGTGGGCGGACAAGATCCGCACCATCGAGGCCAGAGAAGGGATCGAGTACCTGCTGCTGCACAGTGGCGAACGGCTCAGTCTGGCGGAGCTGGTCACCATGGTGCTCAGCTGGCAGGGAGAGGAGAAGCTGATCCGCTTCGCTCCACCAGCCCAGTCAGACGGCCAATAGATGGCAAGAGGGCCAACCCCATCGGGTTGGCCCTCTTCTTTTACCCCTCGCGTGCGGCGTTATCCCGCCAGCGCCGCCATCACATAGACGTCAAAGCGGTTGCTCTTGGTCTCGATAGCCATGCTGGGTTTGTGCTCATTGAGCCAGCCAGCATAGTCCGGTCGCTTCACCACTACCCGCTTTTGTGCCATCTTCAGCGCCGCCGGCAGCAGGGCATCGGCGTCAAGATCCGGCCCCACCAGCGACTGAAACACCCGCATCTCTTTTTTCACCAGCGCCGACTTCTGTTTGTGGGGGAACATGGGGTCGAGGTAGATGACGTCAGGCCGCTCGGTTAGCCCTAGCAAGGTCTCCACCGCCGGGCCGTGCAGCAACTGCATCCGCTCGCGCACCCAGGGGCCAATCTCCGGGTCTTCGGCGGCTCGAGCCAGACCATCCTGCAGCAGGGCGGCTACCACAGGGCTGCGTTCGATCAGGGTCACCTTGCAACCAAGAGAAGCCAGAACGAAGGCATCACGCCCCAGTCCGGCAGTGGCATCCACTACGGTCGGTGTGGCGCCGGCCTTGAGCCCCACTGCCTTGGCGATGGACTGGCCACGACCGCCGCCAAATTTGCGGCGATGGGCGACGGCCCCTTCGACGAAATCCACATAGACGGCCCCCAGCTTGGGCTCATCCAGCTTGCGCAACTCCAGCCGCTCCGGGGTAAACACCAGAGCAAACAGGGGAAGGTCGATTTGGCCAAGCTGGCTGGCCAGCGCGTCTGCCTGCGCGGCCTTGGCGGGGTCTTCGAGGAGGATTTGCATGGTCTCTGGATGCGCTCTAAGTTCAGTGAAGCGAGTGTACCACAACCCCCCTCATATCCCGGAGAATCCCATGCAGCTGCTGATAGCCCTGTTGCTTGCCGCCCAGAGCAGCACCAGTCTCAAGGTATGCGGTGTAGACTGGCCCCCCTTCTCCTACGCCGAACAGGGCAAACTGATGGAAGGGATATCGGTGGAGATCCATCAGGAAGCAACCAGACGCCTCGGAATGACCCTAACCCTGCTCGAACTGCCGTGGGGGCGCTGCGAACAGTATGTGAGTACCCAACTGGCTGATGGCATCCTCGACAATGCCCCCCTCCCCGGCTGCTACCACTCTGATCTTGCTACCGCCTTCTATCCGCTGGCCGCCTATGTGCGCAGTGACAGTCCGCTACAGAACTTCTCGTGGGAGATGGCCAAGGGGCTGAAAGTAGGGATGGTCAGGGGCTATGACTATACCGACAAGATCAGGAACTTCACCGGATGGGACCCCATCAAGGCCCATTCAGACAAGCAGTTGCTGCTGTTGCTTGAGAAGAGCCGGGTTGACCTCATCATCCTCGACTACTTCTCGGCCCCCATCCTCTCCAGGGAGCAGGACGTCAAGATCCGCCCCCTCACCCCCTTTATCGACTCGACACCGCTCTACCTCTGTTTTGGCAAGCAGAAAGCAGACCTGTTGCCTGCCTACAACAAGGCGCTGCAACAGATGCTGGATGAAGGGGTACTGGATCGCATCTATCTGCGCTATCTCGGCGAGAATTACCGGACACTGCAAACGAAGCAGGCAGAGATGACATCGAAGGAGTAAACCCCCTAACTGATCTGCAGAAACATCCCCTTGTCATTGAGCTGCAGATATTCGGTGAGATCGTCATAGGCCAGCGGGCGGCTGAGCAGATAACCCTGGGTGAAGGCACACCCCTTCTGACAGAGGAAGTTGAGTTGCTCGCGGGTTTCTACCCCCTCAATCACCACCTGCATACCGAGGTTGTGCACTATGTTGATGATGCCGTCCAGCAGCATCCGATCCTGCTCGTTGAAGGGGATATGGCGCACAAAAGAGCGGTCGATCTTGACCAGATCCACCGGGAAAGAGCGCAGATAGTTGAGGGCCGAGTAGCCGGTACCGAAATCATCGATAGCCAGCTTGCAACCCGCCTCGCGCAGGGCATCGATCCGCACCCTGTGCTGATCACTGCTCTCCATCAGCAGAGATTCGGTGATTTCGATGACGATGTCGGCAGGATCGAGCCCGAAGTGCTGGATCACCTTGAGCCACTCGCTCGCCTCGGGGTCGATAGTCTGGAACTCCATGGTGGAGCGGTTGATCGACATCTGCAGATCAGGGAAGCCGGACTGCTGCAACCGAGCCAGATCCCGGCATGATTGCCACAACACCAGCGCACCCAGCCCCTGAATCAACCCCGCCTCTTCCGCCAGCGGGATAAACTCGGCTGGCGATACCTGTCCCCACTGGGGGTGATACCAGCGCACCAGCGCCTCAAGCTTGGCGACCCGACCGCTGCGGTTGTCCCAGATCGGCTGGTAGGCCATGGTTAACTGCTCCAGCTTGATCGCCTCCGCCAGATCCTGTTGCATCTGGTGGCGCTGACGCACCTCTTCCCGCATTGAGGAGCAGTAGGTACCGATCAACCGCCCCTGCCGCTTGGCGGCAAACAACGCTTGTTCGGCGTTTCGCAGCAGCTCGTCACTCTCGCTACCATCGACGGGGCAGAGGGTCATCCCCACGGTTGCCGTAACATAGAGATGCTGGTTGGCCAGCATAAAGGGACGGGTAAAGCTACCGATAACCTGCTTGGCAAACACCTCGGCCTGACGACGGGTGACGATGCCTGGCACCAGAAAGGCGAACTCGTCACCACCGATGCGGGCCACCAGGTCCTCGGTGCGCACCCGGCTCACCAGCCGGTCCGACACCTCCCGCAACAGGGCGTCACCGGCATGGTGATCCATGCTGTTGTTGACCGCCTTGAAGTTGTTGAGGTCGAGCACCATCAGGGCGAAGCGCTCGCCCCGCTCGCAGAAGCGGCTGAGACAGCGACTGAACAGCCAGCGGTTGGGCAGGCTGGTGAGGTTGTCATAGTTGGCCTGTGCGGCGATCTTCTGCTCGGCCAGTTTGGTTTGGGAGAGGTCGCTGAAGATGGCGATGTACTGGCTGATCCTGCCCCCTTCCCGCAGGGTGCTAATCATCAACTGCTGTGGATAGAGCTTGCCATTCTTGCGCTTGTTCCACACCTCACCACGCCATACCCCCACCCGCTCCAGCGCGTGGTACATGTCGGCATAGAAGGTCTGATCGTGCAGCCCCGACTTGAGCAGGCTGGGGCGCTGGCCTCGCACCTCGTCACTGCTGTAGCCGGTGATCTGCTCGAAGGCCGGATTGACCGAGATGATGCGGCTATCGGCATCACAGACCAGGATCGCCTCGGAGAGATTGTCATAGACCCGGTGGGAGAGCTTGAGCTGCTCCGCATGGCGCTTGAGAGGATCGATATTCTCCAGCAGCACCATCAGGTAGTCCGGCTGCTGCTGCTTGTCACGGATCAGGGTGACGGTTACCCGCCCCCACAGGATCTGCCCCCCCTTGCAGAAGTAGCGCTTCTCCCGGGTGAAACTGCTGCGCTCGCCACGGCGGATCTCTTCGTAGCAAACGAGGCTGCCCTGCCAATCCTCGGGATGGTTGATGTCGGAGATGGATCGCTGCAGCAACTCGTCGAGGGGATAGCCAAGCATCTGCTCGATGGCCGGGTTGGCCCAGAGGATACGGCCAGCCAGATCCAGCTTACCGATCCCCACCGGAGCCTGGAACAGCATGCTCTGCAATGCATGGGACGGTTCAGGCAGAGGGGGGGGCAGCTGTCGTTGCAGCATCAGCGCCAGCTCACGACCCGCCAACGGAGCCAGCAACCGGAGTAACCCAATCACCTTGCTCATATTGGCCTGCGGCTGACGATAAAGCAGGGCGCAGATACCTATGGTCTCGCCATCTGCATTCCTGAGGACAATCCCGGCATAGGCCTGAGGTTGCCACTCCTGTGCAAGGGGAACGTTGGCAAAGAGCTGAAGCAGACGATCGCTGAACCAGGCTTCCCCCTCCTGCCAGGTAATGGCATCGGGAGAGTCAGTCAGTGGCAGCGTCAGGGCATCGGTGTCAAGGGAGGAGGGATAGGCGGTCTGAACCGTCAGGTGGGTAGCATTTGATTCCCTGCTGGCGATCAGGACGACATCAGCCATCACAGCAGCGGCGATTTCACTCACAAAGGTATCGAAATATCCCTGGCCGCTCGAATGAGCCAGACTGGAGATGATTTGATAGACGGAATCGAGTGCTCGCCTCATGGCAAGTGGCTTTCTCTCCTTGAAGGTTAGAACACGACTCTACTGAAGAGCCGTGGGCAGTGCAAATATGCAATCAGCAAGATATTAAAAAGCCTTGAAAAAAGGGACCAAAAGGTCCCTTTTTGTCGCAGAAATCACGACTCGATCCCACTATGCCGCAAAACAGTGTACCTGCTTGAAGCTCACACAGGCGGCGGGTCAGGAATCTCAGGCAGCGATCCCGCTGTGTCGCAGCAGTGCATCCACCTTGGGCTCACGGCCACGGAAGGCTCGGAACAGCTCCATCGGCTCCTTCGAGCCCCCCTTCTCCAGAATATTCTTCAGGAAAGATTGTCCGGTGGCCGGGTTGAAGATGCCCTCCTCCTCGAAGCGGGAAAAGGCATCGGCAGAGAGCACCTCGGCCCACTTGTAGCTGTAGTAGCCCGCCGCATAGCCGCCCGCGAAGATGTGGGAGAAGCTGTGCTGGAAGCGGTTGAACGCCGGTGGCGTCATCACTGCTACCTGACTGCGCACCTCATCCAGCAGCGCCGGAAGCTGCGCCGGATTGGCCGGATCAAACTCCTGGTGCAGACGGAAGTCAAACAGGGCGAACTCCAGCTGGCGCAACATCTGCATCGCAGCCTGGAAGTTGCGGGCGGTCAGCATCTTCTCCAGCAGATCGGCTGGCAGCGGTTCGCCGGTCTCGTAGTGGCCGGAGATAAAGGCCAGTGCTTCGGACTCCCAGCACCAGTTCTCGAGGAACTGGCTCGGCAGCTCTACCGCATCCCAGGCCACGCCGTTGATGCCGGCCACGCCGGCCACATCGACCCGGGTCAGCATGTGGTGAATGCCGTGGCCGAACTCGTGGAACAGGGTAACTACTTCGTTGTGGGTGAACAGCGCAGGTTTGCCATCCACCGGACCGTTGAAGTTGCAGGTCAGGTAGGCCACCGGCTTTTGCAGCGAGCCATCCTGACGGTAGCGACGACCCAAACAAACATCCATCCAGGCCCCGCCCTGCTTGTGCTCGCGGGCATAGAGGTCGAGATAGAAGCTACCGCGCAGCTCGTCGTCGGCATCGAAGATGTCGTAGAAGCGCACGTCAGGGTGCCAGGTGTCGATGCCGAGGCGCTCGCGAACCTTCATGCCGAACACCCGCTTGACCACTTCGAACAACCCTTTCACCACCTTGTTGGCAGGGAAATAGGGGCGCAGCTGCTCATCGGAGATGGAGAACTTGTGCTGTTTGAGCTTCTCGGCGTAGTAGGCGAGATCCCAGGCGGCCAGCTCGCTCTGACCATGCTGCTCGGCGGCGAAGGCGCGGATCTCCTCCAGCTCGGCCTTGCCTTGCGGCAGGGATTTGGCCGCCAGATCGGTGAGGAAGCTCACCACCTGTTCGGTCTTGTCCGCCATCTTGGTGGCCAGGGAGAGCTCGGCATAGTTGGCAAAGCCCAGCAGTTGGGCCAGTTCGCGGCGCAGGGTGAGCAGCTCGCTCATGATGGCGGAGTTGTCCCACTTGCCCGCATTGGGGCCCTGATCGGAGGCGCGGGTGGTGAAGGCCTCATACATCTCGGCGCGCAGTTCGCGGTTGTCCGCGTACATCATCACCGGCAGGTAGGAAGGGATATCCAGCGTGAACAGCCACCCCTCTTTGCCTTTAAGTTCAGCCATCTGACGGGCAGCGGCACGCACGCTCTCGGGCAGACCAGCCAGTTCGGCTTCATCAACCACCAGCTTGTGCCAGCCCTGGGTCGCATCCAGCACGTTGTTGCTGAAACGGGAGGCCAGCTCGGAGAGGCGGGCCTGAATTTCGCCGTAGCGCTGCTGCGCCTCGGCAGGCAGACCGATGCCGGAGAGGCGGAAGTCACGCAGGGTATTCTGGATCTCCTTGCGCTGGGCGCCGCTGAGCAGCGGGAAATCATCGCTCTGGGAGAGGGCCAGATAGGCCTGATAGAGCCCTTCATGTTGACCGACATAGGTCTGGAATTCGGAGAGCAGCGGCAGGCAGGCGTCATGGGCCTCGCGCAGCGCTTCGCTGTTGAGTACGGAGTTGAGGTGGCTGACCGGTGACCAGATCCGTGACAGGCGGTCATTTACCTCTTCCAGCGGGGCAATCAGGCTATCCCAGGTATGGGGATCACGCTGGGCCAGCACATCGCTGATCTT
The DNA here is from genome assembly GCF_049174875.1 of Aeromonas sp. 600948. Taxonomy (NCBI): domain Bacteria; kingdom Pseudomonadati; phylum Pseudomonadota; class Gammaproteobacteria; order Aeromonadales; family Aeromonadaceae; genus Aeromonas; species Aeromonas sp. 600948. Next base: position 55,192 of record NZ_JAAKTY010000024.1, read on the forward strand.
CTGCTTGCAGTCAGCAATCGCCTGAATCACGGCAGGCTGAACCTGCTCCGGCTTGATCTGGCTGAAAGGGGGCAGTGAATCCATTGTCAGCAAAGGGTTATTCATCCCGGTTACCTCTTGTTTGGTCTTGAACAGACCGCTTTAGCAGCTCTGTATGGCTTTCTAACATGTGGCCAAGCCACGCAATAATCAAGCGGGAATCCGCCGCAACCCTGTACTTTTCCAGCCATTGCGACCCGGATCTCTGCCGTTGCTGCAGTTTTGCCATCAACAGCCAGTAACAGGATGAATCTGTGGGCCTTTTTTGGCTCTTATCGCTACTTTCAAGGGGCAAAAAGCCGCCATTTACCGGCGCCACAGCTGCCAGCCAAGTGCCGTCATGCTCAATCATGGAAACGGACAAGATGTGGTAACTGTAACAAATTATCAATATTTTTCAGTCAATTAGAATCAAAACCAACTATTGATTAATTTATTTTCAAGCATCTATCATAGGTAACCTGCCATGCAGGTCACTTGATTCTCTGTGCTGCACAGAAATCGGGTGAAAAAGGCAAAGTGACCCGAAAGGGCGCGACGCAAAGCCACCGGTCTAAGGGAAAACACCTATGACAGCGGGGCTGCCCCCGGGGACGTCCGGTCACAACCGACGCCCCATTTGCACCGTACGGAGAGACGATGAACAAACTCAAATTATCCCTGCTTGGCTGCCTGCTCGGCATGGGCACCCCCATGGCATATGCCGCCAGTGCCGGTCAGGCGATGGTTAACCCCCAGTCCGGCGTAGTGGTCGGCTACTGGCACAACTGGTGTGACGGCTCGGGCTACAAGGGCGGTATCGCCCCCTGCGTCAAGCTCGATCAGGTCAACCCGCAATACAACGTGGTCGATGTCTCCTTCATGAAGGTCTATGGCAGCGATCCCATCCCCACCTTCAAACTCGACCCGGCCATCGGCATGAGCGAAAGCCAGTTTATCGAGCAGATCGCCGAGCTGAACCGTCAGGGCCGAGCCGTGCTGCTGGCGCTGGGCGGTGCCGATGCACACATCGAGCTGCGCAAGGGTCAGGAGCAGGCCTTTGCCGACGAGATCATCCGTCTGGTGGAGACCTACGGCTTCGACGGGCTGGATATCGACCTGGAACAGGCCGCCATCACCGCCGCCGACAACCAGACCGTGCTCCCGGCAGCCCTGCGTCTGGTCAAGGATCACTACCGCGCCCAGGGGAAAAACTTCCTCATCACCATGGCGCCGGAGTTCCCCTATCTGACCCAGACTGGCGCCTACATCCCCTATATCCGCAATCTGGAAGGCTACTACGACTGGATCAACCCCCAGTTCTACAACCAGGGTGGCGACGGTATCTACATCGATGGCATCGGCTGGATTGCCCAGAACAACGATGCCCTGAAAGAAGAGTTCATCTACTACATGGCGGATTCGCTGAGCAACGGTACCCGCGGCTTCTACAAGATCCCCCATGACAAGCTGGTGTTCGGCATTCCGACCAACATCGACGCCGCCGCCACCGGCTATGTGCAGGATCCGCAGAAGCTCTACAACGCCTTCAACCGCCTCAAGAGCGAGGGACAACCGCTGCGTGGCGTGATGACCTGGTCCATCAACTGGGACATGGGCCGCAACGCCGCCGGTCAGTCCTACAACGAATCCTTCATCAAGAGCTACGGCCCCTTCATCCACGATCAGGAGATCACGCCCCCGGTCGACAACGGCAAGCCGGTATTCAGCGGCCTGAGCGATACCCGTATCAAGCAGGGCACCGCCTTTGATCCGCTGGCCGGTGTCAGCGCCAACGACAAGGAAGATGGCGACCTGACTGGCCAGATCCAGGTGGAAGGCTCGGTAGACAGCCAGCGCATCGGCCTCTACCCCCTCACCTACAAGGTGAGCGATCGCGACAACAACGTCACCGAGCAGGTACGCACCATCGAGGTCTACAGCATGAAGCCGGTATTCAACGGTGTCACCGACACCACGCTGGAACTGGGTACCGCTTTCGATCCGATGGCTGGCGTCAGCGCCCATGATGAAGAAGATGGCGACCTGACCGCCCAAATCAAGGTCAGCGGCAACGTCGACAGCAGCAAGGTCGGCCGCTACACCCTCACCTATCAGGTAAGCGACAGCGCCGGTCAGCAGGTAACCCAGCAGCGCAACGTGACCGTCAGGGAGCAAGGCGCCGTCTGTGAAAACAGCTGGGATGCCAAGAAGGTCTACGTGGGCGGCGACATCGTCAGCCACAACGGCAAGAACTGGCTGGCAGGCTGGTGGACCCAGAACGAAGAGCCGGGCACCACGGGTGACTGGGGCGTCTGGCGCGTACAGGGCGACAGCGACTGCGGCGGCACAACGCCACCCGCCGAAGGCAGCAGCGACTTCACCGTCAGCGCCATGGCGAGCGAGTACACCATAGTCAACGGTCAGGTCAGCATCCGTTTCAACCTGACCACCGCCAACCCGATACAGATCACCGCGACTCTGGAGCAGAGCGGCCACAGCCACGGTACCACCAGCAGCCAGGTGAACGGCACCAGCCCCCTGGTGCTGCAGGGCAGCAATGTGACCGACGGTAGCTACGAAGTGGTCATCACCGGTCTGGCAGATGGCCAGCAGCCGGTGGTGCAGCGCTTCCCGGTTGCGCTGACCGAAGAGAGCAGCAGCGGTGGCGAGGGTGACTACCCGGCCTACGCCCCCAACACCAGCTATCAGGCCGGTGATCGGGTCAGCAATGCCGGTGGTGACTACGAGTGCAAACCCTGGCCCTACAGCGGCTGGTGTGGCGGCTCGACCAGCCACTATGCACCGGGTACCGGCTCTGCCTGGAGCGATGCCTGGATCAAGCTCTGACCTTGCCCCAACCACTAACGGGGGCCGACAGGCCCCCGCCCATATCCTGCCCATCGGCCACGCTGCCGATGGGCAGGATGCACTGACCCGGACGGGTTAGCCCTTCTCTTTTACATGCTTGCCAACCACCCAAAAACGTCCAACAACAACCAAGATAAGGAAATCACCATGCCAAGAACCACCAAGCTTGCCACCCTGCTCGGTTTGCTGCTGTCGGCCCATGTCGTGGCCGATGAGCGCGAACAAGCCTATTTCAAACAAACCTATCAGGAGCACTACGAGCAGATGACGGCGCGTCTCGCCGCGCTGCACCAGAGTGCGGCTGACGAGCAGAACGTGATCATCAAGGATGGCAAGCGCCACCTTGCCATCAACGGCCTGCTCTACCCGCTGACGGCGGATAACCACATCCTGTTTGATCTGCCCAAACCCCACTTTTTCGACGAAACAGCCATTCGTAACGTCTTTGATTTCTTCGATGAGGAGTGGGAGCTGACCTGGTACGACGGTGGGGTCGTAGCAGTCAACAAACGCTTTGGCAACTATGACTACGGCAACGGCTGTCTGCTGGAGTACTTCCCCCACGGCCAGATCCAGAATGGCGAACGCACCCGGGTGGTGATGGAGACCAGCTCCTGCAGCGTCAACTCGTTTGCCACCTCGCTGCAATATCTGGACAAAGGCGAGGAGCTGGCGGCCGACCAGCTGGGGCTGGACGCCAGCCTGATCACGGCGGTCGAGCGCTATCAGGATCGGCTCTATGTCAGCCAGAACGGCAATCCGGGCCATGTGGCCATTATCGATATCCCGAGCCGCCAGCAGATTGGCGAGATCCGCGGCACCGAAACCGGCAGTGCCACGGCCTACAACCAGGTCAGCGAACTGTTTGTCCGCAACAACCTGCTCTACGTGGTCTCGCGCTACTCGCACCGGGTCGATATCTTCGATCTGGCCGACGAGCATCGCCATGTCACCACCCTGGGAACCGGTCGGGATTCCGGCAGCAACAGCCTGCACCGCGCCCAGGCCGTCTTTGCCAATCAGGATTACGTGCTGGTGGCCGATGCGCTGAGCGAGATCAAGGTCTACCGCCAGCAGGATGTGACGCCGGAGAACAGCCTCAAGACCCCCATCGCCGGTCGGCTCGCCTTTGAAGGAAAATACAGCCACCGTCTGGTGCAACTCCATCAGGTGGGTGACTATCTCCTGGCCCATACAGCCGGCAAAAACTACTACATCTATGACTTGCGCAAACTGGCTGATGCCATCGCCAGCAACACACTGCTGGCGCCTGAGCAGGTGATCGCCGACAGCAATCTGCATAAAATCGACATGGATGGCGATCGGCTGGTGGTGAACTTCAAGGACCGTATCGAGTGGCATGATGCCGATACCCTGATCGCCAACGACTTTCAGTTCAAGAACCCGACCTTTACTGTCCGGGAGATCAACCAGCAGCCCGTGGCGGCGCTGAAAGATCTCCAGCTGGCGGGCTCGGCGCTTGTCACCGCCAACGAGCGCGGCCTGGGTTTCAACCAGCTGCTGAGCAAGGAGATCAGCTTCACGGCCGACGAGCAGTTGCCGGCTCGCCCGCTGATCTTCGATCAGCTGATGCCGACCGCAGTCAGCTACATACTGCGCAATGACGAACCCTACGAGGTGCTGATCGATCGCGCCCAGCGTTCGGTCAACATCAATTCGCTGGTCAAGACCGAGCTGCTTGATAACGACACGGTGCGCATCACCAACTATGCCGCCAGAGAGCTGCATGACATCAATATCGAGTCACGCCTGAACGGTATCAACAAGTGGCTGATCTTGGGCCAGCTCGATCGCCTGCCCGCCTATGCCCAAATCACCCTGCCATTGAGCGCCTTTGGCGAGCAGGGACGCTTCAACAGCGCCAGCCGCGACGGAGTGTTTGATCTCAACAACCTGCTCGACAACAGCATCAATCTGCCAGCCCAGTTCGAGCACAGGTTCAGCTCCAACTCGGATCCGTTTGCCCAGAAGCTGGCACGCCTCAAGCCAAGCTGGAACGTGCGCTTCGCCACCAACACCAGCGGCTCCTGGCGCCCCATCAATGCCCTCTACGCCCGCGAGTGGCTGATCATCGCCACCAACCTGGCCTACATGGTCTCGACCGAGGAGTTCAAACACGTCTGGTACAACTTCAAGGCGGTGAACGGCTACGAGATGTTCGGCAATGGCGGCAACAGCTATGTGCCGAACGGGATCTTTACCGCAGCCGATTATGACTACTACTACCACAGCCTGATGAAGCGCCCCTACCTCAACCTGGGGATCACCGCCATGGGGGGCGGGCTGGGGAGTGGTGGCATCACCGGGGTCGATACCTTTAACTTTGTCAGCCACTACTACGGCAGTTGGGGCATCATTGCCCACGAATTTGGCCACGGCTTCGATGGGAAGTCCTACAGCCATGAGAGCGCGTTTGCCCGTGGCAGCCACGGCTGGCATCCGCTGATGACGGGCATGGCCAACTACCATATCCGCAAGGGCGACCTGCCCTATCTGGACGATGATCTCAACGGCTTCCACAAGCCGGAAAACGACATCTATCGCTACAACTCGGTCAGCCAGGGGGCTCGCAAGCACCGCGCTGACAGCCACATGTACTATACCGACCACTACTTCATGCAATTCTCCACCATGCCGCAAGGCTGGGTAGCCAACGGCAGCGACTTCAGTGTTGGGCAGCTGGCGGCCCTGAACAATCAGGAGCGACTTCTGATGGGCTGGATCCCCAAGGAGTCGGAGAAAGGCAATCTCTGCCGGTTCACCTTCCAGGATGGCGAGCAGTACTACGGGTACGTCGAACAGCGGGCTGAGGGTCTGCTCTGCGATGCCGGCTCCCTGATCCGCTATCGTCAGCCCGATGGCCAGTTTGTGCCGCTGGTCTCGGCCATCAACCAGTTTGACTGGCTGTCACTCCACCACAAGGGCAAGCTGGATCAGCCAGTGCTGCACCAGAATGGTCGCCAGCTCTGCTACAAGAATGTGGCGGGCTTTTACGGTATCGGCTTCGTCAATGACAACAACCAGTGCACCCAGCTGCCCAACGTCTATCAGACCAATGGCAAACACTGGCTGACCAGCTCTGGCTGGACCGGTCTGATCTACCTGAGCGGGGACTTCATCCTGCCCACGACCGGTAGCAGCAGTGACTTCACCGTCACCGATCTGGCGTCCGAATATCTCATCGTCAACGGCGCGCTCGACTTCAGCCTGACGCTGACCACCGCCAACCCGGTGACCGTCACCGCGACCCTGTTGCAGGATGGCAATCCGGTCGCCACCGGCAGCGCCCTGATCGATGGTCAGGGTTCCCTGCAGCTGGCACAGTCTGGCCTAGCGGCTGGCAGTTACGAGCTGTTGCTGGCGGGCATGGCTGAGGGGAGCAAACAGGGCTTCGAGCGCCGCTTCACCCTGGCATTGGTGGAACAGGCACCGGGTGGTGACAGTGACGGTGGTAACGGCAGCTACCCGACCTATGTTGCGGGCACCGCTTATCAGAGTGGCGAACGGGTCAGCAATGCCGGTGGCGACTACGAGTGCAAACCCTGGCCCTACAGCGGCTGGTGTGGCGGCTCGACCGGCCACTATGCACCGGGTACCGGCAGCCACTGGAGCGATGCCTGGATCAAGCTGTAATCATCCGCTCGTGACCAAAAGAGAGCCATAACGACAGAGGGGGAGCCATCGGCTCCCCCTCTCGTTTATCTCTTCAACCCGGCTTAACGGGCATCTTCCTTCAGCCACTGCGCCACGCGCTTGGCGAAGTAGGTGAGGATGCCATCGGCCCCGGCCCGCTTGAAGCAGAGTAGAGACTCCATGATGGTCTCCTTCTCTTTCAGCCAGCCGTTCTGGATCGCCGCCATGTGCATGGCGTACTCGCCGCTGACCTGATAGGCGAAAGTCGGCACGCCGAACTGATCCTTCACCTGACGAACCACGTCCAGATAGGGCATGCCCGGCTTGACCATCACGCTGTCGGCCCCTTCCTGAATATCCAGCGCCACTTCGTGCAGGGCTTCGTTACTGTTGGCCGGATCCATCTGATAGGTGGCCTTGTTGCTCTTGCCGAGGTTGCCGGCAGAGCCAACCGCATCGCGGAATGGGCCGTAGTAGCAGGAAGCGTACTTGGCGGAGTAGGCCATGATCTGGGTGTTGATGAAGCCATTCTCTTCCAGCGCAGCGCGGATGGCGCCGATGCGGCCATCCATCATGTCGGACGGCGCGACTATATCGACCCCGGCTTCGGCGTGGGAGAGCGCCTGCTTGATCAGGATCTCGGTGGTGATGTCGTTCAGCACATAGCCTTCGTCATCGATGATGCCGTCCTGACCGTGGGTGGTGAACGGATCGAGCGCCACGTCGGTGATCACCCCGAGCTCCGGGAAGCGAGCCTTGAGGGCGCGCACGGTGCGCTGGGCCAGCCCGTTCGGGTTGTAGGCCTCTTCCGCCATCAGGCTCTTGCTCTCCAGCGGAGTGACCGGGAACAGGGCGATGGCAGGCACGCCCAGCTCCACCAGCTCGGCGGCTTCCTCCAGCAGCAGATCGATGGAGAGACGCTCCACCCCCGGCATGGAGGGAACGGCTTCCCGGCGGTTCTCCCCCTCCAGCACGAACACCGGATAGATGAGATCGTTGACGGTCAGTACGTTCTCGCGCACCAGACGACGGCTGAAATCATGTTTGCGCAGACGGCGCAGGCGGCGGCCCGGAAAGGCGCCCGGAAGAGTTGTAGCCATGAATCACTCCTGGAGAGGAAGTTGGAAGAACGCGGCGGAGGTGGCCCGGGTATGGGCCAGCAAGGCCTCGGGCGCTTCACCACGACAGGCCGCCACCACCTGGGCGATGTGCGGCAAAAAAGCGGGTTCGTTGCGTTTCGGGCGCGGTTTCAGATCTCGCGGCACCAGATAGGGGGCATCGGTCTCGATCATCAGCCGACCGGCCGGAATACGCGCTACCTGTTCGCGCAGCAGCTGACCACGGCGCTCATCGCAGAGCCAGCCGGTCACCCCGATATGCAGCCCCAGCGCCAGACACTCGTCCAGCTCCTCGTCGGAACCGGTGAAGCAGTGCAGCACGGCTCCCGGTAGTTTCGGCAGCCAGGGACGGAGGATCTCGATAAAACGGGCGTGGGCATCGCGGCAGTGGAGAAACACCGGCATCCGGAGCTCAGCAGCCAGTGCCAGCTGGGCGTCGAATACCGCATCCTGCACCGGGCGGGGGGAGAAGTCGCGGTTGTAGTCGAGACCGCACTCGCCAATAGCCACCACCTGCGGCAAGGCTGCCAGCTCGCGCAAGGCGGGCAGGGTCGCCTCATCGACACTCTTGGCATCGTGAGGGTGTACCCCGGCGGTGGAGAAGCAGTAGCCCGGCCAGCGGGCGGCCAACTCGGCGCTCTCGCGGCTGCCAGCCAGATCGGTACCGGTGAGGATAAGCGCTTCCACCCCGGCGGCACGGGCACGGGCCACCAGCTCAGCCTGCTCGCCGGCGAACTGGCTGCTGGTCAGGTTTAAACCGATATCGATCATGGGATGAGACGTTCCGAACAAAAGGAATACATATCAGGTATTTGAAAACCATCTACCGAATGGGGTCTTACCATACGCCTCGAACGGGAGCATGAAAAGAGGAAGGGAGCCTCAGCTCCCCTCGTTCTGCTATTCCTGCGGACGTCGTCATCCTCTCGCCGTCCGGCAAACAGGTGACGAACAGAGCCTCAGCTCTCCACATCCGGTTGTTCCTGTTGCTCTTCATCCTCTTTCTTCACGTAGAAGCGGGCGAAGAACAGACCTATCTCCCACAGCGCCCACATCGGGATGGCGAGCAGGGTCTGGGAGAAGACATCAGGCGGCGTCAGCAGCATGCCGACCACAAACACCCCGACAACGACGTAGGGACGTTTCTCCTTCAGGTTTTGCGGTGTGGTCACGCCGGTCCAGCAGAGCAGTATGGTGGCCACCGGAATTTCGAACGCCACCCCGAATGCGAAGAACAGGGTCAGTACGAAGTCCAGATAGCTGGCGATGTCGGTCGCCACCGTCACCCCGGCGGGTGCGGTACTGGTGAAAAAACCGAACACCAGCGGGAACACCACGTAGTAGGCGAACGCCATACCCGCATAGAACAGCAGGGCACTGGAGACCACCAGCGGCATGATCAGCCGCCGCTCATGCTGGTACAGACCGGGGGCGATAAAGGCCCAGGCCTGATAGAGCAGATAGGGGATCGCCACGAAGAAGGAGACCACCAGGGTCAGCTTGATCGGCGTCAGGAAGGGGGTCGCCACATCCGTCGCGATCATGCTGGTCCCTTCCGGCAGCTGGCTGAGCAGCGGCTGGGCCACGAAGTCGTAGATGTTGTTGGAGAAGTAGATCAGCGCCAGAAACACCACGAGGATGGCGGTAATGGAGCGCAGCAAGCGGGTTCTCAGCTCAACCAGATGGCTGATCAGGGGTTGTTCGGCCTGACTCATGACTTCACCTCCCCTTTTACTGCGGAGTCGCTGACCGGCACCAGCTCGCTCTCCCGCTGGCTGTTGACCGGCGGCACGTCGTGGCTCAGCTGCACCGCAGGCTCAACCGGCGTGGCAGGCTCAGCCTGGGCGACCGGCTCGGGGCGCGGCGGACGGATCTCGTTCTCCACCTGATAGGGGCGATTGACCGACTGGGCCGCCGCTTTGAGCTGTTCGATGGACTCCTGCAGCTCGGGGCTCAGGTTGCTCATCTGCAACTGTTCGGCCTTCTTGAGGTCGTTATGCAGCTCTTGCAACTTGAGCTCCTGCTCCAGCTCGGACTTGACCGAGTTCGCGGTCGAACGAATGAGGCGGATCCAGTGGGTAGCCGTGCGGATGGCAACCGGCAGCCGCTCGGGCCCCAGTACCACCAGTGCTACCACACCGATAACGACCAGCTCCCAAAAACCGATATCGAACATGGCTTAGGCCTGGTCTTTGTCTTTCTGCTTGGCGGTCTCACTGCTCTGAGTGGCCGCTTCGTTCAGCTGTTTCGGGGGAAACTCGGCATCTTTCTGCTCGGCCTTGGCATCAGCCGGCTCGTCGGAGAGGGCTTTCTTGAACCCTTTGACCGCCGCGCCCAGATCACCGCCAATGCCGCGCAGTTTCTTGGTACCGAACAGCAGCACGACGATGACTGCAATGATCAACAATTGCCAAATACTGATACCACCCATGATTTTCTCTCCAGAACAGGCGCCTGACGGCGCGGTTGTTGATTAATGGGAACGGGTTCGCAACCAGCCGACCAGCCAGCAGAGGGCTGCACCGGCGAGACTGGCTTGTCCCCACTCAATGTGTTGTTTTTGGGTCAGCAAGAATACACCCGCCAATAGCAGGCTGGCTCCAACCCCTAAGAGGTAGCGGGCCTGCCCCTGCCGACGGCTGTGACGGCGGAACTCGGCAAACATCTGGTCGAAATGACGCTGCTGATGACGGGTCTGACGCAGGGTCTCATAGACCAGCTCCGGCAGCTCCGGCAGCTTCTCCGCCCAGAATGGCGCCTTCTCCTTGATAGCGTTCAATACCGACTTGGGCCCGACCTGTTCGTGCATCCAGTTTTCGAGGAACGGCTTGGCGGTCTGCCACAAATCGAGTTGCGGGTAGAGCTGACGCCCCAACCCTTCCACATAGAGCAGGGTCTTTTGCAGTAGCACCAGCTGCGGCTGCACCGTCATATGGAAGCGGCGCGCGGTGTTGAACAGGTTGAGCAGCACGTGACCGAACGAAATTTCGGAGAGCGGCTTCTCGAAGATGGGCTCCAGCACGGTGCGGATGGCGAACTCGAACTCATCCACCTTGGTGTCTGCCGGTACCCAGCCCGACTCCACATGCAGCTCCGCCACCCGACGATAGTCACGGTTGAAGAAGGCGAGGAAGTTCTCCGCCAGATAGCGTTTATCTTCCCGATTGAGGGTACCGACGATGCCGCAGTCGATGCCGATCCAGAGCGGGTTTTCCGGATGTTCGTAAGAGACGAAGATGTTGCCCGGGTGCATGTCGGCGTGGAAGAAGCTGTCGCGGAACACCTGGGTGAAGAAGACCTCGACCCCGCGCTCGGCCAGCAGCTTCATATTAGTGCCGTTGGCTTCCAGCGCCGGTATATCGGAGACCGGAATACCGTAGATGCGCTCCATCACCAGCACCTGCTCGCGGCAGAGGTCGGTAATGATTTCAGGCACATAGAGCGCCTCGGAGCCGGTGAAATTGCGGCGTAGCTGGATGGCATTGGCCGCTTCACGCATCAGATTCAGCTCGTCGAGGATGGTCTTGCGATACTCCTCCACCACCTCGATGGGGCGCAGTCGCGCGCTCTGGGGCACGAAGCGGGCCACCAGACGGGCCAGCGCCTGCATCAACCGCAGGTCAGCCTCGATGACCGGCTCGATGTCGGGACGGATCACCTTGATGACGATCTCGCGGCCACTCTCCTTCAGGCGGGCGGTATGCACCTGCGCGATGGAGGCCGACGCCAGAGGCGTCTCGTCGAAGTCGTCAAACAGGGTTTCGATGGGACAACCCAGGCTCAGCTCGATCTGCTGGCGCGCCGCCTGACCACAGAAGGGGGGCACCCTGTCCTGCAGCAGGGCCAGCTCTTCGGCGATATCCGGCGGCAACAGGTCGCGGCGGGTCGAGAGCATCTGGCCAAACTTGATGAAGATGGGGCCGAGAGCCTCGAAAGCGAGGCGGATGCGGGCACCGCGGCTGAGATCCGGTTGTTTGTTCTTGAGCCAGAACAGGGAGCGACGGGCCAGACGACCCGGCCAGGGTTGATAGCGGGCGGGCACCAGTTCGTCGATGCCCTGCTCCAGCAGGATGGTGATGATGCGATAGAGGCGTTTGAACTCCTTCGGGGTCATCAGGTCACCTGCTGTTCGAAGCGGGCCAGCCGCAGTTCGACGGCCTTGAGCTGCTGGGCCAGCACCTCGACGTCATCGTTGAAACTCGCCACTTCCAGCGGGCTGGGGGCGAGGCGGGCCTCTTCGGTCAGATATTCCGCCAGCTGGCTGCGGGTGCGGCACAGCTCGCGGCCGAAAAGACGACGCGCCTGACGGGCACCGCTGAACAGGGTGTGGGCAACGACATCGCCGGTATAGCGCGACAGCTCCTCTTCCCAGTCGATATCCAGCTCGCCCAGCAGCACGCTGAATGCCTGTACCAGCTGGGGATCACCGCTCAGATCCAGCTTCTCCTCGCGGATATAGCGGGTCAGGGCGGAAGGGTCTTTCAGCAGACCGAGGGCGGTCAGGGAGAGACTGAGCACCGCATCGGCCTCCCCTTCATGCTGGGCCAGCACATCCAGCCGACGCTCGGAGAAGACAAACCAGAGCGGCTTGAGTTCACGCAGCTCCAGCTTGAGCACCTTGCCCACCAGTTTGCGCAGCCGCTCCGGGCTCTGTTTGTCCAGCGCCAGCAACTGGTTGAGGCTGGTTTCGATCACCGCGGTGACCATGGCATCCATCGGCATAGGCAACCTTAAAACTTGTAACCGCGGTGCAGGGCGACCACACCCTGAGTCAGATTGAAGTACTCCACCTGTTCGAAACCGACATTTTCCATCATGCCAGCCAAGGTCTGCTGATCCGGGTGCATGCGGATGGACTCTGCCAGATATTTGTAGCTTTCACTGTCGTTCGCGACAATTTCGCCCATTTTCGGCAGCAATTTGAAGGAGTAGAGATCATAGAGCTTGGCGATCACTTCGCTGACAGGCTTGGAGAACTCCAGCACCAGCAGACGGCCACCCGGCTTGAGCACCCGGAACATGGAGGCGAGCGCCTTGTCCTTGTCGGTGACGTTGCGCAGGCCGAAGCCAATGGTGATGACGTCGAAGTGGTTATCCGGGAAGGGGAGCGCCTCGGCATTGGCCTGCACGTAGGAGACGTTGTTGGCGACCCCCAGATTGCGTAGCTTGTCGCGGCCCACTTTCAGCATGGAGTCGTTGATATCCGCCAGCACCACCTGACCGGTCTCGCCGACGATGCGGGAAAACTTGGCGGTCAAGTCACCGGTACCACCGGCCAGATCCAGCACCTTCTGGCCCTTGCGCACACCGGAACAGTCGATAGTGAAGCGCTTCCACAGGCGGTGGATGCCGAACGACATCAGATCGTTCATCAGATCATACTTGGCTGCCACCGAATGGAAGACACCTGCTACCAGAGTTTCCTTCTCGGTCGCGGCCACGGTTTTAAAGCCAAAATGCGTTGTCGTTGCTTGTTCTGACATCCCTTAAACACCCATAGAGCAAAGAATGGCCGCCAGTTTACCAGAGCCACTGGCGTCCGGACACCTTAAACCCGGCTCGCAACCAACTGCATGCCCAGCACCACCATGGCCAGACAGAGGAAGAGATTGAGACCGATATTGAGCAGCGCTTTCAGATAGGCCCCATGTTGAGCCAGCACTACCGTATCGAGGGCAAAGGAAGAGAAAGTAGTCAGGGCACCGAGGATCCCCACCATCAGCAGCGGCTTCATCGGGTGTTCTACCACATGACCATGACTGATGAGGGCGAACGCCACCCCCATGATGAAAGAGCCCACCACGTTGACCACCAGAGTCCCGTAAGGAAAGTGGCGCCCCAGCAGCAAGGCCATCAGTTCGGAAATCCCAAAACGAAGGCAGGCGCCGATGGCGCCCCCTGCAGCAACATAGAACCAGGTTTGCATGGTGTCACTCCCTCAGGGTTAGGCCGCCATTATGTCGCAATGGCGGCCCTTGTGCCCAGAGGCGGAACTAATCGTCATCCAGCCTGATTGAAATCTCAGCGGCGAAAATCGATGGGCTCGGGCTGACCCAACACGATTTCGGTCTGGGCCGGGCGGGTCTGGGCAATCACCTTGCCGTGGCGGATCGAGTAACGCACCGGCACCTGACGGCGCACCGCATCGAAGCCGTTCTCGGCGGGCAGGACCAACAGGTTGGCCGGTTTGCCCACCTCGATACCATAGCGATCCTGCACATTCAGGGTGCGGGCACTGTGGCTGCTGATCAGCTTCAGACCGTCGTTGATCTGCTCGTAACCCATGATCTGGCAGACATGCAGCCCCATGTGTAGCACCTGCAACATGTTGGCGGTGCCCATGGGATACCAGGGATCGAACACGTCGTCGTGACCGAAACAGACGTTGATGTTCGCCTCCAGCATCTCCTTCACCCGAGTAATGCCGCGGCGTTTGGGATAGGTATCGAACCGCCCCTGCAGGTGAATGTTCACCAGCGGATTGGCCACGAAGTTGATGTCTGCCATCTTGAGCAACCGGAACAGGCGGGAAGCATAGGCGCCGTTGTAAGAGTGCATGGCGGTGGTGTGGCTGGCAGTGACCCGGTGGCCGATATCCCGCTCGTAGGCCAAGGTCGCCAGCGTCTCGATGAAACGGGACTGCTCGTCATCGATCTCGTCGCAGTGCACATCGACCAGAACCTGATACTTCTCGGCAAGATCGAAGATGTAGTGCAGACTTTCGACACCATATTCCCGGGTGAACTCGAAATGGGGAATAGCACCGATCACGTCGGCCCCCAGCTTGAGCGCCTCCTCCAGCAGTGCCTTGCCATTCGGGTAGGAGAGGATCCCCTCCTGCGGGAAGGCAACGATCTGCAGCTCGACCCACTCCTTCATCTCCTCCCGCACTTCCAGCATCGCCTTGAGCGCGACCAGATTGGGATCGGAGACATCGACGTGAGTACGGACAAACTGGATGCCGTTGGCGATCTGCCACTTTAGCGTCTGGATGGCACGCTGTTTCACATCCTCATGGGTCAGCAGCGCCTTGCGCTCGGCCCAGCGCTCGATCCCCTCGAACAGGGTGCCGGAGAGGTTCCAGCTCGGCTCACCCGCCGTCTGGGTGGTATCGAGGTGAATGTGGGGTTCGATAAAGGGGGCAATCGCCAGACCCCCCTCCCCGTCCAGCACCCGACCGGCGACGGCATGTTCGTCATGGGGTTCGATGGCGGTGATGACCCCATCCTGACAGCGGATCTGCCAAAACCCTTCCCGATCGGCCAAACGAATATGTTGAATCAGCATTTGTTAGCTTCCTGTACCAGAACCGGCCGCTGGGTGAGGCGAACCAGAATGAAATAGGTGAAGGCGGCGCCCAATACCGCGTTGAGTGGCACTATGCCCGGCAGCCACTTGCCGACAGCCACCCCGACTGCCGTGGCGACCAGCGCCTGCCAGCGCACCGTCTCGAACTGCTGATCGGCAAATTGACGGTAACGCTCACGATTGAGCAGGAAATCCATGATGATAATGCCACCGATCGGCGGAATTGCCGTACTCAAAAAGGCCAGCCAGCCGACAAAATTGTTGTAAAGCCAGAGGGCGCAAGCCGTACCGATAAGGCCGTTGATCACGCTGAGCGGCTTGCTCTTGAGGCCGGTAATGTTGGCAAAACCGAGGCCGGAGGCATAGAGCGCGTTGTCGTTGGTGGTCCAGATATTGAGGCCCAGCACCAGAATGGCGGGGATCAGCAGTCCCTGCATCAGCATCACTTCCGAGATATCGGCCTGACCGGTCACCGCCGCACCGGCTGCGCCGAAGACGAACATTAGCGTGTTGCCCAAAAAAAACGCCACCATGGTAATCATGACGGCGCCCCAGGGTTTGCGACCAAATCGGACAAAGTCGGCGGTCAGAGTTCCTGCACTGATAAAGGAACCGACCACCATGGTCAGCGCCGTGGTGAACTCGATAGGATTGCTTGGTTGCACCTGCTGCAACGCAGCCATGCCACCGGTCGAGGTCACCGCCAGCCAGACCGAGTAGCCGCCAAGCAGTGCAATGGCCGGTACGGCCACAAAGCTCAGCACCATCAGGGCGGAGATGCCGAAGTAGACGGTCACCGTCATCAAAATGCCCGAAATGGCGATCAGCCAGTTCACATCTATGCCGGTCGCCTTCTGCACCGGCAGGGCAAACATCGCCACGCCAACGCCAAACCAGCCGACCTGAGTACCGCCGAGCAGCAGGGATGGCAGCCAGGAACCTTTCACCCCAAAGGAGTAACGAGCCAGCAGATGGGTAGAGAGGCCGGTTGAGGCACCGATATAACCGAGACAAGCGGTGTAGATACCCAGCAGCAAGTTGCCGATCAGTACCGCCTTGATGAAGTCATCGAATACCAGCCCGGTACCAAGCGCACCACCGGTCCACATGCTGGCAGAGAAGAAGGTCAGGCCGAGCATCACCAGCATCAGCGACAGCACACCTTTGCGCCCTTTGGCGGGTACCGCCCCCAAACAGTATTCGTTATCCTGCGCCATGATCTTTCTCCACGTAATAGGCAAAACGCGCCGGATTTTACATGTAAAACGTTTTACGTCAATCAATCATGGTTAAATATCTGGATAAAACCATCAATAACAGTCAAATGAGTAACCCATCGAGTCTCAAATCAGCAGATAAACAGTGTCGACTGCAAGCAGAGGGGGTTGCTGGAATAGGAAATGTAAGGGGATATAACAAAAATGACAGATGCAAAAAAGCCTCCCTTTTCAGGGAGGCTTTCTATTTAATGGTGCTGATACCCAGAATCGAACTGGGGACCTCATCCTTACCAAGGATGCGCTCTACCGACTGAGCCATATCAG